>NZ_DATITZ010000320.1:0-7972 GCF_035467215.1 Thiocapsa sp. | reverse complement strand
CGGCGATAGGCGTCGTAACCGAAGCGCGCATCCCCGGTCGCGCGGATCTCGCCCTGCAGCGTCTCTTCGTTCAAACCGAGATTCAGAATGGTATCCATCATGCCGGGCATGGACATGGCCGAGCCGGAGCGCACCGAAACCAGCAGCGGCTTGTCCGGATCGCCGAAACCCTTGCCGGTCTTCTTCTCCACGGCACGCATCTGCGTGTGCACCGCATCCATCAGCCCGGCCGGCAGCGCATGATCGGGGGAGTCGAGGTATTCCAGGCAGGCCGCGGTCGAGATCACAAAACCAGGCGGGACGTTCAGCCCCATCTGGGTCATCTCGCAGAGATTGGCGCCCTTGCCCCCGAGCAGTCTCTTGTCCTTGCCGTCCCCTTCTTCGAATGCGAACACGTGTTTGGTGCTTTGGGATGCCATTGGTCGAACGTACCTCTCTCGTCTTTTCGTTTCGGGTTGTCTGAAATGCAGCACGCGGACCCGTGCCGCGGCGACCGCCTATTGTCGCAGAGCTTCGCGGTTCGGTCGGGGGGAATTTCGTGGGGTTCAAATCCCGCTTCCGGGTGGACCCGACAGATATGCGCGCCAGCCCCCGAGTGCACTGATGTCTCGGGCACCCTCGGCCGCGAAGCCCTCGCAGATGAAGCCCTTTTCCCAGCGTCCGTCGGCCAGCTCGACGCTACCCAGGCCAAGCGGTGCGGGAATGCCTGCGAGGAAGCTGCCGACGGTCGTCTGCGGAATCGCCCAGACCTCGACCTCGATGGCGACACCGCCGGTCGGGACGCGGATCAGACCGGGGCGCTCGGGTGGACCGCCTTGGAGTGCGTAGAGGCGATAACAAGGCGCGGTCTTGGTTGCGCACAGGAGGCGGGCGCCGCGCTCGATCAGTTGGTGATTGAGCGCGAGTCCCGATAGGTGTGCGCCGCAGACGACCAGCGGGAGCATCTCGGGCTCGGACGCCTTCGGGTTCTCCGCGGGATGCCCGGGCTCCTGAATCGAACCCGGCGACACCGGATGCCCGGTCGCGCCTTGGGTCGGCCAAGCGGTCTGGCTCGGATCCAGGTGCAGGCGCTCGGCCAAGCGAGCGAGGATCGCGTCACTGAAGGCGGGACCGAAGAGGGTCACGCCGAACGGCAGACCGTCGGGTCGCATCCCCGCGGGCACGGCGACGGCGGCCAGGTCCAGCAGGTTCATATAGTTGGTGTAATAGCCCAGGTTGCTGTTGAGCCGGATCGGATCGGCTTCGACCTCCGCGATGCGGTAAGGCGTTGCGATCGTCGGGGTTAGGATGCAGTCCAGGTCTGGCCAGAGCGTCTCCGTCCTGCGCTTGATCTCGGCCAGTCGGTACTGCGCCTTGAAGGCATCGACCGCACGCGCCTCGGCGGCCGGCTCGATGATGGCGCGGGTGACCGGGTGCAGGGTCTCGGGGCGGGTCCGGATCCAGTCCTCGATTGCGGCATAGCGCTCCGCGACCCAAGGCCCCTCGTAGAGCAGACGCGCCGCCTCGACGAAGGGCGTGAAGTCGATGGTGACCGCCTCGCCGCCGAGTGCGCTCAGTCGTCTCACCGTTGCCTCGAAGAGACTGGCACTCGCCGTGTCGCCGAACCACTCGAGGTCGGCGGGTACGCCGAAGCGAAAGGATGCCTCGGCGCGTCCATCAGCCGACGACGCCGCCGTCAACGAGGGTGCAGGCCGCGCGAATGGATCCTCCGGGTCAAAGCCGACGGCGATCGGCATCAGCATGCCTGCATCGGCCAGATCCAGCGTGAAGAGACTCACGCAGTCGAGCGTGCGGCAGGCCGGCAGGACGCCGCGGGTGCTGACGAGGCCGCGGGTCGGCTTGATGCCGACCAGGTTGTTGAGCGCTGCAGGGACACGCCCCGAGCCGGCGGTATCCGTCCCCAATGCGAAGCTGACGAGCCCGTGCGCGACCGCCGCGGCGGAGCCCGAGCTGCTGCCTCCGGCGATATAGTCCGGATCGAAGTCATTGGGCACGGCACCGTAGGGCGAGCGGGTGCCGACCAAACCGGTCGCGAGCTGATCGAGGTTGGTCTTGCCGATCGGCAGCGCACCGGCGGCGATCAGGCGCTCGACGACCGTGGCGGAGCGCTCGGGCGTCGAGGCGAGCTCAGGCAGCGCGGCGGTTGTCGGCACCCCCGCGAGATCGATGTTGTCCTTGATCGCGAAGGGGATGCCGTAGAGCGGGAGCGTCTCCGGATCTGCCTCGGACAGGCGCGCCAGATAGGATGCAAGCTCGGCGTCGGAGAGGACATGGATCCAGATGTTGTCTTCCGCATGCTCGGCGATCCGGGTGCGGATCTGCTCCACCAGCGTCGCCGGCGTGAGCAGGCCCTCGCGATAAGCGTCGCGGAGATGACGGATCGAGAGGTTCAGGGGCAAGTGCGGTGTTCGGCTCATGCTGTCTTCTCCGTTGCGTCGGCGGCCGTATCCAGCACCAGCAACGCCTGACCGGGTGTTACCTGGGCGCCGCTTCGACAGAGAATGCGCGCGACCCGTCCGCTGCGGTCGGCATGCACGGCAATCTCCATCTTCATGGACTCCAGAACCAGCAGCACCTGGCCGGGCTCTATCTGCTGACCGACCTCGACCGCGAGCTGCCAGACACTGCCGTGGACATGGCTCTCGATCGCCAGCTCGCCCGGCGCGAGCCGCAGCGACTCGGCCTGCTCGTCGATGTGCCCGGACGCGCCGTTGCCGACATCCTGATCGACCTCGAGCTGACCGGCCGCGGCCCAGCGCTCGCGCTCGGCCTCGAAGGCGGCCTGTTGGCGTGCCTTGAAGGCCGCGATCGACTCCGCGTTCGTCTGCAGAAACGCCTGGTATTCGGCGAGACTGAACCGTGTCTCTTCGACCTGAAGCCGGAAGCCGCCGCGCGGAAAGGCCTCGCGCAGCTCGGTCAGCTCCTGCTCGGAGACCGGATAGAAGCGGATCTGGTCGAAGAAGCGCAGCAGGTAAGGCCGCTCGAAATCCGGGGTGCGCTTGAAGCGATTCCACATCTGGAGCGTGCGTCCGACGAACTGATAGCCGCCCGGCCCTTCCATGCCATAGACACAGAGATAGGAGCCGCCGATCCCGACCGCGTTCTCGGGCGTCCAGGTCCGCGCCGGGTTGTACTTGGTCGTCACCAGTCGATGTCGCGGATCGAGCGGCGTGGCGACCGGCGCGCCCAGATAGACATCGCCCAGACCCATCACCAGGTAGCTCGCCTCGAAGAGGATGCGCCGGACCTCCTCGGTGTCGTCGAGCCCGTTGATGCGGCGGATGAACTCGATGTTGCTCGGACACCAGGGTGCGTCCGGTCGTACCGACTGCATGTATTTCTCGATCGCGAGCCGGATGGACGAGTCGTCCCAAGACAGGGGGAGATGCACCACGCGCGCCGGAACCGACAGAGACTCGACATCGCCGAGCGCCTGCTCGCGCTCGACGAGCCGATCCAACAGAGCGCCGAGCTTCAGCGCACGGCTGTCGTAGCGCACCTGCAAGGAGCGGATGCCCGGCGTGAGCTCCAGCACACCCGGGATCGGCTCATTGCGGAGCGAAAGCATCAGCGCATGCACCCGGAAACGCAGCCGAATATCCAGCACCTGCGGGCCATACTCCACGAGCAGATCCTTGTCGCCCGAGGCCCGGTAGGTGACGCCGACCGGATGCTCGGGCGGATCGATCCGACGCAGGCGCGGGTCCGCGGGTGGCACCGGCTTGGCCTTCACCGCGGCCGGCGCCGCGAGTTGGAGGATCATGTCGTCCTGCGCAGCCTCCAGCGCATTGGCCGTCTCCTGAGAGACCGGTACGAAACGCACTCGATCACCCGGCCGGAGCTGACCCAGACACCAGCGATCCGCCGAGATCACTGTCGCCGGGCAGACGAACCCGCCCAGGCTCGGCCCGTCAGGACCCAGGATCACGGGCATGTCGCCGGTGAAATCGAGCGTCCCCAGGGCATAGGCGTTATCGTGAATGTTGGATGGATGCAGCCCGGCCTCGCCGCCGTCGGGCCGCGCCCATGTCGGCTTGGGTCCGATCAGACGCACGCCGGTGCGGCTCGAGTTGTAGTGCACCTCCCAGTCGGTCGCGAAGAGTGTCGCGATGTCCGCGTCGGTGAAGAACTCGGGGGCACCGTGCGGGCCGTAGATCACCCGCAGTGTCCAGGTCTCGCCGTAGCGCGGGATCAGCTCGGTCAGGAGTGCGGGGGTACCGAGCGGTCCGTCGATCCACTGCAGGGTCCAGGTGTCGCCATAGCGCGGGACGAGGGACTCGGGCAGACCGGACGCGCCGGGCGCCCGTCGCTCCCGTCCTCGAGATGCTCGGCGAGCGGATCCGGGTCGGTCGCCAGATGCAGCACATCCCCGACCTGCAGCGGACGCCCGCCGTGCCCGCCGAATCGGCCGAGCGTGAAGGTGGCGCGGCTACCGAGATAGGTCGGCACCTGAAGGCCCCCGCGCACCGTCAGATAGGCGCGCGCCCCGGACCCGACCAGCGCTCCAAGGCGCAGCACCTCACCCGCGCGCACCGTGACCGGACGCCACCAAGGCAGCGGACGGCCGTCGATCTCCGCAACCATCTCGGCCCCGGTCAGACAGACAAGCGCATCGCGATTGAAACGCAGCGTCGGACCCGTGACCGTCAGCTCCAGCCCGGCGGCGTCGGGCGCGTTGCCGAGCAGACGGTTGCCGAGCCGGAACGCCAGATCGTCCATCGGTCCGGACGGAGGAATGCCGACGTCCCAGTAGCCCAGTCGCCCCGGCCAATCCTGCACCGTGGTCTGGGTGCCGGCCGCGAGGACGTCGATGGTCTCGGGCCGATAGTCGAAACCCGCCAGCGTCGCGGTATGATGGCGCCCGGCCACGACCTCGGGATCGCGCATCATCTGGCGCAGGTAGGCGAGATTGGTCTCGATACCGGCGATCTCGGTGCGCTCCAGCGCCTGCCCCAGGCGCGCGAGAGCCGCGGGGCGATCCTCCGCGTGGACAATGACCTTGGCGAGCAGCGGATCATAGTAGGGCGAGACCTGCGTGCCGGTCTCGATCCAGCTGTCGACGCGGACGTCCGACGGCAGCTCGACCCGGGTAAAGAGCCCAGCGCTCGGCTGAAACCCCTTGCCCGGATCCTCCGCATAGAGGCGCACCTGGATCGCATGACCGCGCGGCTCGACGGCCATCGCGCCCAGATCGGGCAGACTGCCCGCCCCCAGGCGCACCATCCACTCGACCAGGTCGACACCGGTCGCGGCCTCCGTGACCCCGTGCTCCACCTGAAGACGCGTGTTGACCTCCAGAAAGTAAAAGGCGGCCCGTTCGGGGTCATAGATGTACTCGACCGTACCCGCCGAGCGATAGGCGACAGCTGCACCGAGTCGGCGCGCGGTCTTCAGCATGGCGGCGCGCAGCTCGGCCGGGAGGTGCGGCGCCGGTGTTTCCTCGACGACCTTCTGATTGCGCCGCTGCAGGGAGCAATCGCGCTCGCCGAGCGCGACGACGCCGCCGATGCCGTCGCCGAAGATCTGCACCTCGATGTGTCGCGCCCCGCGCACATAGCGCTCGAGGAAGATCCCGGCATCGGCGAAGTTGCTCTGACCGAGCCGGCGGACCCGCTCGAAGGCCTCGGTCAGCTCCTCGGGATCGGCGCACTGTTGCATCCCGATCCCGCCGCCGCCCGCCGTGCTCTTGAGCATCACCGGATAGCCGATCCGCTCCGCCTCGCGCCGCGCCTGCTCGGCGTCCTCGAGCAGACCGCTGCCGGGCAGCAGAGGCACGGCGTTGGCCGCGGCCAGCTCGCGCGCACGGTGCTTCAACCCGAAGTCGCGCAACTGCGCCGGGGTTGGTCCGAGAA
Organism: Thiocapsa sp.; assembly: GCF_035467215.1. Lineage (GTDB taxonomy): Bacteria > Pseudomonadota > Gammaproteobacteria > Chromatiales > Chromatiaceae > Thiocapsa. The sequence continues at coordinate 2,120 of NZ_DATITZ010000320.1, read as the reverse complement.
AGACCAGACCGCGCTGCTCGCAGGCCTCCGCGAAGCTCGCGTTCTCGGAGAGAAAGCCGTAGCCCGGGTGGACGGCCTGTGCCCCGGTCGCCTCGGCCGCGTCCAGGATTCGACCCATGTCCAGATAGGACTCGGCCGCGAGCGCCTCGCCGATACAGACCGCTTCGCCGGCCAGGCTCACGTGCCGGGATGCGGCATCGGCGCGCGAATAGACCGCCACCGACCCGACTCCCAAGGCGTCGAGCGTGCGGATGATGCGGCAGGCGATCGCGCCGCGGTTGGCAATCAGGACCTTGTCGAACATCGTCGGCGATTCCGAGCGGTCGCGGGTCGTCCCGCGTCGATGACATGACCCGCGGGGTCGTCCCCGGGGTCGTCGAAGCCTTAAACCGCGCCCAGCGCGGTATGCGATGTGTCTGGATGTGATCGGCCTCGGCAGACTTGACGACCGCTGGAGCCAGCGCGGTTTAAGATATTAAAAATAAATTATTTCAACTGATTGCGGGCACCTCAATCAGTCCCAGATGAGCATCCGCGCCGGCGTCGGGTTGTAGGCATTGCACGGATTGTTGAGCTGCGGACAGTTCGAGACCAAGACGATGAGGTCCATCTCGGCCCGCAGCTCGACATATTTGCCGGCGTCCGAGATGCCGTCCTCGAAGGTCAGGCGACCCTCGGGTGTCACGGGCACGTTCATGAAGAAATTGATGTTGGCGGTCAGGTCGCGCTTGCCCATGTCGTAGCTGGATTCGGCCAGAGCGATCAGATAATTGTCGCGGCAGTTGTGCATCGGCCGTTTTTCCAATGCATAGCGCACCTGATTGGACTCGGCAGCGCAGGCACCGCCCAAGGTGTCGTGCCTCCCACAGGTGTCGGCGACGATGGTCGCCATCGGGTTGCCGTCGTTGGAGAGCAGGACCGAGCCGGTTGTGAGATAGAGGCTGCCTTGGGCGCGGATGGTGTCGACGGCGCTGTAACGCTCGGCGGGGTCACGGGCGTTGTAGAAGAGGGTGTCCACCGCCTGGTTGCCCATGAGGTCGAGGATGCGCAGGGTCTGGCCGGCCCGCAGCTCATGCAGCCAGGGCTCGCCGGCCGGGATCTCGTGATCGTAGACGGCGTCGGCCGGATCGCGCCTGCTCTCGACCAGGTTGGCGGTGAAGTCTGCAACGGGAGTGGACTGGGTCGTCATGCCGGTGCCCTCAGAGCTGACAGTGATAGATGGCGGTGTTGGCAAAGCCGCGTCCGTTCTCGGGGCAGGACACCCGGCAGGGGTCATCCTCGGCGGCCGAGTCGACGCGATAGATCGCCAGATCCACCGGCTTGGGCGACCACTCGGTCGCCGGATCGAGTGGATGAGGACAGGTGTTGAGCACGACCAGCGTATCCATCTCGGCACGCAGGTCGACATGATCGCCGGGCTTTGAATGACCGGTGTCAAAGCGCATGACACCAGCCTCGTCGACCGCGACCTTGCTGAAGAAGTTGACGTTGGCGACCAGATCGCGACGCCCGAGACCCCACTTGCCGAGCTCGATCAGAAAAAGCTCGCGGCCATTGCGCAGGAAGGCATTGCGTGCCTCTTGATAACGGGCCACGCCGAAGCGCTCGCGCACCAAGGCGGCGTCGCTCACCCCGCAGAAGGTGTCGTGCCAGCCGCAGGTATCCTGCGTGATCGAGACCAGGATCCGACCCATGTCGGAGTAGCACACATGACCCGCGGTCAAGAAGGCCGTGTGCTGGGCCTTGAGCGTATCGGCCATGTTGTAGCGCTCGAGCTTCTCGTGCGCGTTGAAGAAGAGCGCCGAGCAATTGGCCCCGCCCCGCCGATCGGCCAGGCGCAGCGCGAAACCGCGGCGAATGATGAAGGACCAGTTGCGCGCACCGGGCAGCAGCTCGGTGTGGACGATGCGCGAGGGGTCTAGTGGCTCGTTGGTCATGGGTGGTTTCCTCGGACGATGGGATTCTGAGAGCTTCCTGCTTCCAGCTCTCAGCTCTCAGCTCTCAGCTCTCAGCTCTCAGCTCTCAGCTCTCAGCTCTCAGCTCTCAGCTCTCAGCTCTCAGCTCTCAGCTCTCAGCTCTTGGATTGGCAGGCTAACTCCTCACTCCTCACTCCTCACTCC
>NZ_DATITZ010000319.1:0-3432 GCF_035467215.1 Thiocapsa sp. | reverse complement strand
AGCTCCATGCCGCGGTCGTCGAGCTGATCGCCATGGACGACGCCGAGATCAAGTACTCGACGGTGCAGAATTGGTATCCCGGCGACGCCCAAGGCCGCGGCGGCATCTACAACTTCGTGACCAAGCGCGGGGAATGTCGCGGTGCGCGCTCAAAGATCTCCTGGACCCAGGTCGAGACTGGCTCGGCGATCACCTGGAAATACCCCAGCTGCATCCTGCGCGGCGACGACTCGATCGGCGAGTTCTACTCGGTCGCCGTCACCAAGGGTCGTCAGCAGGCCGATACCGGCACCAAGATGATCCATCTCGGGCGCAACACCAGCTCGACCATTGTTTCCAAGGGGATTTCCGCCGGCGAGGGTCAACAGACCTATCGCGGCTTGGTGCGGATCAGTCAGCGGGCCGAGGGTGCGCGCAACCACACCCAGTGCGACTCTCTGCTGATCGGCGACCGCTGCAGCGCCAACACCTTTCCCTACATCGAGGTGAAGCACCCGAGCGCCAATCTCGAGCACGAGGCGACCACCTCGAAGATCAGCGACGATCAGCTCTTCTACTGCCGCTCGCGCGGACTCACCGAGGAGGACGCGGTCTCGATGATCGTCAACGGCTTCTGCAAAGAGGTCTTCAACGAGCTGCCGATGGAGTTCGCGGTCGAGGCCCAGAAGCTCTTGAGTATCAGCTTGGAAGGCGCGGTTGGTTGAACCCTGTTGAACCGCGTTCGGATGGTCATGCGGGATCGTCGCCTGATATCGGCCTCTCGGTGATCAACGCCCTTCGAGAGACGCGGTTCAAGATTTTAAAACGACATTAAACATATTGATCGCGTCAGCTTAGACGTTGTTTGGCCGGCTCTCATATCGATCCAATCACAAGGATCGCGGATGTTACGCCGGACGCGATCGATCAGGAGACTGATGATGCTGTCTGTTAAGGGCCTGCGGGCCAGTGTCGGTGAGAACGAGATCCTCAAGGGCCTTGATCTGGAGGTCGGTCCCGGCGAGATCCACGCCATCATGGGTCCGAACGGCTCGGGCAAGAGCACCTTCTCGCATGTCCTGTCCGGACGCGAGGGTTACGAGGTCACGGCCGGATCGGTTACCTTCGAAGGGCAAGACCTACTTGCGCTCGAGCCCGAGGAGCGCGCCCATCTGGGCGTCTTCCTGGCCTTTCAGTACCCGGTCGAGCTTCCCGGCGTCAACAACACCTACTTCCTGAAAGCGGCGCTCAACAGCATCCGCAAGGCCCGCGGCGAGAGCGAGTTGGACGCGGTGTCTTTTCTTCGCCTCATAAAAGAGAAGCTGAAGATCCTGCATCTGAACGATTCTTTGCTCAAGCGCGCGGTCAACGCCGGGTTTTCCGGCGGCGAGAAGAAGCGCAACGAGATCTTCCAGATGGCCCTGCTCGAACCCAAGCTCGCGATCCTCGACGAGACCGACTCCGGGCTCGACATCGACGCCCTTCGCGTGGTGGCCGACGGTGTGAATGCGCTGCGCAGTCCGGAGCGTTCCATGATCGTGGTCACCCACTATCAGCGTCTGCTCGACTACATCGAGCCCGACCGTGTCCATGTCCTGGCGAAAGGCCGGATCATCCGCTCGGGCGGCAAGGAGTTGGCGCTGGAGCTCGAAGAGAAGGGCTACGGCTGGATCCTCGAGCAGGAGCAGGCGGCATGAACGGCGCTGCGCCCACCAGCTTCGACACCTGGCTTTCCGCCCGCGCGGACGGCGAGGTCGGCGCCGGGCTCGATTGGCTCGAGGCGCAGCGGCGCAGCGCCCTGGACCAAGTGCGCGAGCAAGGCGTGCCGGGCACCAAGCAAGAGGCTTGGCGCTATACCAGTCTGAAGCGACTGATCGAGCAGGGGTTCGCTCGGGTCGAGGACGAGATCACGGCACTGCAGCTTCACGATATCGAGGAGCTGCTGATTCCGGAGTTGGATAGCCATCGCGTGGTGATGGTGAACGGCCGTTATACGCCCTCGCTGTCCGCACTCGGCGATCTGCCGCGCGGCGTTCGCGTGACCGGTCTGCGTGCCTTGTTGGCTAGCGACCCCGACGCCCTACGCGAGCGCATCAACGGCGTGGCGGGCGAAAGCCAGCCTTTGTTTGCGGCGTTGAACACGGCGGGTCTGGACGACGGTTTGGTGGTCTTGCTCGATCGCGGTGCCATCCTTGAGCGCCCCATCGAGCTGATCCATCTCTCCGTCGGCATGGACGAGCCGCGCGTCGCGCAGCCGCGTCATCTGGTCTCGCTCGCGGATGGTGCGCAGGCGACCCTGATCGAGCGGTACTTGAGTCTCGGCGAGTCGCTCTATTGCACCAACTCGGTGTTGGAGCTGTCGCTCGGGCGCGGTGCGGTGCTCAAGCACGACCGCATCCAGATCGAGAGCCCGAACGCCTTCCACATCACGGGCCTCTACCTGAGCCAGGACGCCGGCAGTCGTTATGTCGGGGTCAACATTGGCTTGGGCGCCGCTTGGGCGCGCACCGATCTGGTCACCCGATTTAGCGGCGAGCATGCCGAATGCGATCTGCAGGGTCTCTATCTCGCGGGCGATCGCCAACTGATGGACTACCACATCGACGTGGATCACGCAGTCCCGTCCTGCTCGAGTCGCGAGACCTTCAAGGGCATCCTCTACGGTAAGGGCCGGGCGGTCTTCGACGGCCGGGTCGTGGTGGCCAAGGACGCGCAGAAGACCGATGCGGCCATGTCCAACAAGAATCTCATGTTGTCCGAAAACGCGGAGATCGACACCAAGCCGCAGCTCGAGATCAACGCCGACGACGTGAAGTGCAGCCACGGCACGACGGTCGGCCAGATCGAGCCCGAGAAGCTGTTTTATCTGCGCTCGCGCGGCATCTCGGCACCCTTTGCTCGTCGCATGCTTTGCTTGGGATTCGCCGAGGAGATCATCGATGCACTGCACAGCGATGCACTCCGCGATGCGGTATCCGAGGAGGTCGGGCGTCGACTCGAAACCGCCCCCTTAACCTAAACCGCGACCGGAGGCAGTCGGCTCGGCGATGGTCGAGTCGAATGAAGGCATCGCATGTCGCACCGGACGCGGTTCAACCGGAAATTGCAGTCAAGAGGTCGAGCATGAACAGACTGGCCCGCTTTGCCGGCTTCGGCAAGCATGACGAGGAGAGTGCGAGCACGGCCGTGCTCACGGAGGATGTCGCGGTCGAGCAGATGGACGCCGAGGAGCTGCGCGAGCCCATCATCGAGGCGCTGCGGAGCGTCCAGGACCCAGAGATCCCCATCAATATCTACGATCTGGGGCTGATCTACCGGGTCGACATCTCCCCGGTGGGTGACGTGTCGATCGACATGACGCTGACCGCACCGGCCTGTCCGGTCGCCGGCATGATGCCGATCATGGTCAAGGATGCCGTCTCGAAGGTCGAGGGTGTCGGCCTGATTCAGGTC
>NZ_DATITZ010000318.1:0-2585 GCF_035467215.1 Thiocapsa sp. | reverse complement strand
GGAGGGTCACCCTTGCCGACGGCGCGGAGTTGTTCAACCGCGTTGTCCTCACGGTGCCCACCCCGCAGGTCTCGACTCTCCTCGGACCCGAGCATCCGCTGTCCAGCGAGGTTGCCGGCGTGCGCCTTGATCCCTGCCTCACGCTGATGGCCGCCTTCGATCCGGATGCCCCGCGGCCTTTCGTCACCCGCGCCGATCCCGACGCGCCGCTGGCCTGGATCGCGCAGGACAGCAGCAAACCGGGGCGAACCGCGCCTGCCTGCTGGGTAGCCCAGGCCAGCCCGTCGTGGAGTGCCACGCATCTGGAGCTTGACCCCGACGCCCTCGCCGCGCTGTTGCTGCCCACGCTGTGCGAGCAACTCGGCACCGAGGCGGGTGCCGTTCGATACGCCGCCGCGCATCGCTGGCGCTACGCACGCGTCGTCGTGCCGCTCGGCCGCCCCTTCGCCCGCGATGCGTCCCGCAATCTCTACGCGGGCGGCGACTGGTGTCTCGGCGCACGGGTCGAGGCCGCCTGGACCAGCGGGGATGCTATCGCGCAAGACATCCTTGCCCCGATGGACGAGCGACGCATGCCGTAGTCCGGAGGGGTTCTGTTTCTTGGCCCAACGGAGTGTCCGGCCATGTCCTACGAAAACCGAAACATTCTGCAGATACTCGCGGAGAGCCCCCTGGGCGGAAGCGTCTCGCGCCTATCGACAGGTAGCGGTTGGAACGGGAGATCCGTCCCGGACATGCTTTCACTGCCGCAGGGCTAGTGCCGCGATCGCCGCTCCACTGCCGATCATGAGCAGCCCGCTGTCGAAGCCGCACGCGGGGCAAGTCGCAACAACGCTGGATCCCATCCCGAGGTCTCCAAGTCGGCCGTGATTCGGATCTCTGTTCGACGATCCCCCGTGTTGACCCATACCTCAGCGCTCCCGCAGCAACCACCGCCCCGATCCGTAGTCCGGCGTGTTGGTCCCCGGAATGGCATCGTAGACCTTGCCGTCGCGGATGATCAGACGGTCATCGGAACCATAATCCGGCGTGCGTGTGCCCGGGATCGCAGGGTAGACGATGCCGTTGCGCTCGATCGAGAGCGGCCCGCCGTAGTCCGGGGTATTGGTTCCGGGGATCGGGCGACGGATTTCGGTGTCGGCCGGGGCGGATGTGGCGAGCACTGCACCGACACCCAGCAGGGCCCCGCACAGGATCGTCCTCATCGACAATGTCATCGGGTCTTCTCCTTGGTCATCTTCGTGGTCACCACTCGCTGAGGATCCGCGCTTGGAGTGCGAGGAGTCCTGGGATCAGGGCCTCGCCGGCAACGATCGAAGCACCGACCTCCTCGATCCCGTAGCCCCCGAGGTTTCCGGACGCCGCGCAACGACCGACCTCGGTCTGCCAATCCAGTCGGCTCGGATCGAGCAGTGCGTTCAATTCCTCGCAACTCGGCGAGCGTGGCTCGAAGTCGCGATGGCATGCAACGAGCGCCGGGGCGATCTCGCCGACCCACTCCAGATGCCTTCCGAGGGCGTCGCGGCAGCGCAAAAACGCCGCGTAGGACGTCTCCGGCGGACTCGGCACCGATACCATCGCCGTCGCCGACGCAGGGATTTCGGCTTGAGAGAGAGCCCGAGACCATCCCAGGAGCGTCTGTTCGGGCTGCGGATCCTGATTGCTCGCGCAAGCACACCCGAGTGTCACGGTGATGGCAAGGATCGGCGGTATCGCGTGTCGCATCGCGTCTTTCCGGGGAACGGAGTCCTTGGCGATCGCCCCTATGCAGCGGCGTTCGAGAGCTGGGTGCACCGAGGATGACACGACGATGCGACAAATCCAGTCGCATGCCTTTCACGGGGTCGATTAACCGGTGGTGGTCGCGAATCGGCTAACGACGACGCCCAAGAGGTCGAACCCCAGCATCCAAACAGATAACCATGCCGAAACTATACTTTTAAGGAAATCGCGGATCACGCGATCGGACTGCAGTGTCGTTCAATCGAACCTCATGGAGGCGAACATGAACCGTTATGTGATGATGCTGACGGCCGTTGCCTTATCGATGGCGGCGTCCTCGGCCTATGGCGACGAGATTCAATGCCGAATCACGGGCGAGTTGATGGATGCGTCGGTGCCTGTCGATGCCTTCTCTGGCGGCATCATCGGCAGCTACGAGCCGGCAAGCGGACTGCCTACCGGCAAACGCCAACATCGTCCGGCTACGATCTTGAAGAAGCTCGATGCGCTGTCTCCGGCCCTGTTTCAAGCCGCGGTCACGAATCGAACCCTAGCGGCCGTGGAGTGCTCCTTCTACCGGAACGCCCCACGCAAAACAAAGCAGCTCTATTACCGGATTACACTGACACAACCACGGATCGTCGACCTCTCGGTGAGCGGCGCAGGGCCAACCGACACCGTGGCGCGCGAAACGGTGCAATTCGTTTACCACAAGATCACGCTTGAAGACGTTCTCACGGGAACGGTCGCGGAGGATTTCTGGGAAATCCCGGAATCCTGACGCAACAAGATCCCGGCCCCATCGGCGGACTACCGGGGGGCCGGACCAAGAGAACCCAAGCGGCTAACCCGGCGCTCCACTT
>NZ_DATITZ010000317.1:0-16840 GCF_035467215.1 Thiocapsa sp. | reverse complement strand
TGAGGGTCAGCTCGGCGAGCTTGCGGGCGATCAGGTTGAGATCCGCCGCCTCTTGAGCGCTCTTGCCGAAGACCTGGGTGAATCCGGTATCGTCGATGCAGTGATAGTCGTCATGGGCGCAGTGGACGTTCAGGCTCGACTTGGTGATGGCGCGCGCACCGATATTCAGCACGTAGGGCAGACGCTTGCCCACGGCCGCATAAAGCGACTCGTGCATGAAGGCCACGCCCTGGGCGGAGGAGAAGTTCACCGCGCGCAGGCCGGTCATGGACATACCGGCGGTGACGGCCGCCGCGGCATGCTCGGATTCGGGCTCGACGAAGATCAGCGGATTTCCCGACACGTTGAGGTGGCCTTTGGCGACCTCCTCGGCCCAATACTCGCCCATCTGGGTGGACGGCGTAATGGGATAGGCGCCGGCCGCGTCGGAGGCTTCGCGCTCGCACATGATGACGGCGGTATTGCCGTCCATCGCCATCCGTGTGCCGGGATACTTGACCTGCTTCTCGTCCTTATTTCCGAACATGGGCTTTCCGAACATGGGGCTTCTCTGTGGTTGACCCGGCGGCCCGGCCACCGGCGATAAGCCGGGGCTCGAGGGCGCGACAGGGTGGATGCTTCGATTCTTCGCACAACTGATTCCGGGAACGACCGATTCCGGGGCGTGCCGATTGCAGCGGACGGCGGTCCCCGACCCAGGCGTCAAGCCAGCGGCAATGCCTCTTTGCGGATAACCTTTCTGGCGTCCTTCCCTTTAATGATCCGACCGTCCGGTTCGAGCCAAACGATGGCGCCGGTCGGACAGCGCTCGATGGCGACCTTCGAGGCGATCGCGTTTTTGGTGTAGTCCACGACGGCCAGATTGTCGCGAATCTCGATCAAACCCTCGGGGGAATCCAGCGCACAGCGTCCGCACGCCGTGCAGACGACATCGCATTCATGTTCGCCCTCGTCTCCCGGGTCCAGGTTCTTGCAGGCCACCCACAGGCGATGGCTGATGGCATGCAGGCTGAAGAGATCCTTCGGACAAATCGTGACGCAATCCCCGCAGGCCGTGCACTTGGAGGCATCGACGATCGGCAGACCGTGGCGATCGAGTCGGATCGCATCGAAGTCGCACACCTCGGCACAATCGCCCATCCCCAGACAGCCCCAGGAGCAACCCTTGCCGCCGCCGGAAACCAAGGCGGCCGCGCGGCAGGATTCGACACCGCCGTAGGAGGCCCGCATGAAGGCGACGTGGGCACCGCCGGCACAGGCCAGCCGTGCCACGCGCTTCTCGTCGGCGCCGAGGTCGACGCCCAGAAAATCGGCGATGAGCTTGTTCATCGCGGGCGAGTTGACGGTGCAGCGGCCGGGCGCAATCTCGCCCTTGACCAGCATCTCGGCGAACGGTCGACAGCCCGCGGTACCGCAGGCACCGCAGTTCGCGCGCGGCAGCAGGTCTTCGACCTGGTCGATGCGCGGGTCTTCGTAGACGTAAAGCCGCCGATTCGCCAGGATCAAGATCGTGGCGAGCAGTAGGCCGAGAGCGGCCATGAAGCCGACAGCGGTGAAGATGGATGCCATAAACTGCTCGATCAGGCAAAGGTCGGACGGAGATCCGGAGATGAGCCGGGCGCAGATTCGGACCTGCGACGCGATCGTTCGGTCGTGCCGCATCGCCTGAACGCGAGCACGGATTGACTGCCGTCCTAGAAGACTGTGCGAATTTTACGGAATTATGATCTATTAATTTTCATAATTCCGTAAATCGTTACTATTGGATATCAATAGAAGGCTTTGATCCAGATGTTTTTTTTGATCCAGCGCATGGAAGTGGCGAACTCTTTGGAACGCCCGCCTCGGCGGCCCGGCTCATCACTCCGCCCAAAGCGGCACGTGGCGTGCGGATCAGTCCGAGCGCAGCTTCACTCCACGCGCTCGATCACGTCCGTGACCAGACCGGTCTGCAGCGCGTCGGATAGCGAGATGAGAAGGATCTTATTGTTGGGCACGGATGCGGCGGCGATGGCGACATCCGGGTCGATGCCCATCTCGCGTAGATAGAGGAAGGCGTCGGCGACATAGAGCTGACCGCCCTCGTGGCTGCTGAAGCGCCTAGGAACCTTGCTCTGATGGATACCCAGCTTCGCATCGGGCGTGACGTAGCGTTCTGCGCCTCCCGCGAGGACATCGATGCAGGCCGAGGTGCAGGCCTGATCGACCGCGGTGCGCAGACCCATGGTACGCAGGTAGCGCCCGAGCTTGCGCGCCTCGAAGACCGAGCCTCCGGGGCTGTTGATCACAAGACCGACGGCACGTCCGCGGCGGAGCTCGCCGATAGTCTTCTCCGCGAATCCGTCGGCGATCTCGGCGCCGTCGATGCGCAGCCAATGCATCCGCAAGGTCCCGTCCGGCTCGAACCGAACCAAGGTCGAGGCCATTCCGGTCGCGTCGGAGACTTGCCGACAGGACTCGGTCGCGAATTCGAGGAGTGCCGATCCGCGCGAGTCGTACTCGACGACCAGCTGATTGGACCGCTCGATGATCGCATCGACCCGGAATCCGTACTTGTCGGCGGCGGCGATTACCGCCGAATCGGTCACGGCGACGTCGAGATTCTGCCCGACGCGCAGAAGATGGCATGCGGCGACCCTACTCAACCAATCGCCCCGGCTCATGCCTTGCGGAGGACGGGTCGAGCCGGGGATCGTATCGCGGCGCCCGTTGTCGGTTTGATCGGATGCCTGTCCGGACCTCGGCTCGGCCATCTGGCCGGGAACGGCGCAGCCGACGAGGACGCCGAACGAGACACCCAAGAGGACGCGCGCGAGCGTTCGGACCATCGGGCTGTCGTGCCCCCTTCTCATCAGGCCCGGATCTCGATCCCCCGGGCGAGGAGATAGGATTTGACCGCCTGAATCGGCACCTCGCGCCGGTGAAAGATCCCCGCAGCCAGCGCCGCTTCGACATCCGTCGCCGCGAAGACCTCCGCGAAGTGCTCGACACAGCCGGCACCGCTCGAGGCGATGACCGGGATACCGACCGCCGACCTCACGGCCCGAACCAGCTCGAGATCGAAGCCGGCACCCGTGCCGTCGCGGTCGATCGAGTTGAGCAGGATCTCGCCGGCCCCCAGGATCTCGCAGACCCGCGCAAGCTCCACGGCGTCGACGTCGCGACCCTCGCGTCCGCCCTTGACCGTGCATTGAAACCAACAGTAGCGCTCGCCGTCGGGCCCGGGCGTCGCGGTTTCGACGGTGTGATGGTGCGTCTCCTCGGGGGATCGGACATAGACACGACGCGGATCGATGGAGATCACCACCGCCTGGTTGCCGTAGACCCGCGCGATCTGCTCGATGGCCGTGCTGCCGTCTTTGGCGCCGCGCTGCAGATAGCATTCGACGGCCTCGACCGCATCCGACCCGATCGAGATCTTGTCGGCCCCGGAGCGGAAATAGGCGTCGGCCACGTCCAATGCGGAATAGTCGTTCCCGCGGGCATCGCGAAAGGCACGGATCCCTCCGCCGATGGTGAGCGGCACGAAGACGCGCTCGGAGGTCCGTTCGAGGACCTCGAGCATCGGCTGATCGGCGAGCGGGAAATCGCGGAAGGCGGTGATGTTCAGGAAGGTGATCTCGTCGGCGCCTTCCTCGTAGTAACGCTGCGCCAGCTCGACCGGCTTGCCGAGATTGCGGACCTCGCCGGCCTCGCGCACATCGTACTGATCGCCCTTGGTGACGACCAGATCACCGGCATCGTTGGTGCGTACGTCCAGACAGGCAATGATGCGCTTGGCCAGATGTGTCGGGCTGCGATCGGTCGAGGGGGTCGTCGTGGCGATCGGCTGCTCGTCTCCGGCAAGAAAGCGTCGCAGCAGCCGCAACCCGGCGTTTGCGCTCTTCTCGGGATGAAACTGCACCGCGGAGATCCGTCCTCGCTCGACGGCGCTCAGAAACGGCCGGCCATAATCCGTCTCGGCGAGCTGCCACGCCAGGTTCTCGGCGGTCGGTTCGGCATAGTAGGAATGCACGAAGTAGAGCTTCTCTCCGGCATAGTCGGCGAACAAGGGTGAGTCGCGCTTCGCGCGCACGTCGTTCCATCCCATGTGCGGGACGGCGAGCGCGCCCGCGTCGAAGCGGCGTATCCGGCCCGGAATGATCCCGAGCCCGGGCACGTCGGGCGACTCGTCGCTGCCTTCGAAGAGCGCCTGCAGGCCGATGCAAATCCCGAGATACGGCCGACCCGCCGCAAGATACTCGCGCAAGGGTTCTATGTAGCCCAACGCCTGCAGGCGCTGCATCGCCGCCCCGAAAGAGCCGACGCCGGGAAAGATGAGCCGCTCCGCTTTGAGGATATCCGCAGGGTGCTCGATCTCGGTCAATGAGAATCCCAGGGAATGGATGGCATTGCGGAGGCTACGCACATTGCCGGCGCCGTAGTCGAGCAGGGAAATCATGGGTCGGAATCCGAGGCGTTCGTGTTGATGCCGTGGCCGCGGGTCGCTGGACCCGCGGACTAAACCGCTATCTTAGCGCTATCGGGCAGTCGGATTCAGATTTCTCGATCCGAGGTGTCGAGCAGGATCCCCTCGGCCGCCACCACACGCGCCAGCGCGACCTCCATCATGGCACGTGCCTGTGCGGTCGCCGCGTGGAGATAGGCGTGCAGGGCCGCGTCCTCGGCGTTGCGGTCCTCGCATTCGGCGCTGTAGTTCTCGAAGGCGTTCAGGGAGAGCACCAAATCCACCAGGTGGTGCGGGCACTCGCAGCGCACGCTCGGCGAGGCGGTGGCGATCCGCAGCAGATCCGCGTCGGCAAAGCGCCGCGGCGGGATCGGCAAGGACAGGTCGAGCGCGGGCGCCTGCGCAGCCTGTGCCGGTGCCCTCGCAAATTGGCCCATGCACCATTGGCGCAGCTCCTGTAGATCGACCGGCGCGCGCTTCGGAGTCAGCCTACGGGCATCGAGTCGCTCGATCGTGGACCGAGTTGCAAAGCTGTAGACGATGATCGCACGGGCCGCGCCGCATGCTGCAACCAGCTCGCCGATCTCGCGCACCTGGTCACCTTGGATCGTCGGGTACTCGAGCACGGCGACGTCCGGTGTGATCGGCGCAGGCTCTGCAGCGAGAAACGCCCGACGCGAATCGAACAGCCCGACGATGTCGATGTCGCCTGCCCCCGAGATCGGACCCTCGCGCCTGAAGCGCTCGGCGAGCGACGACCCGATCACCAGTACCCGACACGGGCGCTCGGGTGCACCCGCAGGCTCGGGCAGATCCGTTCCGCGGATCCGCTCGCGCAGTTGATCGAGGCTCAGGTTTGCGACACTGCTGATCGCATCGCCCCGATCGACCAAGCGCTTGATGAGGGTTAAGCGACTCACGTCGTCCGTCCCGTAGAGACGCGTGCCGGACTCCGAACGAAGCGGCGCGACCACGCTGTAGCGGCGCTCCCAGACGCGCAGTGTATCGGCCGGAACCCCGGTCAACCGCGATACGGCGCCGATGCGATAGGTGTGACCCGGTAGGGCGGCATCCTGGTCGGTCAATGCGGTCTCCTTCGTGGTGATCAGCTGTTCATGTTTTGTTTATGCTTTAGCCTTGACAAGGATCAGAAGCACCGCTAATGTTGACCCATAAAGTTGGACATTAACCGTTCACCTTCAGTCCTGACCCCACGAGAAATCTCGTCGGAGGTGGCGATCCGGTGCGGAGCGAGCCCGACCGTAAGTGCATAGTGGGAGTGTGCGAGCCGCCGTCCAAGTCTTGTCCATGCTCGACGCGAACATGATTGCAGCCAGAAGACCGACGGCTGCGGATGGATCGCGATGAGTCCACCGATTCGATCCTTATTCCATGTCGACAGCCAGGAGAAAACGCCATGCAGCTTCAGCAGACCCGAGCCCTCCGCGACACCTTTGACGTGGACATGCCGCTTCACCCGGAGACCCATTCGTACGAGGACGTCGCGACGCTGGTCGAACGCTTTCTGATGAGTATCGATGCCCATCGGCGAGACTCTCGGGACTTAGCACCCGGCGATGTGCTTCAAGCGCTGTCGATCGTCACCGCAGTGCAGATGGCCAAGGGCGAGGCGACCGAACGCTTCGGATCCGGCCTTCAGATCGAGTTGCGAGCCCTGTCGGTCGAGGCTGCGACGGCACGCACCTAAACCGGGCCCGGTGCAGTATGCGTGATTTGGTCGAGCTGCTCCGCCGCGCCGGCTCCGACGACTGTCGGAGCCGGCGGGGCTTCGGTGAGCGCGGGCGGGCCACCCGGTAGGCCCGGCCCGCTCGGACGACCGCGGCAGCTTCGTCTCGGCACGCCTCTCGAACCATTCGGGAGGTTCCCATTGCAACCGAAACCGCGCCGCTCACACTGAAAATCGACACCCGCTCGACGAATCTGAAGTAGCATTGCAGACCTATCGACGCCGGCCTTCGGCGCAACCTCCAAGTCATTACTCCTCGGGGACTGTATGCAACGCGCCTCCACCGCCCTCGTGCTTGCTTCGACACTCACCTTGCCGATGATCTCGCCCGTCGCCGGTGCCGACGAGACCCTGCATCTCTATAACTGGAGCGATTACGTCGCCGAGGACACGCTCTCCGGCTTCGAGGCCGAAACCGGGATCAAACCGCGCTTGGATGTCTACGACTCCAACGAGGTCCTCGAGGCGAAACTCTTCGCCGGCAGCAGCGGCTACGACCTGGTCTTCCCGACCGCACGACCCTTTGCCGCACGTCACATCGCGGCCGACCTCTATCTGCCGCTGGACAAGTCCAAACTCTCGGGTCTGGACCAGCTCGACCCGGCGATCATGAGCCAACTCGCGAGCATCGACCCCGACAACGCCCACCTGGTGCCCTACATGTGGGGAACCACCGGCCTCGGCATCAATCGCGACAAGGTCCAGGCCGCCTTGGGCGAGACCGCGGACCTCGACACCTGGGCGCTGGTCTTCGATCCGGAGACCGCAGCCAAGCTCGGCGCATGCGGGATCAGTCTGCTCGACGACCCCACCGAGGTCTATTCCGCCGCCCTCGCCTATCTGGGCAAGGATCCGAACAGTCTCGACAAGGCCGATCTCGACGCCGCCTCGGCACTGATCAAGGCGATCCATCCGCATGTGCGTTACTTCCACTCCTCGCAATACATGAGCGACCTGGCCAACGGCGATCTCTGCGTCGCCATGGGCTACTCGGGCGATGTCTTTCAGGCACAGTCGCGCGCCGAAGAGGCCGGCAAGGGCGTGGTCATCGACTATGTCATCCCGCGTGAAGGGGCGGCGGTCTGGACCGACGTGATGGCGATCCCGAAGGACGCACCCAACCCGGCGGCGGCCCATGCCTTCATCGCCTACATGTTGCAGCCCGCCGCCATTGCCGCGGTCTCCAACGCCGTCTACTACGCCAATCCCAATCTCGCGGCCACGCCGCTCCTGGACGAAGCCGTTCGGGAGGATCCGGCAATCTATCCGCCGGCCGAGGTCAAGGCGCGTCTCTTCGTGCCCTCGGAGCGCAGCGACCGGGAGATCCGCGATCTGAATCGTCTCTGGACGCGCCTCAAGGCGAATCGCTGACCGGGCTCGGAGTCCTCGCCGATGGCGACACTTGCCGAGCGCCGTTCGCTCGAGCCTTGGCAGGATCCCAAGGCCGTCCCCTACCTGCGCATCGATCGGGTCACCAAGAAGTTCGACGACGTCTATGCCGTCGACGACGTGAGTCTCGACATCTTCCAGGGCGAGTTCTTCTCCCTGCTCGGCAGCTCGGGCTGCGGAAAGTCCACACTGCTGCGTATGCTCGCCGGGCTCGAGTATCCGAGCAGCGGACGCATCTACATCGACGGTGTGGACGTCACGGATGTCCCCGCCTACTCGCGGCCGGTGAACATGATGTTCCAGTCCTACGCCCTCTTCCCGCACATGAGCGTGGAGCAGAACGTCGAGTTCGGGCTCAAGCAGGATCGGCTGTCGAGGCGCGAGCGCGACGAGCGTGTCGGCGAGATGCTCGAGCTGCTGAAGATCACCGAGCTGCGCAAACGTCGGCCCGACCAGCTCTCGGGAGGACAGCGCCAGCGCGTCGCACTCGCCCGCAGTCTGGCCAAACACCCGAAGCTCTTGCTGCTCGACGAGCCGCTCGGTGCACTCGACAAGCGCCTGCGCGAGAACACCCAATTCGAGCTGGTCAACCTTCAGGAGCGTCTCGGCATTACCTTCGTGACCGTCACGCACGATCAGGAAGAGGCCATGACCATGTCCACGCGCATCGCCGTCATGGATGCCGGTCAGATCATGCAGGTCGACACCCCGACGGCCATCTACGAGTTCCCGACCTGTCGCCTGGTGGCCGAGTTCATCGGCTCGATCAACCTATTCGAAGGCAAGGTCGTTGCCACCGAGGGCAACGAGGTGCTGGTCGAGACCCGCGTCGGCCGCCCCATGCGCATGCGCAGCTTCCATCCGATGGTGCTCGGCACGCCGGTCACGGTCGCGGTGCGACCGGAGAAGATGCGGCTCTGTGCAGACTTCCGAAACGACGGGGTCAATCAGCTCAAGGGCCGGGTGGAGGACATCGCCTATCTCGGCGACGTGTCGATCTACCGCATCCGTGTCGGCGACGGTGCCTTGGTCGAGATGACCTTGACCAACGTCCAACCGCGCACCGAGCAGGCGCTCACCTGGGAGCAAGAGGTCGCCATCGAGTGGTCGCCGACCAGCGGCGTGGTCCTCACCGAATAGACCGCAGACCCATCGAGCACCATGCCCGCACCGCCCCCGAATCGCGCCAAACACGCGCATCGCACGAGCCGCCTGGTCAACATCGGCATCCCCTACCTGTGGCTGGGGCTCTTCTTCCTCCTGCCTTTCGCCATCGTGCTGCAGATCAGTCTGGCCGAGCCGGCGCTCGCGCAACCGCCCTACACCGCGCTCTGGCAATGGATCGACGAGGGTCTGCTGCGCATCGAGATCAATCTGCGCAACTTCACGATGGTCGCGGAGGACGACCTCTATCTGAGTGCCCTGCTCAACTCGCTGCAGGTCGCCTTCATCTGCACCCTGCTCTGCCTGCTCCTGGGTTATCCGATGGCCTATGCCATCGCGACCGCACCAGAGCGTTGGCGGATCATCCTGTTGATGCTGATCGTGCTGCCCTTCTGGACCTCCTTCCTGATCCGTGTCTATGCCTGGATCGGGATCCTCAAGTCCAATGGTCTGCTCAACGATCTTCTGATCTGGCTTGGTCTGATCGACACGCCCTTGGCAATCCTGCACACTAATACGGCCATCTATATCGGCGTCGTCTACTCCTACCTGCCCTTCATGATCCTGCCGCTCTACGCGAATCTAACGCGGCTCGATCCGGGCCTGCTCGAGGCTGCGGCTGATTTGGGTTGCCGACCCATGCGGGCCTTCCTGCGGGTCACCCTGCCGCTCTCGATGGCCGGCATCGTCGCCGGCAGCATGTTGGTGTTCATCCCGGTCGTGGGCGAGTTCGTGATCCCGGACCTACTCGGCGGACCCGAGAGCCTGATGGTCGGTAAGCTGCTCTGGACCGAATTCTTCTCCAACAAGGATTGGCCGCTCGCCTCGGCGCTCGCGATCCTGCTGCTCGCCCTGCTGGTGGTGCCCTTCGTCATGATGCAGCGTCTGCAACAGCGCATGGAGGGAAGCCGTCCATGAGCCGTCGACGCTGGCCGTTGCTAACGGTACTCGCCTTCGGCTATGCCTTTTTGTATGTGCCGATCCTGCTGCTGATCATCTATTCATTCAACGAGTCGCGCTTGGTGACCGTTTGGACCGGATTCTCGACCAAGTGGTACGTCGAGCTCTTTCGCAACCAGCAGCTGCTTGATGCCGCCTGGCTGAGCGTGCGCATCGCCGCCGTGAACGCGACCCTGGCGGTCGTGCTCGGGACCCTGGCGGCCAACGCCTTGGTGCGCCATGGCAGGTTTCGCGGACGCACCGGATTCGAGCTGCTGCTCACCGCCCCGCTGGTCATGCCGGATGTGATCATCGGGCTTTCGCTGCTGCTGCTCTTCGTGGCGATGCAACACACCATCGGCTGGCCCGACCGTCGCGGTTTCACGACCATCACGATTGCCCATGTCACCTTCAGCATGGCCTATGTCGCCGTGGTGGTGCGTGCGCGCCTCTCCCAGATGGATCGATCGCTTGAGGAAGCGGCGATGGATCTGGGCGCCCGGCCGCTGCGCGTCTATCTGACGATCACGCTCCCGCTGATTGCCCCGGCACTGCTCTCGGGTTGGCTGCTCGCCTTCACGCTCTCGCTCGACGACCTGGTCATCGCCAGCTTCGTCGCGGGTCCCGGCTCGACGACCCTGCCGATGGTGATCTATTCGAGCGTGCGGATGGGGGTCTCCCCGCAGATCAACGCGCTGGCGACCATCATCGTCGCGGTCGTCACGCTCGCGGTCGTGATCGCGGGAATCTCGCTGCGCCGAGGCCCCGAGGCACGGTGAGTGGATGTCCGCAGGGGGGCTTGTGCTGGACATCCGGCGTCGGCAATGCCGTCGACTTCAAGTCACCCTCACCGCCCGCGCGGCCGCGCGGAGGTTCGTCCGCTCGCGCGGATCGAGACAGGCCCCTCGGCGAATTGATTCAGGATAAGGATCGATCCCGTCGGCCGGCCTATGGTGTCGCCCGCACTCACAGGTCTCTCGAGGGGTCGAGACCTTGGCTCGGCTGGAGGGGTTGAGCTGGATGGGTCGATCAGGAGCGGGTGCAAGGCAAGACGATCGGGACGTGCGCATCACGCCGCCCGGACGAAGGTTTGATCACGACGGCCTGACGGATCCGTCTGAAGGGGCGCCTCCTGCGCGATGCCCTTCAGCGACTCCTCGAATCCATCGGCCGCAGTCGAGGAGGTCATGATGAATCGGCATACGCGTCACGCCACCGGCTCGCTGCCCGTCGGCCAGGCTCGGTCGGATCGGCTCGAGAGCCCCGTCGCTTCGCGAGAAACCCAGACGTCGAGGATACTCGAGCGTCCCGAGCAGACCCCGCTGGTGTGGCGGGACGAATGGTGCATGGGCATCCCTGCATTGGACGCCGACCACCGTCGGCTCGTCGTCCTGGTGAATGAGTTGCTCGCCAGCCGACCCCGGTCGGAGCTGAATCCCGCCGGAATCGGCGATGATCGGGACCCTGACGCCGCCGACAGCGAGCCCCTCGCGCGTTTCGAGGCCCTCTTGGATCACCTGAGGCATCATTTCAAACGCGAGGAAGCGATCATGCTGTCGATCGATTACGACGATTTCCAGACCCACAAATGCGAGCACAGCCTGCAGTTGGCGGAGCTCACGGAGCTTCGCCGGCAGGCGGTGCGCGATCACGGCAACGCCTTCAGCCATGAGTCGCTGCAGTGGGTCAAACGCTGGTGCTTCGATCATTTCGTTGCCGAGGACCAGCGCCTTGCCCGCGCCTACGCGGAGGTGACGCGTCCCTGAGGTGCCTACGGAAACGATCAATGACCGGTTCGTAATTTAAACCGCGCCGGTTGCAGCGGCGGTCAAGTCTGCCGGGGCCGATCCCATCCAAAAGCATTGCATACCGGGCTGGGCGCAGTTTAACCCGGCTGCTCGCCGAGCCGCCCGTTCGGCCCGCCTGAAACGCGTGCGATCATGCGCTTGAGCCAAAGGCTCTCGGGGAGCAAGACCAGATAGACGATGCCGAGGATCACGAACTGGTACCAGAAGCTCGTCAACCAGACCGGGGTCACGCCTGTCGCAAGCCAATTCTCCGCGAGGCGCTGCAGGTTAAAGAAGCTGAAATAGGCCAAAAAGGCAAGGGATAGGCGACCGGAGCTGCGCTGGCGCGGAGAGAGCGCCACCAACGGTATCGCGACGACGGTGAGAACCATGATCGCCAGTGGCGCGGCCAACCGGTGCTCGAGCTCGGC
Source organism: Thiocapsa sp. (assembly GCF_035467215.1). Lineage (GTDB taxonomy): Bacteria > Pseudomonadota > Gammaproteobacteria > Chromatiales > Chromatiaceae > Thiocapsa. The sequence continues at coordinate 4,936 of NZ_DATITZ010000317.1, read as the reverse complement.
ACGGTCGGGAAGCTCCGGCGACGCCAAGAGGTCGAGAGAGGGCGTGGTGGAGCGCTTGGAGATCACGCCCTGCGCGGCGCCGGACGCCCGGATGCGAATCCGATACTCCTCGAACTCGCCGATCATGAAGGCCGCCGAACCCGGATCGCCGTCGAAGCGGTGCCCGCTCGACAGGGTGACGATATGGTCGCCCGTACCCTCCTCGATCCGATGTCGCCCGTCACGACTCACCACCAGACGGGCGGTGTCCTCGCGACGGTCGAGGATAAAGACATCGCCGAGCGACTGCTGTCGGTCGATGTCGCCGATATAGAGCACCAGCTCCCCGCCTTGCTCGAAATAGAACCGACCCGGTTGAAGCCCCGCGATCTGTGCCGCCTGCTCCTTCTGCTGCATCCGGATCTGATGGATCCCGGCGGCCGCCCAAGGCTGCAGGATCAAGGAGATCCAGGCGGTGACCAAGGCGACCGGCACGGCAAGGAGGAGCAACGCCCGCAACACACGTTGCGGACCGATACCGCAGGCACTCATGGCGATCAGCTCGCTGTCGCGCGAGAAACGGCTCAAGGTCACCAGCAGTGCCAGGAAAAAGGCCGGCGGCAGCAGGTTCGGCATGTCGCGCACGACCTGGAAGCCAAGAAACTTGATCACCAAGTGCGCGCTCAACGCCCCGACGTTCACCTCCTCGAGCGTGCGTAAAAAAAGCATGCTCGCGACCACCAGCACCAGGATCGCCACGATGGCGGAGAAGACCTTGGCGGCTTCCGAGAGCAGATAGCGATCGACGATTCCGAGCATGCGGTTCTCTAAGGCGTCATCCGGAGTTCACGAGGCGTCATCGGACAGGATGCTCGGGATCCTCCACCGCCTTCGAGGCGACCTCGTAGGTGTCGCTGGAGAGCTCCTCGGCTGCGAGGATGCGCTCGATCTCGGCGCGCATCAGCGCCTGACGGTCCGCGTCGTAGCGGCGCCACCGGATGAGCGCCTTGAGCAGCCGCGCCGCGATCTGCGGATTGAGCGGGTCCAGCTCCAGCACCCGGTCGGCGAGGAATCGATAGCCGCTGCCGTCGGCGGCGTGGAATCGTGCCGGATTGGCCGTGCAGAAGGCACCGACGAGGCTGCGCACCCGATTCGGATTGCGCAGCGAAAAGTCCGGGTGCAGAAGCAGGCCGGTCACGGCGCCCAAGGTGCCTTCGCGGCTGCTGGTCGCCTGGACACTGAACCACTTATCGATCACCAAGGGCTCCTTGGACCAGCGTCGGTAAAAGGCATCCAGTGCGCGCGGGCCTTCCTCGCCGCCGTGATCCACGAGCAGACGCAGCGCGGCGATGGCGTCCGTCATGTTTCCGGCATCGGCGAACTGCGCGCGGCAGAGCGCAAGGCCTTGCGCGTTGCCTGCAGCCATGAGGTAGCTCAGAGCGAGGTTCTTGAGTGCACGCCGGCCGATCGCTTCGGGTGTCGGCGCATAGGGCTCGGTGTCGGCGTTGTCGCGATAGACGCGCAACAGCTCCTCGGCGAGCCGCTCGCCGAGCATGCGCTGGAGCGCCTTGCGGGCCCGGTGAATCCCCGCCACGTCGACGGTGTCCATCTGATCGCCGAGCGACGACTCGGAGGGGAGCGTCAGCACCTCGGCCAGCAGGGCCTTGTCGGTCTCCGGGTCCGTCAGGGCGCCGCGAAAGGCGTCGACGAAAGGGGCCGGAACCTCGGCCGCGGGATCCGCCGTCATCGTCGAGAGGACACGCTGCATCAGGATACGCGCGGCATTCCAGCGCGAATATCCATCGCTGTCGTGACGCAACAGGAAAAGCAGCTCCTCGTCGCCGTAGTCGAACCTCGGCTGCACCGGAGCGGAAAATCCGCGCAGCAGAGAGGGCACCGGCCGGACAGGAATGTCCACGAAGCACAGACGCGTCTCCCAATCGCGCACCTCCAGGACACGCGTCCCCGGATCCCCGGGGTTCGGTTCCCCCTCGAGGCGAAGCGCAAGCTCCCGTCCGTCCGGACCCAGCAGAGCGATCGCCAGCGGAAGATGCAGCGGATCCTTCTCGGGCTCGCCCGGCGTCGGCGCGATCTCCTGGCGAATCAGCAGACTGTAGGTCGCCCGCTCCGCGTCGTGCGTAGCCTCGATGTGCAGGCAAGGGGTCCCGGCTTGAGAGTACCAGCGGCGAAACTGCATGAGATCGCGCCCGCTCGCATCCTCCATGCAGGCGACGAAGTCATCCGTCGTCACGGCGTGGCCGTCATAGCGCGTGAAATACAGATCGGTCGCCTTGCGGAACAACTCCGGGCCGAGCAAGGTCGCCTGCATCCGCACCAGCTCCGCACCCTTGTTGTAGACGGTCGCGGTGTAGAAATTGTTGATCTCGACATAGGAGTCGGGCCGCACCGGATGCGCCATCGGACCGCTGTCCTCGGGGAACTGATGGGCCTGCAGCAGGCGTACGTCGGCGACACGCTTCACGCCGCGCGAGCCGACATCGGCCGAGAACTCCTGATCCCGATAGACGGTGAAGCCTTCCTTGAGACTGAGCTGAAACCAGTCGCGGCAAGTGATGCGGTTGCCGCTCCAGTTGTGGAAATACTCATGCGCGATGACGCCCTCGATACCCTGAAAGTCGTCGTCCGTGGCGGTGTCGGCGCGCGCCAGCACGAACTTGTCGTTGAAGACGTTGAGGCCCTTGTTCTCCATGGCCCCCATGTTGAAATGACTCACCGCCACGATCATGTAGACGTCCAGATCGTATTCCCGACCGAAGCGCTCCTCGTCCCACCGCATCGCCTTCTTCAACGACTGCATGGCGTGGTCGCAGCGGTCCAGGTTGTGCGGCTCCACGAAGATCTGCAGCACGACGTCGCGGCCCGATGCCGTCGTGAAGCGATCCTCGATCGCACTCAGGTCGCCCGCGATCAAGGCAAAGAGGTAGCTGGGCTTGGGGAAGGGGTCCTCCCAGGAGACCAAGTGTCGGCCGTCGTCAAGCAGGCGCTCCTCGATCCGGTTGCCGTTGGACAGGAGCACGGGGAAGCGTTCGCGATCGGCGACGAGTGTGGTCCGATAACGGGCCATCACATCGGGGCGATCCAGGAAGTACGTGATGCGCCGAAACCCCTCCGCCTCGCACTGGGTGCAGAGCATGTCGCCGGACTGGTAGAGCCCCTCGAGCGCGGTGTTGAGGTTGGGATGGATGCGCACGCGCGTGTCGAGCCGGAAACGGTCCGGAACCCGGTGCACCGTGAGCGAATCGGGTTCCACGCGGTACTCGGCAGGCAGGAGGATATGCCCGTCGAGCGCCACCTCCTCCAGATCCAGTTGCTCGCCGTCGAGCCTGAAGGTCCCGTCGCCGCGGGTCGCCGCCGGATTTCGGCGCACCTGCAGGCTGGCCTCCACGCGGGTGCGATCCGGGTCAAGCTCGAATCTAAGATCGACATGGTCGATCAGGAACTCGGGCGGGCGGTAGTCTCTGCGATGAATCGGGTGCGGCGTGTCGCGGTACATGATGGTCCTGCTCCAGATTCAAGGTCGGGTTGACGGCCGGCACCCCGGACGGCGAAGCTTCGCCATCATCTCCAAACCGTCGTTGAACGTCCACCGTCTGCAAGGTGAAGACCGCGATGCCTCATATCACCATGTACACCACGATGATTTGCCCCTACTGCTCGCGCGCACGCCACTTGCTCCAGCGCAAGGGTGTCGATTTCGAGGAGATCTCGGTCGAGGGCGACCGCGAGCAGATGGCGATCATGCGCCGGCGCAGTCGCCGGCATACGGTGCCTCAGATCTTCATCGACGACCGCCATATCGGCGGTTACGACGATCTCGCGATGCTCGATGCACGCGGCGAGCTCGATCCTTTGCTCGTTCCGGTCGATGCGCGATGCGCCGATGAGTGAAGGCAGCGGCTCGCCGGAAAGCGTTCGTCTGGACAAATGGCTCTGGGCGGCACGCTTCTTCAAGACCCGCCATCTCGCCGTCGAGGCCATCAACGGCGGCAAGATCAAGGTCAACGCGCTGCGTGCCAAGCCGGCGCGGGCGATCGCGATCGGCAACCGTATCGAGATCCACAAAGGCGGTCTCGTCTGGAACATCGAGGTCCTCGGCCTGAGCAAGCAACGCCGCTCGGCCACTGAAGCGGCCTTGCTCTACCGTGAGGACGAGGCAAGTCTACTCAAACGCCAGGAGATCGTGCGCGAGCGCCGCGACACCGGCGTCGGTGCAGGCGACGCATCCGGGCGCCCCACAAAACGCGATCGCCGCCTGATTCAGCGCTTCAAGATTCCTACCGATTCAGGGAGTTGACAGACACTTGGACAACGATGCCTTTCGCCGAACCTATCGCGCCATCAACGAGCGCTATTGCGCCTACGAGAAAGGCATCCTGACCAATCAGTGCCGCTGTTCGGAGGCCGAAAAATTCTGTATCGCCGAACGCGAGGGCGTGCATTGCGGCTCCGACGAGGCGCAGGAGACCTGCATCGCCCTGCTCGATCTCCTGCGCCGGCAGGCCAGGTTCGCACTCAAAACCGACGACCCGCAGCGCGCGCTGCCCCATGCGAAGGCGATGCGCCTACAGATCGGCGGCCTGCGCGGCATCGCTGTCGCACTCGATCCCGAGGCGCCTGCCCCCGCCGAGATCGCCGACGTGCGCGAACTGATCCTCGCCGCCATCGCGCGTTTCGGCGCCCTCGAGCACCTGCCCTTTCCGCAAATCATGCAGCAGATCGCGGCCTATCGAGCGCTCCGCAGACGGCGAGGATCCAACGCCCCCAAATAAACACCAAAAAATCAGAAACGTAGGATGGGTAGAGCGCAGCGAAACCCATCCTCCAAACCACCGCGTTGCCGGGACTCGGTCCGATACACTTGTCGCGGGCTGGATCGGGTCAGAGGGGCCGAAGCCCCGTCTGCCCACAGAACCGTGCGTACGGGTCCGTACACGGC
>NZ_DATITZ010000316.1:0-6034 GCF_035467215.1 Thiocapsa sp. | reverse complement strand
CTTCCCCCTCTTCCAGGCTTTGCCTGGCGCAATAACGGTTCAGAAACGACTTAGCCATTGCGGTTCATTCTCCCCCTCTCCCGCGAGGGGAGAGGGGCTAATATGGATCACTTGTTATTGAACGGTTGCTTACCGCCAAGGATCAACCCCATCAGTCAGGAACCCACGCCGATGCCCTTCGAGACACCCCAGGACGCCGAGGACGCCTTCTACGATGCGCTGGAGGCGGGCGACCCCGCGGCCATGACACACGTGTGGGAGGACTCGGAGGGCATCGCCTGTCTCCTGCCGATGACGCCGCTGGTGATGGGGCGCGAGGTGCTGCAGCTGTGGCGGTCCATCTTCGAGCAAGCCGGGGCCTTCGACATCCAGGTGCGTCACCTCGCCTGGATCGAGGCCGGAGAAACCGCAATCCATCTGATCGAAGAGCGGATGCAGGGCGGGGCACCGGGTCAGCCGAGTCCCGCGATCTACGGCACCAATGTCTTCAGGAAAGGGGCCGATGGCTGGCGCCTGCTGATCCACCAGAACTCGCCGACGCCGCAGGCGCCGAGCGCGCCGGGGGCTTGAGATCCGACCCGATCAGAATGGCCTCGCCGTAAGCCTCGGGCGTCGCGTCCATATCACGACGCTCGGCTGCCGGCTCAACGAGGCCGAATCCGAGGAGTGGGCCGAGCGTTTTCGGGACGCGGGTTTTCGCGTGGTCGACGCGAGCGCCCCCGCCGATCTGGTCGTCGTCAACACCTGCGCCGTCACACAGGAGGCGGTGCGCAAATCGCGCGGGGTCCTGCGGCGCAGCCAACGCGCCAATCCAGGGGCGCGGCTGATCGTCAGCGGCTGTCTCGCCACGCTCGCGGACAGCGCCGTCTCGGCCGAGACCGGCGTCGATTTGATCGTCGCCAATCGCGACAAGGACCGTTTGGTCGAGATCGCGCTCACCACCCTGAGCCTTCCGGCTATGCCCGAGGCGGCTGCAAACGATGCAGCCGGAGCGCTCTTCGCGCGGGGCCGTCAGCGTGCCTTCATCAAGATCCAAGACGGCTGTCGCTACAGCTGCACCTTCTGCATCACCACCGTCGCGCGGGGGGCCGAGCGTAGCCGGACCCATGCCGAGATCATCGGCGCCATCGATCGGCTGGTCGAGCAGGGCATCCGCGAGGTCGTCCTGACCGGCGTGCATCTCGGCGGATACGGCGGCGACTCGGGCAGCACGCTCTCCGAGCTGATCGCGCGCATCCTCGGCGAGACCGGGATCCCGCGTCTACGCATCGGCTCGTTGGAGCCTTGGGATCTCGGCGATGCGTTCTGGCGATGTTTCGAGGATCCGCGCCTGATGCCGCATCTGCACCTGCCGCTGCAAAGCGGCTCGGACCGCGTCCTGCGACGCATGGCGCGGCGCTGCAAGACGGCCGAATTCGCGCGCCTGGTCGAGCAGGGTCGCGCGCGCGTGCCGGACCTCAACATCACGACCGACATCATCGTCGGCTTCCCCTGCGAGAGCGAGGAGGACTGGGACGAGACGCTCGCCTTCGCCGAGTCGATGCGATTCGGCCACATCCATGCCTTTGCCTACTCGCCTCGGGCAGGAACCCGAGCGGCCGAGATGCCGGGCCAGGTCGATAGCCGGACCAAGCATCGGCGCTTGATCGCTCTGAAGGACCTCGCACTGCGCATTCGCACGGCGGTCCTGCGCGAGCAGATTGGCAAGTCAGTCGAGATCCTCTGCGAGGGCAACCCCGACGGCGAGCGCCGGGAGACGCGATTCGGCTACAGCCCCAACTATCTGCCGGTACAGGTCGCGACGCACGAGACCGCGATCGACGGCAACCAGCTCGTCAAGGTCGTGCTTTCCGGATTGGACGACGGCGGACTCGCGCTGGTCGGGCAGCCGACGGATGGGCGCACGGACAGCCGCGACTGAGACACGCCGGACCGGGCTCAGAGGCCCCGATCGATCTGGGCGGCGCGTGCAGCGCTGAGCTCGGTGGCAACGTAAGCGAGCGAGAGGCCCATCTCGCGGGTCCAGGACAGCTCGATGCGCCAGGTCGGAGACGGCGTCCAGACATGCATGGCGACGCCCTCGCCGCGACGGATCGCGACCAGGCGGCGACCGGGCGTGGTCGCATCGGGGGCGAATCGGCTGCGGTCTTCGCCGGGCCCGTAGATGTCGCGCAAGGCGGCATAGGTCTCCTCGTAGCGCAGCTGCGTGGAGACGCCGAAGGCGCGAACGACCTTGTAAACCTTGCCGTTGAAGGCGAGCACATAGAGGCGGTCCGGAGCATCGGCGAACACCAAAGCCAGGCTCGCATCCTGCTCCTGGCGTACAAGCGGGGGCGGAACGACCTGCAACAGCGGCCCGACATCACCGCCCAAACAATAACGCCCGAACACCATCTTGAGGCACGGCTCGTCGGCGAAGACAGCTGACGAGGCAAACGCGGTGAGTAGAAGGGTGACGATCGCGGCGATTCGGACTCTCATTCTTCCACGCATGATGTCTCCGCAAAGAGGTTGCACGCCGACGGACATCATCGGCTGCACCCGGCGCCTTGAACGACGAGGGCCGCACCCCCTCCGAAAAGCGGTGTCGCAGCCTCCCGGGTCAAGGGATAGACCTCCAGCGGTGCGCCCCAGAGGCGTTCCAACACCGCAGCGACCGTGCCCGGCTCGCCGCTCGTCCAGAAACGCTCGGTTCCCACGCGGCCGGGCGGTGCGAGCAGACCGGCCTCGGCCAGACGGCGGTGAACCTGCCGCGCAACGGCAGCCCCGGAGTCCAACACGGTCGTCCGGGATCCTGCAATCTCCGCGATCAGCCTACCAAGGTGCGGATAATGGGTGCAGCCCAGGACCAGGGTATCGGCACCCTGCGCCAAGAGCGGCTCGACGTAGGCCGCCAACAGGGCTCGCGTACCTTCGCCCTCCAGGTCGCCGGCCTCGACCCGCTCGACAAGACCCGGACACGCCTGGAGCAGAATCTCCGGCCCCTCCCCCAGGCGCGCGAGCAACTGCTTGAAGGTGTGGCTCGCCAGGGTCTGTCGCGTGGCCAACACACCGACCACGCCCGAGCGGGTTTGCTCGATGGCCGGCTTGACCGCGGGTTCCATGGCGATCACCGGCACCGAATACCGGGTCCGGAGCACCCGGGCCGCGGCACCGGTCGCCGTATTGCAGGCCACGACGATCGCCTTCGCCCCGCGTGCGAGCAGCAACTCGGTGACGGCAACGGCGCGCAGCTCGATCGCGTCGGCTGACTGATCGCCGTAAGGCGCATAGGCCGAGTCGGCGACATAGAGCAGATCTTCGTGCGGCAGCGCGCGACGGATCTCGCGCAGGACCGATAGACCGCCGACACCCGAGTCGAAGACGCCGATCGGCTGATGCGCCGTCATCGCGTGAGTGCCCTTGCCGAAGCCTGTTTTCGGGACGTGATGTGAGGCATCAGGACCGCCGTGTTGATGAAGACAAAGATTCTAAACCGCGCCCAGCGCGGTATGTGATGTTTTTGGATTTGATCGACCTCGGCGACATCGATGAGTATCGGAGCGGGGCGCGGTTTAAACGATTAAAAAATATAAAAATTTAAACCGCGTCACCGCCAAGGATGGTGCATGCTCCAAACGTCGAACTAACCCGAAACTCAGCATCTCGCTCTGGACGCGGTTTAAGCCCGGACCCGAATCGGCCTTCGGCGGACTCAGAGATCGAACCGCGCCCAGACCGGACAATGGTCCGAGGGCTTGTCCATGCCGCGAATGGCATAGTCGATATCGGCGTCCAGCAGACGTTCGCGCAGGGGCGCGGTCACCAACAGATGATCGATCCGCAGACCGTGCTTGGGGTCGCGCTCGAAGCCGCGCGAGCGATAATCAAACCAGCTGAAGCGGTCATCGACCTCGGGGTGAATCGCGCGATAGGCATCGACCAGACCCCAATCGGTCAAGGTCTCGAGCCATTCGCGTTCCTCCGGGAGGAAGCTGCATTTGCCGGTGCGCAACCAGCGCTTGGCGTTGTCGGCCCCGATGCCGATATCCAGGTCGAGCGGCGCGACATTCATATCGCCCAGCACGACGAGGTTCTGGTCGGGCGTGCAGAAGTCGCGCAGATAGGCCGTGAGATCCGCATAGAACTTGCGCTTGTTCGGGAACTTGATCGGGTGGTCACGGCTTTCGCCCTGCGGAAAGTAGCCGTTGATGACTGTGATCTCGCCCCCGCCGGGCAAGGGGTAGCGTCCGATAATGGCGCGACGCTGGGCGTCATCGGCGTCCCCCGGAAAGCCTTTGATGACTGCAAGCGGCTCGACCTTGCTCAAGAGCGCGACACCGTAGTGCGACTTCTGACCGTGGAAGTGCGTCGCAAACCCAAGCCCTCGCACGAGATCGACCGGAAAGGCGTCGTCGGCGACCTTGCACTCCTGTAGGCCCAGGACATCCGGATCATGGGCAGCCTTGATGGCTTCGAGCTGATGCGGTCTCGCACGAATTCCGTTGATATTGAATGAGATAATCTTGAACACGACGAAGACGCTCGCTCACCTCGTTGGCCGACCTGGCGCGAAAAGGCTACCACGGCGACGGCGGGCATCCAAACCGGCCGTCCGCTGCGTTCGAGCCGCAGGATCCCGATCGAGCCGACGCGGATCGGAGTCGACGACTCCGGCGACGCCGGCTGGTGTATCTTGGGATACACCCACAAGAGTCTACTCGTTCTCATGAAGGCGATGATCCTGGCCGCCGGCCGCGGCAATCGAATGCGCCCCCTGACCGATCGGATCCCCAAGCCGCTCCTCGAGGCGGGGGGTCGCCCGTTGATTCAATACCATCTGGAGCGTCTGGCCGCGGCCGGGATCCACGACATCGTGATCAACCATGCCCATCTCGGCGAGCAGATCGAGGCGGCACTGGGTGACGGCAGTCGATTCGGCGTCCACATCCGTTACTCCCCCGAGCGAACAGCCCTGGAGACCGGCGGCGGCATCTTCAAAGCCCTGCCGCTACTCGGACCGGAGCCGTTCCTCGTAATCAACGGCGACATCTGGTGCGATATCGATCCGATCGGCCTGCACCTCTCCGGCACCGACCTTGCCCACCTGATCCTGGTCGATAACCCGCCGCACCACCCGAGCGGCGATTTCACCTTGAGAGACGGCCGGGTCCGCGCCGAGGGAGACCATACAGGGAGCGACCGAGCCGAGGGGCAAAGGCGTCTGACCTTCAGCGGGGTCGGCGTCTACAGCCCGAGCCTGTTCGCAGGGTGTCGCCCGGGGGCCTTTGCGCTGGCACCGCTGCTTCGAGACGCAATGGCGCAGGGCCGGGTCGGCGGAGAGCATCACCGCGGACACTGGCTCGACATCGGCACGCCTGAGCGGCTCGCCGAGCTGGATCGGCTTCTGCGGGAGTGAGCGCAGAGTGGTCGATACCCGGCGACGCCTATCGAGCGTTCCGAGATCCGACCATAATGGAGCTTAAGTCAACCGTGACGGGGGACAAGGGATGGGCCAGGAGATTGCGGGGACGCATTTCACCGAGCAGGACTTCATCGAGTTCGCCGCCAGGCTGCGCGAGGAGACGGCGCTCCTGGAGCACTGGCTCGATTCCGATCGGTTCGAGACATCGGAGCCGACCGCCGGATTCGAGCTGGAGGCTTGGCTCGTGGATCCTCGCCTGGATCCGGCACCCGAGGTCGAATCTCTGCTTGAAGGTCTGAACGACCCCTTGGTGGTCGCGGAGCTTGCGACCTTCAACGCGGAGATCAATGGCTCCCCGTTGCCCCTGACGGGCGATTGTCTTTCTCGACTCGCGACCGAGCTGACAGCGACGCTGCAACGCTGCGACCGTGTCGCGCAGACGCTGGGGACCCGCCTCCTGACGATCGGCATCCTACCGACCGTGCGCCCGCAGCATCTGAGCCTCGGCGCGATGACACCGCGACAGCGTTACCGCGCGCTGAACGACCAGATCTTCGCCCTGCGGCACGACCGCCCCTTGAGGCTCGAGATCGCGGGTCGCGACCGTCTCGCGCTGGAGTGGCACGATGT
>NZ_DATITZ010000315.1:0-6629 GCF_035467215.1 Thiocapsa sp. | reverse complement strand
TGTCCGGTGGTGCCGGAGGTGTAGACGATGGTCGCCAAGGCGTCGGGGTTGTCGGCCCGATCGACGGGGCGATGATCGGGCGGGGTCAGTGCCTCGCCGAGCCAATCGCTCGCCGCACGGGTGCCTTCGGGCAGCGGCGTTTCGCCCGGCTCGAGGATCAGAAGGCGTTTGAGCCGGGCGAGCGTCGGGTCGATCGCGGACAGCTCGGCGCGTTGCTCGGCGGTCTCGAGCAGCAGGAGTCGAACGCCGGCGTCTTCGAGGATGTACCGGATCGCCTCGGCCCGGTCGTTGGGGTAGAGGGGCACCGTGACCAAGCCCAGACCGAGCGCCGCCAGATCGAAGGCGACCCATTCGCGTCGATTGCGCATCATGAGGGCCACGCGGTCGCCGGGCGACAGACCCTCGCGCGTCAAGGCCGCCTGCCAATGCGCGACCGATCGAGCGGTGTCGCGCCACGTGGTCTCGATCCAGGTCTGCGTTGTCTCGTCGAACTGGATGTAGGACACCTCATCCGGGGTGCGTGCGACACGTTCGAGCAAGAGACCGCAGAGGCTGATCGCCGCTTCGGCCGAGATGAGATCGAGCAGGCGGGTCGAGACGCCTGTCGTTCCGGTTTGATCGAACAGCAACATGTCAGTGTCCTCCTCGATAGAGTCCGGCCGGCGTCAACTGCCAGCCCCGGTCCGGTCTGAAGTGGCGGCCATGGTCGCGTTGGAGCGCATCGAGGCGGTCGCGCATGCGGTCCCAGCCGCCTTGGGCGATGTCGTGAAGCGGGCCGCCGCGGTGCGGGGCGAAACCCGTGCCGAAGACGACGCCGGCGTCGAGCAGGTCCGGATCCTCGACCACGCCTTCGCGCAGACAGGCGACGCACTCGTTGAGCAGGCGGAAGATCAGCCGTTCGGTGAGATCATTCGGCGGTCGATCGCCGTGCGGGATGGACGCGCGCATGGCCTGTCCGTCGCGGTAACGATAGAAGCCTCGTCCGCTTTTCTTCCCGAGCTGTCCGTCCGCGACCATGCGGCGCAGACGTTCCGGCGTCTCTTCCGGGGCGGTCAAGGCCGGTCCGAGCGTATCGGCGACGGCCAGACAGATGTCGAGCCCGACCGTATCGGCGAGCGCCAGCGGGCCCATGGGCATCCCGTAGTCGAGCGCGGCCTTGTCGATGGCCGCGATGGAGATACCCTCGTCGAGCAGGTCGACGGCCTCGAGTAGATAGGGCATGAGGACACGGTTGACCAGGAATCCCGGACTGCTTCTCACCGGCAGCGGGAGCCGGTCGAGTGCGCGGGCCGCAGCAAGTCCGCGCTGGAGCGATTCGGGTCGTGTCGAGTTGCCGTGAACGACCTCGACGAGCTGCATCCGCGCGACCGGGTTGAAGAAGTGCAGACCGATCAGGCGACCCGGATCCCGGAGACCCTCGCCGATGCGCTCGAGCGGGATGCTCGAGGTGTTTGTGGCCAACAGGGCATGTTCGGAGACGCGTGTCTCGATCTCGGCGAACAGGCGCTCTTTGAGCTCTGCCTCTTCCGCGACCGCCTCGATGGCGAGGTCGGCGCGTCGCAGACCCTCGCCGTCCGGGTCCGGAATCAAGCGGTCCCAGGCCGCGCGGACCAGCCGGGCATCGCGCAGGTGTTGCTCGAAGAGGCGGTGGGCGCGCTTCATGGCCCGTCCGATCTGATCGAGCGAGAGGTCCTGCAGGGTCACCGTCAGACCGTTGAGGGCGCACCAGGCCGCGATGTCGCCGCCCATCACGCCGGCCCCGACGACATGGACCCGCTCCGGCCGCGGGACCTCGCCGTCGGATAGGGCCTTGAGGCGTTCCTGGAGATGGAAGACGCGCCGCAGATTCGTCGAGGTCTCGCCGAGCAGAAGCTCGGGCACGCGTCGGGCCTCGCCGTCGAGCAGGCCCTTCGCGTTCTCGCCGTTGGCGCGCCAGTGCTCGATCAGAGCGAAGGGGGCAGGGTAGTGTTCCTGTCTCACCTTGGCCGCCGTTCGGCGGGTCATCCGGCGCGCGACCCATCCGCGCACCGGAGGGAGATTGGGCAGACGCTGCGAAATGTTCGCCCGGCTTGGTAAGGGTGCGGCGCGAATCAGATCGCGAGCGCCTGTCTCCAACTGACGTTGCGGGAGGACTCGATCGACCAGACCCATCCGTTGGGCTTGGCGGGCCGAGTAGGTTTTTCCGGTCAACATGGCCTGCATGGCCGGGATGGGGCCAAGCGTGCGGATCGCACGCCAGGTGCCGCCGTAGCCCGGGAAGATCCCGAGTCGTACCTCGGGGAAGCCGAGCTTGGTCGCCGGGTCGTCGCTCGCAATACGGTAGCGACAGGCGAGTGCCAGCTCCAGGCCGCCGCCGAGACAGATGCCGTGAATCAGGGCCAGCGTCGGGATCGGCAGATCCTCGATGCGTGCCAGCAGGGCATGGACCCGGCGGATGTGACGTTCGGCTTGTGCCGGATCGGCGAGGCTATCGAATTCGCCGACATCCGCACCTGCGATGAATCCCTTGGGTTTGCGCGAATGGATGATGAGTCCGGTGATCGGATGCGCGTGGGGCCCCGACGCGATCCCGGTTTCGAGTCCCCTTTCGATCTCGCCCACGCATGTGTCCAGCTCATCGAGTGCGGCGACCGAGAGCAGGTTGACGGCGTGCGACGGGTCGTCGATCCCGAGCCGGCAGATTCCGTCGGCGGCGTCTTGCTCGATCCTCCAGAGCGTCTTCATGGCGTACCTCCTTCGGCTCGAAGAAGCAGGGCGCCGCCCTGACCGCCTCCGATACAGAGACTTGCAACGCCCAGGGTCAGCCCTCGACGCTTCATGGACAGCGCCAGATGCAGGGCCAGACGCGCGCCGCTGGCACCGACAGGGTGGCCGATGGCGATGGCGCCGCCCTCCGGATTCAGGGCATCGTCCGGGATCGGCTGGTCCGGCGCGTCGCCGAGCACCTCTTCACGATAGTGGCGATCCGACCAGGCCTCCTGGCAGGCGAGGACCTGCGCGGCGAAGGCCTCGTTGATCTCGAAGACGTCGATGTCGGTGGTCGTGAGCCTCTGACGCCGCAGCAGCGGGGCCATGGCGTGGACCGGGCCGAGACCCATCTCGGTCGGGTCGAGCGCCGCCCACTGGACATCGACGAACTGCGCGAGCACCGTAAGATCCCAACGCTCCACCGCCTCCTCGGAGGCCAGCAGGAGCAACGCGGCGCCGTCCGTGACCTGTGCGCTGTTGCCGGCCGTGACCGTGCCCGTGGGTCGGTCGAAGACCGGGCGCAGCGCGTCGAGCTGCGCGAGATCCGAATCGGCGCGATAGCCTTCGTCTTGAGTATAGGCAGTCCCGTCGGGCGCGATCAGGGGCGTGATCTCGGCGGAGAAGACATGGTCGGAGATTGCGGTTCCCAGGCGCTGGTGGCTGCGCAGGGCGAACCGATCCATCGCCTGGCGATCGATCCCGAACCGCCAGGCGAGATGCTCGGCCGTCTGACCCATCGAAAGACCGACGATGGGGTCGGTGAGGCCCTTGAGCAGGCCGATCACGGGGGCTAGATCGTGCGGGCGCAACTGCGCGAGCAGCCGTCCGCGGGCCGTCAGGCCGCGCGCCCGCGACCAGTTTCCGAGCCAGTCGACGAAGGCGCGCCCGAACAGGACCGGGGCATGACTCATGGCCTCGGTGCCGCCTGCGAGGACCAGATCCGCCCGGCCCGAGCCGATCGACTGCGCGGCGCTTTCCAGGGCCTGGAGCCCGGAGGCGCAGTTGCGTTGCACCGTCCAGGCCGGGGTGCGTTCGCTGCAGCCGAGTCGAAGGGCCGCGATTCGGCCGATGTTCATCTCCTCCGGGCTCGGGACCACGCACCCCAGGATGACCTCGTCGATCGCCTCCGGCGGGAAGGGCTGGCGCAGCAGGAGCGCACGACCGGCGCCGACCGCGAGATCCGCTGCCGTGAAGGGTCCGGGGACACCGCGCGCCTTCAGAAAGGGTGTGCGGCAGCCGTCGACCAGATAGACCGGCCGGGTGTTCGGGCGTGTGTGTTGGTTCATCGCGTCCTCCAGTCGGAGTTTAGGCCGCCGCTCGCGACTCATCCTGAATCCGCAGCTGCCGTGGCCGGAGCTCGACAAAGCTGTCGACCCCGATGACGGCATCGCGAAGCTGCTCCGCCTCGCGAACCGCTGCCGCGTCTTCTGCAGTGATGAGCCGGGCCGCAACCGCTTCGCGAAGTCGCGTCGAGGCGTCGTGATCGGCCAAGCGTCCTTGTCGAACGGCCGCACGCAGGATGCCAAGTACCTCGTCCGCGTGCGTCGCGGCCGCCAAGGCCAACTCGATGCGACCGACGGCCAAGCTCGGGTCGCGGCTGGCGAAGATGCCCGCAGTGAGGCGATCGCGCGCCGCGCTCGGCTCCAGAATCAGGCGGGCCACACGATGCTCCAACGCATCGCTCGGCCCCTCGAAGGGTAGGCCGGTCGGGAAGCTGATGATCCGAAGGACCCGTACAAGACCGCGTCGGGGGAAGTTGCGCCAGAGCGCGACCAACGCCGCCTGGATGCGGATCAGGTGGTCCGCCATGGCCCACTCGACCAGATCCCGGTCGGCCTCCGGTCGGCCTTGGTCCTCGTAGTGTTTGAGCGTGCAGGAGGCCATGAACAGCAGGCTCAGGATGTCGCCGAGCCGCGCGGAGAGACGCTCGCGCCGTTTCAGGCTCCCGCCCAATGTCATCATGGCGAGGTCCGCGTGGAGGGCAAAGACGCTGCTCAGCCAGTCCAGGCACTGATAATGGCGACCCAACCAGCCTTCGACCGGTCGTGCGGCGAGACGCCCGCCGGAAAGTCCATCCCGCAGGGTTCGCAGCAGGTTGCGGATCAGGAAGCCGACATGTCCGGCGATGGCTGCATCGAAGCGTTCCAACGCGCGCTGCGGATCCGGATCGCCCGCGGCCCGAAACTCCTCGAGCACATGCGGATGACACCGCAAGGCGCCCTGACCGAAGACGATCAGATTGCGGGTCAGGATGTTCGCGCCCTCGACCGTGATGGCGATCGGGATCGCCTGATAGACGCGCCCCAGCGGATTGGCGGGTCCGAGACAGATCCCGCTGCCGCCCTGCACGTCCATGGCGTCGTTGATGACCTGCCGATAGCCCTCGGTGAGCTGGTACTTGAGCACCGCCGAGAGCACGGCCGGATGCTCGCCGGCCTGCAGCGCCGCGAGAAAGACCCGGCGCGCGGCGTCCATCTGATAGGTCCGCCCGGCGATGCGTGCGAGTGCGGCCTCGACCCCTTCGAAATCCCCGATCGGCCGGCCGAACTGTCTGCGGACCCAGGCATAAGCGCCTGTGTAACGCGCGGCCAGTTTGCCGCCGCCCGCGGAGAGCGCCGGCAGCGAGATACCGCGCCCCTCCGAGAGCGACTCCATCAACATCCGCCAACCCTTACCGATCCCGTCTTGGCCGCCGATGACCCAATCGACCGGGATGAAGACACCGCGTCCGACCAAGGGTCCGTTCTGGAAGGGGATGCCGAGCGGCAGGTGACGTCGCCCGCGCTCGATGCCGGGCGTATCGGCCGGGATCAGCGCCAGGGTGAGGCCGGGTTGCGGATCGTCGCCGAGCAGCCGGTCCGGGTCGGTCAAACGGAAGGCCAGGCCGATCAAGGTCGCGACCGGTCCCAGGGTGATGTAGCGCTTGTCGAAATCGATCCGGATGCCGAGTGTCGGGCGGCCTTTGAAGACGCCCTGACAGGCGACGCCGATGTCCGGTGTCGAGGCGGCATCGCTGCCGGCCTTGGGGCCGGTGAGCGCGAAGCAGGGGATTTCATCGCCGCTGGCCAGGCGCGGCAGCCAGCGGTCGCGCTGGGCCTGCGTGCCGTAGCGCAGCAACAGCTCGGCCGGACCCAGGCTGTTGGGCACCATCACGGTCACCGCGGCCGTGATGCTGCGGCTGGCGAGCTTCATGACGATCTCCGAGTGGGCCAGCGGGGAGAAGCCGAGTCCGCCGTAGCGGGTCGGGATGACGAGTCCGAAGAGACGCTCGCGCCGGATAAAGGACCAGACCTCGGGCGGCAGGTCCATGTCCTCGTGGGTGATGCGCCAGTCGTCGAGCATCCGACAGAGCTGCTCGACCGGGCCGTCCAGAAACGCCTGCTCGGCTGGGCTCAAGCGGGCGGGGGGCAGGTTGCGCAAGCGCGACCACTCGGGACGGCCCGAGAAGAGCTCGGCATCCCACCAGGTACCGCCGGCCTCCAGCGCCTCCTGCTCGGTGCGGGACATCGCCGGCATGACGCGCCGGAACTGTTTGAGCAGGTGTCGGGTGACCAGACCCTGCCGGAGCGGGCCGATGAAGGTGACCGCCGCGATAGCCGCGGCAATGGTGCCGAGTGCAATGAGAGTGATGGTCATGTCAGGAGCCCTCGGTCGAGACGGCCTTCTTCGTCTGCGCCATTCCGAAGCCCGGTGTGGTCGGTTTGGCGTCTGTATCGTCGATAACCGTGTGCGGTCCAGGCGGCGAGGCCGATTCGGATCCCGGACGCGCTCCCGGCAGCCGGAACCGCAAATGCGCCAAGAACGCGCCTGAGCTCGGGCTGTCGAGCGAGGTCAGGCGATCGATGGACAGCTGGCCCAGCAGGCGCTGCCACACCGGGTCC
>NZ_DATITZ010000314.1:0-3157 GCF_035467215.1 Thiocapsa sp. | reverse complement strand
CAGGGCGGCACCGCTCACGGTCACCCGCTGCGGGGTCGCCCCTGCGGTCTCGCCTTGATCATTCGCCCCTTCCGAGCCGCGCAAGAGACGCTCGACGAGATAGCCGTTGGCCGAATCCGAATTCACCCAGTAGCGCGGTGTCTCGCTCGGATCCACCAAGAGATCCAGCTGATGACGCTCCACCTTCGCGATCGCCGCTGCCGGGTCGGTTACCGGGATGAATTGGATGTGACTGGTCTGAAGGAACGGGAGGCCCGCGACCGGCAGCTCGGCGCCGTCCGCGATCACGCCGACCTTGAAGACATCCCGCGACGCATCGCTGAAGATGAAGGCAAAGGCCAGCACCATCATGATCGGCATCAGGATGTTCCACGACAGCCCCGCCCGATCGCGATAAAACTCGCGGTTACGCGCGATGAGGATGGTCAGGATACGGCGCCACATGAGATGTTCCGGGTATTTAAAACCGCGTCCAGAGCGAGATGCCGACTTTCGAGTGAGCTCGACGTTTAGCGCCTCCGCGGCCCTTGGCCGAGACGCGGTTTAAAATGATACTTTCTTAATACCTTGAACCGCGCCATCTCCAGCGGTCGTCGAGTCTGCCTGGGCCGAACCCATCCAAAAGCATCGCATACCGTGCCGGGCGCGGTTTAAGAGCGCAGATCATGTCCGGTCAGTTTCAGAAAGAGGTCTTCCAGATTCGGCGTCGCCACCCGCAGATCCGTCAGATCGGCCCCGACGCGCTCGATCTCGGCCAACATCGGCGGGACCTCCTCGGCAAAGAGCTCGATGGTCCCGTCGCGCCGCTCGGCCGTCGCCGGAAGCGCCGCGCCCACGGGCCACGCGGACTCGGGCAGGCGAATCACGGTGGCCGGAAAATGATCTCGAACCAGACGCGCAGGCTCACCATCGGCGATGATCCGTCCGTGATCCACGATGGCAATCCGATCGCACAGCCGCTCGGCCTCTTCCATGTAATGCGTGGTCAGGACGATGGTCTTGCCGCGCCGACGCACGGTCTCGATCAGACCCCAGAAGTTGCGTCTGGACTGCGGATCCAGGCCCGTCGTCGGCTCGTCGAGAAACACTAGATCCGGGTCGTTGACCAGGGCGATGGCCAAAAGCAGGCGCTGACGTTGGCCACCCGAGAGCTTGCGCGTATCCCGATCCAGGATCTCCCCGAGATTACAGAGCCGGATCAGCTCGTCGCGGTCCGCGGTGCGCCGATACAGGCTGGCGAACATGGTCAGCGACTCGCGAACCGTCTGGAAGTCCTGCAGCGCGGTCGCCTGGAACTGGATGCCGACCGATTCGCGATAGGCACGATCGAGCGGCCGACCACGATAGAGCACGGTGCCCGAGGTCGGGGTTTGGATCCCCTCGAGCATCTCCAGGGTCGTCGTCTTCCCGGCCCCGTTCGGCCCCAAGAGCCCGAAGCACTGACCGGCTTCGACACGAAAACCAATACCATCCACGGCGCGCACGCCGGGATAGAGCCGGACGAGATCATGGGCTTGGAGCAGGCTATTCACGGCAGCGGAGTATACGCGCATCGTGCCGAGCACGACGGGCCGACCCCGGACTCGGGCCGGGGCTCGATCTGGACGCCTGCACTGGCGAGCACCATCGTCGGCTCGGTCTGGACCAACGCCCTCGCCGCCCTGATCCTTGTTCTCATGCTCACAGCCTGCGCCTCCCCGAACATCGTCGAATCCCCGGACACCAGCACAGGATCGCCCCGCCTCGGCCTCGACCATGCACGGATGGACGACGGCTATCGTCTGCCCCTGCGCGTCTGGAGCAGCGCCGAGCGTCCGCGAAAGGTTGTGCTCGGGCTGCACGGATTCAACGACTATGCAAACGCCTTCGCCCCTTTGGGCCGCGAGCTCGCGGCCGCGGGCATCACCACCTACGCGGTCGATCAACGGGGTTTCGGCGCCGCCGCCCTACCCGGTCGTTGGCACGGCAGCGAGCGTCTCGCCGCGGATCTGCGCAACCTCGTCGATCTGTTGCGTGCGCGCCATCCCGATGCTCGTCTCTATATCGCCGGCGAGAGCATGGGCGGCGCCGTTGTCCTGACCGCGACGGCGCAGGGGCCGCTGCCGGTGGACGGCGTCATCCTCATCGCGCCCGCGGTCTGGTCCCGCGACACCATGCCTTGGTATCAACGCCTCGTACTGGACGGCGCCGTGCGCACCCTGCCCTGGCTGAAGCTGACCGGCGAGGGCATCCGCATCAGTCCGTCGGACCATATCGAGATGTTGCAGGCGATGGGCGCGGACCCGCTCGTCATCAAGGCGACCCGCGTCGATGCACTCTGGGGCATCACCGACCTGATGGACCGGGCGCAAGCCGCGGCGGGCCGACTGCAGACCCCGGCCCAGGTTCTCTACGGAGAGCAGGACAAGATCATCCCCAAGAACGCCTTCTGCCGATTCCTCGGGAAACTTCCCCGCGCCGAACCGGGTCTGACCTTCGTTCTTTACGAGCACGGCTGGCACATGCTCCCGCGCGACCGCCAAGGTGCACGCGTACGCGCCGACATCGCCGCCTGGCTCGAGGATCCGGATGCCCCGCTGCCGTCGGGTGAAACCACATCGCCGCGCGGCCCGCGGGCAAGCGCGTTTTGCGGCGAAACCCCAACAAACGTTCAGTAATAGTGATCCATTTTAGCCCCTCTCCCCTCGCGGGAGAGGGGTTGGGCAGAGGGGGGAACGAACCGGAATCGCTAAGTGGTTTCTGAACCGTTGCTTCGCTTACGCCGACGATAAGAAGCACGACACCGCCAAACAGCGGCCCGAGCCTCGTACGCATGGGCAGACGTGTCGAGCCGCCGCTCGAACGCGCCGCGGCCCGCGCGTTGTGCCTCGCTACCCTCGGCACAACCTACGGCCGAGAAGAGTCTTCTACTGACACGAGCCGTGCCGGGGACATATCATCACCGCACGAATTCAGACCGATAAGATCGAATCACCACCTCACTCATCCCGACCGGAGATCCACCATGGCCTTCACCCGTCGCCGCTTTACCCAAACCATGATCGGCGCACTCGGCGCCGCGATGCTCCCGCTGCACCCCGCCGCCGCCAACCTGGTCGAGGGCCGCGATTGGCGCGCCGTCTCGCCGCCGCAGCCGGGATCGGCCCCCGACAAGATC
>NZ_DATITZ010000313.1:0-2414 GCF_035467215.1 Thiocapsa sp. | reverse complement strand
AGGCACGGGTCGCTTCCGGGAACAGGCAGCCGGTGGCGATACCAGTCGGCGAGCTCGTCGCCCGTCATGGGTTTGCCCAGATAGAACCCCTGTGCCCGGTCGCAGCCCAGATCGCGCACGGCGCCGAGCTCCGGTTCGGTTTCGACGCCGATCGCGGTGACCTTGATCTGCATGGCGTGGCCGAGACGCACGATGGTCTCGACGATGGCCGGCGCGCGGCGCCCGTCGTCCAAGCCCTGCACCAGGGTCCGGTTGATCTCCAGGGCGTCCAACGGCAGGTCTTTGATCTCGCCGAGGCAGGAGGATCCGAGGCCGAAGTCGTCCAGTGCCACCCGCACCCCGAGCGCATGCAGCTTGTCCAGAAGGCGGCGCGAGGTCGAGGTGTCCTGCAGCAGCGTGGCCTCGCCCAGCGCCAGGGACACCAGGGCCGGGTCCACCCCGCCGTCGCGCAGTGCGTCCGTGATGCGCTGAAGAAACGACTGATGGCGGAACTGGCGCGCCGAGACATTCACCGTCACGGCGATCGGCGGCAATCCCTCGGCCAGCCAAGCGCGATGCTGGCGCAAGACCTCTCGGAGCACCCAGGCACCGAGGTCGTGGATGAGTCCGATCGATTCGGCGATCGGCAGGAACACCAAAGGTGCGATCTCGCTGCCGTCGGCTTGCGGCCACCGCAGCAGTGCTTCGACCCCGATGACGGCGCCGCTGCGCAGATCGAGCGCCGGTTGGTAGAGGAGGCGAAACCCGTTGTGCGACATCGCCTCGCGCAGGCCGTCATTCAGTACCGTGACGGCGCGCGACTGGCGCTCGAGCGCGGCCGTGGCGAACTGAAACTGCCCCGGACTGACCTGTTTGGCATGGTACATGGCCAGATCCGCGCATTTGATGAGGGCGTCGATCGTCGCGGCGTCGTCCGGGTAGAGGCTGATCCCGATGCTGGGCACACAGGACAATTCCTGCTCGGCGACCGGGTAAGGGCGCGAGAGCGCGGCGACGGCGGTGCCGGCGGCGGTCGCGGCGTCGTCTTCGTCCCGGATGTTGGCCAGGACGACCACGAACTCGTCTCCGCCGAGTCGGGCCACCAGGTCGTCGGCGCGGAAGGCTGCGCGCAGGCGTTGCGCGGTCTGCCGCAGCACCTCGTCGCCGACCGCGTGTCCGAAGTCGTCGTTGATGGCCTTGAACCGGTCCAGGTCGACGAACAAGACCGCCAGGCGTTTACCCGCGCGCCCGGCGCCGGCAAGCATCTGCGCGGCCATCGGCGCGAGCAGGCTTCGGCCCGGCAACCCGGTCAAGGGGTCGTGTTGCACCAAGTGCAGTGCACGCTCCTCGGATTCCTTGCGTTGGGTCACGTCCTGGTGAACGATAAGGACCCGATCGAGCAGGCCCCAATCATCGATGATCGGCTCCAGATAGGCCGCGAACCAGAGGTAGTCCTCGCTCTCGCTGTGTTGGCGATAGTGGATCTCAGTGGACGCCTCGCAGTCGGTGGCGAAGCGGGTGAAGGCGGTGCGGACCGGCTCGCGATCCTCCGGATGCAGCCGGGCCAGCCAAGCGTCCAGGTTCTGCGGCGCCGCGGCGTCCTGCGCATCGCTCGTCGGGGAGTGTACTGCGGCTTGCAGGAGTACGGTGCCGGTGCGCGGATACCACTCCAGGAAGCCGACATCGGCGATCCCCGCCACCCGTTTCAACCGCGCTTGGGCGTCGAGCAGCCGCTGCTCGCCCTCTTTACTCGCCTTGATGTCGCTCAGGGTGGCCCGCCAGTGGCCTTGATTGCCCATCCGATGCGGCTCGAGAGCGCTGTCGAGACGGACCCAGCGCGCGGCGCCCTGCGTCGTGCGCAGCCGCAGCTCGCAGGTCTGGGGCTCGCGGGTGCTCCGCAGCCGATGCAGGCTCCGATAGAGGATGTCCTGGTCTTCCGGGAGGATGAACCGGGTCAGCGGACGACCGACCAGGCCGACACGCTGGGCTTCGAGCAGGGTCGCGGCGGCGAGGTTGGCCTCCCGGATCATGCCCTCTTCGGTCAGGGTCACGTAGCCGATCGGCGCCAGATCGTAGAGATCGAAGTAGCGCGACCGGGCGCTCTCCAACGCCTCTTGGGTGCGCAGCAGCTCGTCGTTCTGCAGCTCGAGCTCGATCTGATGCACCTGCAGCTCATGGATCAGGCGTTCGGCCTCATCGGGTGCGAGTGCCGGGAGTGCCGGCTCGTCGGGTGTCGGCAGACGCGCTTCGGCCTCTCGACGCAGCCGTGCCGAGATCTCCTCGCGGGAGGGCGCGCGCGGCGGGATGCCTGCGACGACCCGCTCGCCCGGATCTTTGTTTGCTTCGAGATCATGGGGGTCGCTCATGGCCGGGCCTCGGGGGGCGGGGCATCGGTTGGTTCAGGTGATCCCCCGGGGGGGGGGGTGACGTCCTCG
>NZ_DATITZ010000312.1:0-2681 GCF_035467215.1 Thiocapsa sp. | reverse complement strand
CTCGGCAATTGCGGACATCCTCTCGCGATAATCCCAGGCGACCAAGCCCAAGGTCAGGGGCGCGCCGCTCAGGGCGATCAGATAGCCCCGTGTTGCCAATCGCGTCGAGGCGGGAACAACCCTCCAGGGTTTCCAGGGATGCCGAATCAAACGGTTCAGACGCAGACTCATGGTCGGGCGCAGGCGGCCCCGCGGCCGTCTAGGCGGTGAGCCTCCGATATTTGAGCCGGTGCGGCTGATCCGCCTCGGTGCCCAAGCGGCGATGCCGATCGGCTTCGTAGTCGGCGTAGTTGCCTTCGAACCAGGTCACCTGCGAGTCGCCCTCGAAGGCCAGGATGTGCGTGGCGATGCGATCCAGGAACCAGCGATCATGGCTGATCACTACGGCGCAGCCCGGGAAGGTCAGCAGTGCCTCTTCGAGCGCGCGCAAGGTCTCCACATCCAGGTCGTTGGTGGGCTCATCGAGCAGCAGGAGATTGCCGCCGCTCTTGAGGAGCTTCGACAGATGCACCCGGTTGCGCTCCCCGCCGGAGAGATCGCCGATGCGCTTTTGCTGATCGGTGCTCTTGAAGTTGAAGCGGCTGCAATAGGCGCGCGAGGACATCTCGTAGCGACCGACCACGATGTTGTCGGCCCCGTCGGAGATCTCCTCCCAGACGGTCTTGCTGTCGTCGAGCGAATCGCGGCTTTGATCGACATAGGCGATTTGTACGGTTTCGCCGATGCGCAGGTTGCCGGCGTCGGGTGTCTCCTGACCGGTCAGGATGCGGAAGAGCGTCGTCTTGCCGGCACCGTTCGGGCCGATGATGCCGACGATGCCGCCCTTGGGCAGGGTAAAGGAGAGATTGTCGTAGAGCAGATTGTCGCCGTACGCCTTCTTCAGCCCCTCCGCCTCGATCACCAGGTCACCCAGACGCGGGCCGGGCGGGATGTAGATCTCGTTGGTCTCGTTGCGCGCCTGAAATTCCTGGGACTGCAGCTCGTCGAACCGAGCCATGCGCGCCTTGCTCTTGGCGTGTCGGCCCTTCGGATTGGAGCGCACCCACTCCAACTCGTGTTTCATGGACTTGATGCGCGCCTGCTCCTGCTTCTGCTCCAGCTCCAGACGCTGCTCCTTCTGCTCCAGCCAGGAGGAATAATTGCCCTCCCAGGGGATGCCGTGTCCGCGGTCGAGCTCAAGGATCCAGCCGGCGACATTGTCCAGGAAGTAACGGTCATGGGTGACGGCCACGACGGTGCCGGGATACTCGTGCAGGAAGCGTTCGAGCCAGGCGACGGATTCGGCGTCCAGATGGTTGGTCGGCTCGTCGAGCAGCAGCATATCCGGCTTGGACAGCAGCAGACGGCAGAGTGCGACTCGGCGGCGCTCGCCCCCCGAGAGCTTGGTCACGTCGGCGTCCCAGGGCGGCAGGCGCAACGCATCCGCGGCGACCTCCAGGGTGCGCTCCAGATTGTGTCCGTCGGTGGCCTCGATCAGGTTTTCGAGATCGGCCTGCTCCTTGGCCAAGGCGTCGAAGTCCGCATCCGGCTCCGCGTAGGCGGCGTAGACCGCATCGAGTCGCTCCAAGGCCGCCGTGATATGGCCGAGCGCCTCCTCGACATTGCCGCGCACGTCCTTGGTTGCGTCGAGCCCCGGCTCCTGCGACAAAAAGCCGATCTTGATGCCGGGCTGAGGACGCGCCTCGCCTTCGATCTCGGTATCCAGACCAGCCATGATCTTGAGCAGGGTCGATTTACCCGAGCCGTTCAGACCGAGCACGCCGATCTTTGCGCCCGGGAAAAACGACAGCGAGATATCGCGCAGGATGACGCGCTTGGGCGGCACGATCTTGCCGACCCGGTTCATTGTAAAAATGTATTGAGCCATGGATTCGGGAGTCTTTTCGTCGGGACGATGTCGTCGAGGGACTGGATTTCGCGAGGAATGCGCGGTGGTGCGCTGCGTCGGTCGTGACCGGGACAGGGGCCGACCGCTTCTGCGCGTCATTCTGCGCCGGCCTTCGAGAAATGTCCAAGGCGTGGGCTGCGCCCACGTGTTTAGAATGGCGTCGAACAGGCGCGTCCCGAAAAGGCGATGCCGTCTCCGAAGCGCACCGAGGATCACACCGATGGGCGAGACAATCATTCCCGTGGTCGGCTTTGTCGCCCCGAGCGGGTCGGGCAAGACCACCTTGGTTCGACAGGTCGTCGCCGTCCTCGGCCGTCGCGGCCTGCGCGTCGGCTACCTCAAGCACGCGCACCATCGCTTCGACCTGGACGTACCCGGCAAGGACAGCTACGAGGTGCGCGAGGCCGGTGCGCATCAGACCCTCCTGGCATCCAAGGCGCGCTGGGCGTTGCAGGTCCAAAATCCGGTGCAGGGCGAGGACCCGGACCTCTATCGGATGCTCTCGCGGTTCGAGCTCGAGCGGCTCGATCTGATCCTCGTGGAAGGCTTCAAACATGCGGACTATCCGAAGATCGAGGTCCATCGGTCGGCTACCGGGGAAGCGCCGCTCTATCCGAGCGATCCGGGCATCATTGCCGTGGCCACCGACGTGCCCCTCGCGGTGGAGCCGCCGCGTGTCGTCCTCCCCCTGAACGCACCCGAGAGCGTCGCCGATTTCATCCTCTCGCATCTCGACGACATCCGCTTGCGCATTGCCTCCTGACCCGCTTCAGGCCAGCGAAAAACTCGGACA
>NZ_DATITZ010000311.1:0-1986 GCF_035467215.1 Thiocapsa sp. | reverse complement strand
CGGGTGACGAAAGGCCGCGGTGCATCCGGATCGAAGGCGGCCATCAGCGTGAGGCAGGGATCAAGGCGCACGCCGCCAACCTCGCGGGACATCGGATGCTCGGGACCGATCAGGTTCGAGACCTGAGGGGCGGGCACCATGAGGACAACGCGGTCGAACAGCTCCGCGCCGTCGGCAAGGGTCACCCTCCAGCCATGTTTCGTCTCGTGCAGCGCGACGACCTCCACACCCTGGCGGATATCGATGCCACGTGCCAGATACTTCGCCAGCCCGGTCATGCCCGGTGTGCCGACGACATGCGGGCGGTCCGACCCGTCGTCCCAGAGTGCGGCGGCCCCGGCGGTCTCTGCCTCGTTCAACAGCGTCGTGAAACGCGGCGTTGTCGCGGTGATGTATTGCGCACCGTGATCGAACTGCCGACCCTCCGGCGCCCGCCGGGTGGCCAGCCGTCCACCGATCCCTCGGCCTTTGTCGAACACGATCGGCGCATATCCGGCATCCGTCAGGCGCCGCGCACAGGCGAGCCCGGCCATACCGGAGCCGATGACTGCGATTCGCTCTGCCTTGACCATCATGTCACCCCATGGTCCGCGAGATCCTCGAAGTCGTCCGTTGGATCTTGCGGTAGGCTTGCCCGATGGTTTTCACCTTCCGGATCCTTGTCCTTCAAGTGCCGAGCGGTGCTCGGTCGATCGCCGAGAGCTCCCGATTCACCTCGAATAACTTGGCGTTGACGTGCGGCACACCGAAGCCGACGAGTCGCTCGGTGTGCATCGCCAGATAGGCTTCGGCACTGGGCCTGTCGGCGAAGAGATAAATGCCGCCGGCCTCGCTCGTTTCGGGGTTCTCGGTCCAGATCTTCCAGAGCAGGCCGGGCTCTTGGGCGATGGATCGGGCGAGGCCCTGCATGGCGGCGCTCATCTCGGCGCCCCAAGGGCCTTGGAAGGGGAAGTCGATCTGTAGGAGGATGGGCATCGGGACCTCTCGTTGGTGCGTTGGAGTGTAAGGCATTGGAGTCTACTGCAACGGCGGTCTGCCAGCGGAGGCTCCGACCGACGACACATCCACGTGGTTCGCATGGGAGAGCATGACAATGGGCCTGAAATTCGATGCGCTCTCCGAGCAGCACATCCGCTTCATCGCCGAGCAGAAGATCTTCTTCGTCGCCACGGCCACCGAGGACAGTCGCGTCAACCTTTCTCCGAAGGGGATGGATGCCCTGCGGGTCGTCGATGAGCGTCGTGTCCTGTGGCTGAACCTGACCGGCAGCGGCAACGAGACCTCTGCCCACGTGCAGCAAGATCCGCGGATGACGCTGATGTTCTGCGCCTTCGAGGATCCGCCGATGATCCTGCGGGTCTACGGGGCGGCGCGTGTAGTCCACCCGGGTGATCCCGGCTGGGCCGATCTTCTGTCGTTGTTCAAGCCGTTCCCCGGGGCGCGTCAGATCTTCGACCTCGCCGTGGACTTGGTGCAGACCTCCTGCGGGATGGGCGTGCCCTACTTCGCGTATGGCGGCGATCGCGAGCAGCTCGTCGACTGGGCGGTGAAGAAGGGAGAGGAAGGCGTGCGCGACTACTGGGAGCAGAAGAACCAGTTGAGTATCGACGGCACCCCGACCCGGATCCTCGACAGGGAACGGTAGCGAGCTCATGGATCGCGAATCCCTTTTGGATGAAATCCGCCGGCGCAACCGCGCCCACCTCCCTGCCCTGCTCGTTGCGTTGGAGCGCGCCAGGGCCGGCATCCGCCTCACCCGTGCGGATCACGAGGCCGTGATCGACAGCCTGGAGAACGGCAACGCGAGCATGGCGCTCGAGGAGCCCGATCGGGCTGAGCGTGCGCTGCGGAGGTGGCACGCCTGGAGCGCGTGCTGGCGTCGGAGGATACAGCGCCACCGGTTCAACTCTCCGAGGGCGAGCGCGAGCGCCTCCTCGCCTTGGGCGGCGATCTCGAGCGCGTCTGGAATCATCCCGCAGCCACGCC
>NZ_DATITZ010000310.1:0-5712 GCF_035467215.1 Thiocapsa sp. | reverse complement strand
CGAGGCCGCCCTCGAGCGCCAGCGGCAGCTCGAAGAGGAGGCCCGCCTGATGGCCGAGCTCGAGGAGCGTCGTCTCGTCGAGGAGCTTGCCCAGGAGAGCATCGAGCAGGAGGCCAGGCGGATGGCCGAGGAGGAAGCTCAGCGCAGGCTCGCAGCGGAAGAGGCCCAGCGCACGCGCGAGGACGACATGCTGTCCTCCTTGGCCTCGGAGCAGCTCGCGCGCGAGGCCGATCGCTATGTCCCCGTGATCCGAGATAAGGTCCGTCAGTTCTGGGTCCGGCCGCCGGCGACCGGTCGCGATCTCGCGACCGTGGTCTCGGTGCGGCTCATCCCGGGCGGCGACGTCGTGCCGAACAGCGTTCGGGTGGTTCAGAGCAGCGGCAATACCGCCTTCGATCAGTCCGTGGTCGCCGCGATCAATCAGGCATCGCCCTTGCCCGTGCCGTCCGGCCCCCTGTTCGAGCGCTTTCGCGAGTTCAATTTCACCTTCAGGCCCTAGCCAGGACAGACCCCTATGCCCCGACACCAGCGCCGCCCCTCGATCCTCATGGCCTTCGCCCTCGTCCTTGTTGGATTCGGGTTCGGATTCGGAGCCGGCCCGGCACAGGCACGTCTGAACATCGAGGTCACGGGCGGTGTCGAGGCAGCTCAACCGATCGCCGTCGTCCCCTTCGGCGTGAGCGACGGACTCATCCCGCCGGTGGACATCGCCGCGGTCATCAGCGCGGATCTCGCGCGCACCGGTCGGTTTCGTGCGATGCCGACACGCGACATGCTCGACATGCCGGCCCGACACGAGGACGTGGATCTGCGCGACTGGACCCTGCTCGGGATGAACAACCTGGTCATCGGCCGCGTCGAGCCCGACGGCACCGGCTTCCGGGTCAGCTTCATCCTCTACGACGCCTTCCGCGGCGACCAGCTCGCCAGCAGCACACTCGTCTCCACCAAGGCCGGCATGCGCAACACGGCGCACCGCATCTCCGACATCATCTATCAGAAGCTGACCGGCCAGCGCGGCGTTGCGGCCACCCGCATCGCCTACGTGACCGCTACCGGCCAGGGCGAGGGCCAGACCGTGACCCTGCGCGTCGCGGACGCCGACGGCTACAACCCCCAGACCATCGTCTCCTCCGGCGAGCCCATCATGTCGCCGGCCTGGTCACCCGACGGACGCCGCGTCGCCTATGTGTCGTTCGAGAACAAGCGCGCCGCCATCTATGTGCAGGAGCTGGCCAGCGGGCGCCGCGAGCTGGTCGCGAGCCATCCCGGCATCAACGGCTCGCCGGCCTTTTCCCCGGACGGGCGCAAGCTCGCGATGACGCTCTCCAAGGACGGCAATCCCGACATCTATGTGCTGGATCTGACGAGTCGCGAGCTGGTGCGCCTCACCGACCATTTCGCCATCGACACCGAGCCCTCCTGGTCGCCGGACGGCCAACAGATCATCTTTACCTCCGATCGCGGCGGCAGTCCGCAGATCTACCGGATGGGCTCGGGCGGCGGGCCCGCCCAGCGGATCAGCTCCGAGGGCGATTACAACGCGCGCGCCTCCTACGCGCCGGACGGGCGCTCCATCGTCCTGGTGACACGGGTCAACGGCATGTTCCGCATCGGGCTGATCGATCTGGATCGCGGCTTCATGCGGCTGCTGAGCAACGGCAGCCTGGACGAGTCGCCGAGTTTCGCACCGAACGGCAGCATGGTAATTTACGCGACCATCCACGGTGGCCGTGGCGTACTGGCCGCGGCTTCGATCGACGGCGGCGGCAACCAGCGCCTGTCGCAGGATTCCGGCGAGGTCCGCGAGCCCGCTTGGTCGCCATTCATTAAATGAACCCGGCGCCCCGAGGGTCTTGATCATATGAAGGGCCGGCAAGGTGGACATCCGTAGGGTGAACATCTGTATGGACACGCGCAGCGCAGTCCACCAAGCCCCGCGCCGGCGCCGTTGGACTGCGCTCTCGCTTGTCCCTACGGTGCTTGTCCTCCGGGCCGCATGACCAAGGCTCGCCCCGAACAATCCAACGTCCAATCCCCGAAGCCGGGGCAAAGGAGTCTGCGATGACATCGAAACCTAGGGGCATCCGGTCGTCGGGCCTCATGTTCTCCGCCGTCGTGCTCGCCGCAGCCTTGGCCGCCGGTTGCGCCGGCGCGCCGAAACAATCGACCGAGCAGGTTGCGCCTCGGCCGGTGCCGACCGCGCCGACCACGCCGACCACGACTGCCCCGCTCGAAACCACGCGCCCGGTCTACGCGGGGCCTTGGGAGGATCCCGGCAACCCGCTGTATCAGCGGACCATCTATTTCGACTACGACACCGCCGAGATCAAACCCGAATATCTCCCGGTGCTCAAGACCCATGCGCGTTATCTGGGCACCAACGCCGGGGTCAAAGCGACACTCGAAGGCAACACCGACGAGCGCGGGACGCGTGAGTACAACCTCGCGCTGGGCGATCAGCGAGCGGAATCGGTGCGGCGTTTGATGATTGCCGACGGCGTGCCGCCGAACCAGTTGTCCACGCTCAGCTACGGCGAAGAACGCCCGGCCAATCCGGGGCATAGCGAGCAGGCATGGCGGTTGAATCGGCGTGTCGTGATCCAGTATTGAATCGCGTCCCGCTCGACCTGCGAGCCTTTACTTTGGGATCGGGTTTTACGTGTGTCTGCGGGCGTTGGCGTCGACGCGATTCAAGTCTTTTATGGTGATTTCCGGGAAAGGATCGACCGACGCGTAGGGGCGAATTTATTCGCCCCCAAAGGCCCAGCACATCTTCCGGGCATGCCCAGCCGGCAGACCTATTCATGGAATCGACTCGTCGTTGGTCGGGTTAGCGCAGCGTAACCCGGCATTCCGGCTCCGTATGGCGGGTTACGGCGCACCTAGCCCGACCGACGCGATCGGCGCCGCGTTCGACACAGTTTGGCAATACTTGCACCGTCTCAAGGTTTAGGAGTGCATTCATGGGTATCCGACCGGTTGTCCTGATTCTGTCTGCGGCTCTGATCGCCGCGGCCATCCCGGCGACGACGCTGGCAAACCCGGCGCTCGAGGCGCGGCTCGCCCGCATGGAGCGCATCCTCGAGAATCAGGCTGGCTCCGATCTGCTGCTTCAGATGCAGCAACTGCAGATGGAGATGCAGGAGCTGCGCGGTTTAGTCGAGATGCAGCAGTTCGAAATCCAAAAGCTGCAGCGCCAGCAACGCGATCAATTTCTCGATATCGACTCTCGGCTCGGCGCCGAACGCGGTGATCCCTTGGGTCCGGCCGCGCCGGGCGACCGCAACGGCGGCCTCGGAATCGGATCCATCGACGTCAGCGGAAGCGATCTCGACGCACCTGCCGGTACACCCGAGCCACCGCCATCCATCGGCGCGCCCGTCCCCTCGTCGAGCGGAGCCGCCGGCATCCCCTCCTTGCCTTCGCCCGAGACGACCGGCGGCAGCGAGCGCGATGCTTATGCCGCCGCTTTCGAGCTGCTCAAGGAGCGCAAGTACGACGAGGCCCAAGCCACCTTCAATGACCTGCTCCGGCGTTATCCGCAGGGTCAGTTCACCGACAACGCCCGCTACTGGCTCGGCGAGACCTACTATGTCCAGCGCAACTACCCGGCCGCCTTAGCCGAGTTCGATCGCTTGGTCCAACTGAGCCCCGACAGCCCGAAGGTCCCCGGCGCCATGCTCAAGATCGGCTACATCCAATACGAGCAGAAGCAGCTCGACCAGGCGCGCGCCGTGCTCGAGGACGTGGTCAAGCGCTACCCCGACAGCACTGAGGCGCGCCTCGCCAAAAGCCGCCTGGAGCGGATCGGCCAAGAGTTGCGCTGAGCGATCCCGACGGGGCGCACACGGCTTCGACGACACTCGCTTTCACCGGCGCGCGTCGTAACCCTTCAAAAAGACCGCGCGCCGCTTTATACTGACCGGCTTTCGCGCCCTTAGCTCAGTTGGTAGAGCATCTGACTTTTAATCAGGTGGTCGCAGGTTCGAGCCCTGCAGGGCGCACCATAAAAACAACGGCTTAGATCCATCGGGTCTAGGCCGTTTCCTTTTGAGTCACCATAGAGTCACCACAGGAACGGGTTTCGCGGTTTTTGCGGGCTCGTTGCCGCCCGTCTCGGGGCTCGCTTCAGCCGCCAGAATCGCCGGATATGTAGGACCGCTCGATTCGGATGATCCGCTCGCCGGGCAGCGGTGCCAGGGCCGCAGGGTGCGAGCCGCACGCGAACGCGCCAGGGTCGCCGGAAACCCACTCGCCACAGGCGGGGCATTCTCGGGCAATGGTGATCCGCTCGCGATGCAGTCGCGCCCGGATAGCCTTCAAGCGGTTTCGTGTTGCTCGCATGGTTTGTTGCCTCGGTGGTTGTCGGGAAGACAGATGGCGATCCGGCCTTGATCCAGGATCGCGCGGATTTGATTCTCGCTCGCGCCGACCAGGACCGCGCCGTTCGGTTCCTGAGTCTGGTTGCGTTGCCGCAGGGCCGCCAGGCGCCGACGCATGGCGCGGGTGCTCATCGCGCCGCCTCTTCCAAGGCGTCAAGCTCGGTCTCGATTTGATCGACGCGAATCGATTCCAATATGGTCCGCATCAAAAATGCGCCCGTCCGGGCTGTCTCTGCGTCGGTTTGGCCGGTGCGCAGCTCGCCATAAAGACGACTCAACTCTTTGCGGATCTGGCGAGCGCTCGTCAGCCGGTATTGGCGGGGGCGGGGGGCCTGTCTGCCTGTTTCCCTTTCAGGATCAATCGGTACCGCGTGAATTTCGGCGCGTTTTTGCATCGTTTAATCCTCAAAACTCATCATTTATCGACACTTTCGGGCTCGGTTTCCGTCCGAATCAGTTTGAAGCGGTGCCGGGTGTTCATCCGCCGCAGTAGCTCGTTCGCAAGATCCGCAACCGCGAACGGGTCGCCCTTGCGGAACGCCGGGGCGATGGCCTCAAGGATCGCGGTCACTGGGGCCGATGCGATGGCCGCATCATCGCCGCTCAACAGTTCCAGCGCCTTGATGCGCAGCTCGCGTTGCCGTTCGGCGCCGGTGCGGGCGGGTCGCTTCGTCGGTTCGGGGTTGGTCATATCGCGTCACTGTAACGGGCTCGGGTTGTCCTAGTATCGTCACTGTGACGAAACATGCAAGCCGTTAGGGGCGCCGGGGGCAATGGGCTCGGGCGGTTCCCATGTCGCCGCGCCGGCCGCAACCGCCGCCCGGAAATAGGTCGCGCGTGCATCGGGATTGACCGCCGCGCGTGACAAGATCTCGGCTCGGGTTGCGGGGTCGGTCTCGCCGATGGCGTCCAGCCAGGCGCCGATGATGGCCGCGTCTTGCGGGTCCGGTTCGCCGCCCTGGGGCTCGGGCTCGGGCTCGATACGCGCGCCGGGGTAGCGTTCGTTCAGATCCGCCAGTGTTGCGGGCGGGGTGCAGCTCAGGCTAAACCGCTCGCCGTTCGGTCGTGTCACCAGCCATAGGCGCCGCGGTTCGTCGCCCGAAACATATCGCCTTATCGTTTTCTCGGGGGAACCGGGGGAACCGGGGGAACCGCATTGATTTATAAGGCAGTTATCGGTTCCCTTTGGCAATATCGCCGGGGGAACCGGGGGAACCGGGCCGGGGTTCAGTCGCTTTGTCAGATCCGCGATGCTCATTCCATGTCCCTCGGTGTGATGGCGTATAGGTGTTCCGTCCGGCCTTGAACCTTGGTCGCCTTGGTTCGC
>NZ_DATITZ010000309.1:0-6723 GCF_035467215.1 Thiocapsa sp. | reverse complement strand
GAGAGGGGAGTGAATAGATCGCTCTCGGAAATATCCGATACGCGCCGGTGTTTCAGCCTTCCGGTTGCTAAATCAACGGTCAAGAATTCTGTTCTACCCACTCACTACTCGCCACTCGCCACTATAAGAGCGCATCCCCGGGCACCCGCACCCAGCCTTCCATCAGTACCCGGGCGCTGCGGCTCATGATGGCCTTGGTCACCGTCCAGTCGCCATTGACCTGACGGGCCTCGGCACCGACGCGCAGTGTGCCCGAGGGATGACCGAAACGCACTGAGGTGCGCTCCCCGCCGCCGGCGGCAAGGTTGACCAGGGTGCCGGGGATGGCCGCAGCCGTGCCGATGGCCACGGCGGCCGTGCCCATCATGGCGTGGTGCAGCTTGCCCATGGAGAGTGCGCGCACGCACAGATCGATCTCGCCGGCGGCGACCTGCTTCCCGCTGGAGGAGACGTAGTCGTCGGGCGGGGCGACGAAGGCGACCTTGGGCGTGTGCTGGCGGGTCGCCGCCTCGGCGACATCCTTGATGAGGCCCATCCGCAGCGCGCCATAGGCGCGGATGGTCTCGAACATCCTCAGGGCATCGGCATCGCCGTTGATGGCGTCCTGCAGCTCGGTGCCTGTGTAGCCGATGGCCGTCGCGTTCACAAAGACGGTCGGGATACCCGCATTGATCATGGTCGCCTCGAGCGTACCGACACCGGGGACCTCGAGGTGATCGACCAGATTGCCGGTCGGGAACATGGAGCCGCCGCCCTCGCCCTCGCCCTCATCGGCGGGGTTTAGGAACTCCAACTGCACCTCCGCGGCGGGGAAGGTCACTCCGTCGAGCTCGAAATCACCCGTCTCCTGCACAACGCCGTCGGTCATGGGCACGTGCGCGATGATGGTCTTGCCGATGTTGGCCTGCCAGACGCGCACCCTCGCCATGCCGTCCTTCGGCAGCCGGTCGGCGTCGACCCAGCCGGCGCCGATGGCGAAGGAGCCGACCGCGGCCGAGAGGTTGCCGCAGTTGCCGCTCCAGTCGACGAAGGCCGTGTCGATGGACACCTGGCCGAACAGATAATCGACGTCGTGATCGGGCCTGCTGCTCTTGGACAGGATGACTGTCTTGCTGGTGCTCGAGGTCGCACCGCCCATGCCGTCGATCTGCTTGCCGTAAGGGTCCGGGCTGCCGATGACGCGCAGCAGCAGGGCATCGCGCGCCGCACCCGGCACTTGGGCGGCCTCGGGCAGGTCTTGCAGGCGGAAGAACACGCCCTTGCTGGTGCCGCCGCGCATGTAGGTGGCAGGGATGCGGATCTGGGATACGTTGGACATTGATCTGATATCTCAGCAAATTGATCAATTTACTCCCCTCTCCCCTCGCGGGAGAGGGGCCGGGGGAGAGGGGGCGCAGGCAACTCCAGCGCCGCAAGGATGCTCGACAACACCCCCTCCGGATTCTGCAAGATGTCGTTGTTCCAGAACCGCATGACCCTGAAGCCTTGCTCCCCGAGCCACACGTCACGCTCGGAATCACGATCGCGCCCGTTATGCTGCCCACCGTCGGCCTCGACGATCAACCGGCCGCCGAAGTGCACGAAATCCACGATATAGGGGCCGATCGGTTGCTGGCGACGGAACTTCTGTCCATCCAGGCGATGGGCGCGTAGATGCCTCCAGAGCAATTGCTCGGCGTCCGTCATGGCTTGGCGTAGGGTTTTGGCGAACTGGCGTTGGTCCACTCTCACCCCCTCTCCCCAACCCCTCTCCCGCGAGGGGAGAGGGGCTTTTTCAGGTCGCTTTGCTGGATTCCAGGAAGTCCTGGGCGAAGCGCTGCAGCACCCCGCCGGCCTCGTAAATCGCCAGCTCTTCCGCGGTATCGATGCGACAGGTGACCGGCACCTCCACACGTTCGCCGTTTTTGCGCGCCATCACTAGGGTCAGGGTGGTGCGCGGCGTGCGCTCGCCGAGCACGTCGTAGGTCTCGCTGCCGTCGATCCCGAGTGTCTTGCGGTCGACCCCCGGCTTGAACTCGAGCGGCAGCACGCCCATGCCGACCAGATTAGTCCGGTGGATACGCTCGAACCCTTCGGCGACGATGGCTTCCACACCGGCCAGACGCACACCTTTGGCGGCCCAGTCACGCGAGGAGCCCTGGCCGTAGTCGGCACCGGCGATGATGATCAGCGGCTGCTTGCGTCCCATGTAGGTCTCGATCGCCTCCCACATGCGCATGACCTTGCCGTCCGGCTCGACACGGGTCAGCGAGCCCTTCTTGACCTGGCCATCGACCACGGCCATCTCGTTGACCAGTTGCGGGTTGGCGAAGGTGGCGCGCTGGGCGGTCAGGTGGTCGACGCGGTGCGTGGCGTAGGAGTTAAAGTCCTCCTCCGGCAGGCCCATCTTGGCCAGATACTCGCCGGCCGCGCTGTCGGCCAGGATGGCGTTCGACGGGGACAGATGGTCCGTGGTGATGTTGTCCGGCAAGACCGCCAGCGGTCGCATGCCCTTCAACGTCCGCTCACCGGCCAGCGCGCCTTCCCAGTAGGGCGGACGGCGGATATAAGTGCTCTGCGGGCGCCAGTCGTAGAGCGGGCTCTTGGCCTCCTCCACGGTGCCCAGGTCGAACATCGGGATATAGACCTGCTTGAACTGCTCCGGCTTCACGCAGGCCGAGACGATGGCGTCGATCTCCTCGTCGCTCGGCCACAGGTCTTTCAGGGTGATGGGGTTGCCCTGCGGGTCATGGCCAAGCGCGTCTTGCTCGATGTCGAAGCGCACGGTGCCGGCGATGGCGTAGGCTACCACCAGCGGCGGCGAGGCGAGGAAGGCCTGCTTGGCATAGGGGTGGATGCGGCCGTCGAAGTTGCGGTTGCCCGACAGCACGGCGGTGGCGAAGAGGTCGCGCTCGATGATCTCCTGCTGGATCTTCGGGTCCAGTGCGCCGGACATCCCGTTGCAGGTGGTGCAGGCATAGCCGACGATGCCGAAGCCGAGTTGTTCCATTTCAGACAGCAGGCCGGCCTCTTCCAGATACAGCTTGGCGACCTTGGAGCCAGGCGCAAAGGAGGTCTTCACCCAGGGCTTGCGCATCAGCCCCAGTGCGTTGGCCTTCTTGGCCACCAGACCGGCGGCCACCACGTTGCGCGGATTGCTGGTGTTGGTGCAACTGGTGATGGCGGCGATGATGACCGCGCCGTCCGGCATCAGGCCGTCCTTCTCTTCGGCCAGCGCCTTGTCCAGATCCACGGCAATGCCGCGCTCGTGCAGTGCGCTGGTCGGAAGGCGGCGGTGCGGGTTGGACGGGCCGGCCATGTTGCGCACCACGGTGGACAGATCGAACTCGAGCACGCGCTCGTACTCGGCGCTCTCCAGCGCATCGGCCCACAGTCCGGCGGTCTTGGCATAGGTCTCGACCAGCGCGACCTGCTCGGGCTCGCGGCCCGTCAGGGTGAGATAGTCGATGGTCTGCCGGTCGATGTAGAACATCGACGCGGTGGCGCCGTACTCCGGACACATGTTGGAGATGGTGGCGCGATCGCCGATCGTCAGGCTGGCGGCACCCTCGCCGAAGAACTCGACATAGGCACCCACCACGCGCTCCTTGCGCAGGAACTCGGTTAGGGCCAGCACGATGTCGGTGGCGGTGATGCCCGGCCGACGCTTGCCGGTCAGGCGCACGCCGACGATATCGGGCAGGCGCATCATGGAGGCGCGGCCGAGCATCACGGTCTCGGCCTCCAGCCCGCCGACGCCGATGGCGATCACGCCGAGCGCATCGACGTGCGGGGTGTGGCTGTCGGTCCCGACACAGGTGTCCGGGAAGGCCACCCCGTCACGGGCCTGGATCACCGGGGACATCTTCTCCAGATTGATCTGGTGCATGATGCCGTTGCCGGCCGGGATCACGTCGACGTTCTTGAAGGCGGTCTTGGTCCACTCGATGAAGTGGAAACGGTCCTCGTTGCGTCGGTCCTCGACGGCGCGGTTCTTCTCGAAGGCATCCGCATCGAATCCGCCGTATTCCACGGCCAGCGAGTGATCGACGATCAACTGGGTCGGCACCACCGGGTTCACCTGTGCCGGATCGCCGCCCTTCTCGGCGATGGCGTCGCGCAGACCCGCCAGATCCACCAGAGCGGTCTGGCCGAGGATGTCGTGGCAGACCACCCGCGCCGGGTACCAGGGGAAGTCCAGATCCTGGCGGCGCTCGATGAGTTGCCCGAGTGCATCGGCGAGGTTAGCGGGGTCGCAGCGGCGCACCAGGTTCTCGGCGAGCACGCGCGAGGTATAGGGCAGCTTGGCATAGGCGCCGGGCCGGATGGCATCGACGGCGGCCTCCGCATCGAAGTAGTCCAGAGCGGTTCCGGGAAGGGGCTTGCGATAGGCGCTGTTCATGATCGGTGCACTGTTTTGAGAGTGAAAATGTCGTCGGAAACGCCCAGTAGCGCGTGTGGCGATGTCATGGTGCGACGAAGAAGGCGCGAGGCCCGCAAGCCTGCGAGCCTCGGGGTTACGATCTGGACCTTTAACCTTTAACCTGACGTCCGGCCGCTCAACGCTTCTCGATCGGCACCCAGCTCAGATTCTCCGGTCCCACATAGTTGGCGCTCGGCCGAATGATCTTGGCGTCGATGCGCTGCTCGATGACGTGTGCCACCCAGCCGGTGGTGCGCGAGATGACGAAGATCGGCGTGAACAAGGGGGTCGGAACTCCCATCTGCGCGTAGGACACCGCCGAGAACCAGTCGAGGTTCGGGAACATGTGCTTGATGTCCCACATGACGGTTTCGAGGCGGTCGGCGACCTCGAACATGCGCATGTCCTCGTTGGATTGGGACAGGCGGCGCGCAACCGTCTTGATCACCTCGTTGCGCGGGTCGCCGGTCGTGTAGACCGGGTGACCGAAGCCGATGATGATCTCCTTGCGGGCGACCCGCTCGCGGATGTCGGCCTCGGCCTCGTCGGCGCTGAAGTAGCGGCTCTGGATCTCGCAGGCCGCCTCGTTCGCCCCGCCGTGCTTGGGTCCGCGCAGGGCGCCGATCGCGCCCGTGACGGCCGAATAGATGTCCGAGTTGGTGCCGGCGACCACGCGTGCGGCGAAGGTCGAGGCGTTGAACTCGTGCTCGGCATAAAGAATCAGCGAGGTGTGCATGGCACGCACCCACTCCGCCGAAGGCGTCTTGCCGTGCAGCAGATGCAGGAAATGCCCGCCGACCGACTCGTCGTCGGTTTCGACCTCGATGCGCCGGCCGTTGTGGGCGAAGTGATACCAATAGAGCAGCATGGAGCCGAAGCTGGCGACCAGGCGATCGCCGATGTCGCGTGCGGCGGCGACCGGCATGTCGTCCTTCTCGGGCTCCAACGTGCCGAGCAGCGAGGCGCCGGTGCGCATCACGTCCATCGGGTGTGCCGAGGGCGGGATCTGCTCCAAGGCGGTCTTGAGCGCGGCCGGCAGACCGCGCAGCGAGCGCAGCTTGCGCTTGTAGGCCGCGAGCTCCGCGGACGTCGGCAGATGTCCGTGGATCAGCAGATAAGCGATCTCTTCGAACTCGGCCTGGTCGGCGAAATCGAGGATGTCGTAGCCCCGATAATGCAGATCGTTGCCGGTGCGCCCGACGGTGCAGACGGCGGTATTGCCCGCGGCGGTGCCGGACAGGGCGACCGATTTCTTCGGTTTCGGAAGGTGGCTCTCTTGGTTTTCGGCCATCGTGTTCTCCTCGATCGGTGTGATGTTGGGGAGCTTCCAGCCTCCAGCCTCCAGCTATCAGCTATCAGGCAGCGGTATTCAGGCTGGAGGCAGGGGGCTGAAGGCTGGAGGCTGGAGGCTTCTTTAATCTTTGCCCTGCGTGAACAGCTCATCGAGCTTTTGTTCGAAGCCGTGGTAGTTGAGAAAATCGTAGAGATCCATCCGGGTCTGCATGGTGTCGACCACGGCGGCCTGGGTGCCGTCGCGGCGGATCGCCTCGTAGACCTTGAGTGCGGCGAGGTTCATGGCGCGGAAGGCGGACAGCGGGTAGAGCACGAGCGACACGCCGACTTCGCCCAACTCGGTTGTCGTGAAGTACGGCGTGGATCCGAACTCGGTGATGTTCGCCAGGACCGGGACCTTCACCGCCGCGATGAACTGCTCGTACTGGGCCAGCTCGGTCATGGCCTCGGGAAAGATCATGTCCGCGCCGGCCTCGACACAGGCGACGGCGCGCTCGATGGCCGAGTCGATCCCCTCGACGGCCAGCGCGTCGGTGCGGGCCATGATGACGAAGTCGTCGGTGCGCGCATCGACGGCGGCCTTGATGCGGTCGACCATCTCTTCCTTGGAGACGATCGCCTTGCCGGGCCGATGACCGCAGCGCTTGGCCGCGACCTGGTCCTCGATATGGCATCCGGCGGCGCCGGCCCGGTTCATCAGTCGGACGGTGCGGGCGATGTTGAAGGCGCCGCCCCAGCCGGTGTCGGCGTCGACCAGGAGGGGCAGCGCGGTGGCGTCGGTGATCCGGCGCACGTCCTCCAGCACGTTGTCCAGGCTGGTCATCCCGAGATCCGGGATCCCGAAGGAGCAAGCCGCGACACCGCCGCCCGAGAGATAGAGCGCGCGGTAACCGGTGCGCTCGGCCATCATGGCGTGATAGGCGTTGACGGCGCCGACCACCTGCAGAGGATGCTCCTCTTTGACGGCTAGCCGGAGGCGGGCGCCGGGTGTGAGAGTTTCGGTCATGCGGGTCATCTCCTTCTAAACC
>NZ_DATITZ010000308.1:0-6294 GCF_035467215.1 Thiocapsa sp. | reverse complement strand
TTCAAGAAATGCGAGCTTGTCCCTATATGAGGTATAATTGTCGTTGTGGTTGTCGTGTTCGTCCGCAATCCGATTACGACAACGACAACGACAACGAGCAGGGTACAAGGGGCGACTTAAGTCGCCCCTACCGATCACTCGGGACGCGATTCAGCCGATAGGCGGGACATATAGTCGCTCACCGCCGCGATATCCGCATCGCTGTACCCCCTGATCGCCTTCACCATCTCAGGGTTCGCATTGCGCCGCCCGCCGTCGCGAATCAGCTTGGACTCATGGTCGAGATAGCTGTAGTGCTGATGGGCGACGCGGGGGTAAAACTCCGCGGCATCGCCCTCGCCCTGCGCGCCATGACAGGTCGCGCAGTCCTTCTCGTAGAGGGCCTCACCGCGCGCCAGGTCCGTACCCTCGCCTTTTAGATTGCTCGGCGGAATCGGCAGCTGCGAGAGATAGGCGGCGATGTCGGCCACCTCTTCGGACGACACGACCCATTCGGCGACGAAGGGGTGCATCTTGGGGTTGTCGCGCCGCCCGGCGCGCACGTCGATCATCTGCTTGATCAGGACACTGGCATGCTGGCCGGCCAACTGCGGATAGATGGCGTCGCCGCGACCCGAGCCATCGGCCTGATGGCAGCCGCGACAGACGGCGTAGGCCTCCTCGCCGTTCTCGGGGTCGCCGCGATGGGCCAATGCGATCATCTGCTCCTTGTTGGGAGCGTTCCAAACATAGCCGGGCGACTCGATACCGGGGGCACGGGGTTGCGCCGGCGGAGACGCGGACGCACTGCCGGCCGCCAACGCGAGCGCTCCGAGGCAGACGAGACGGATGATCATGTCGTTCATTCCTCCTCCGTGTCGAGGACCATCAGGCTAGCGATGTATTGGGCCACGGCCAGTGTTTCGGCCTCGCTCATGCGATCGGCCACCGTCTGCATGAGTCCTCGGTCGTTGGTCCGCTCGCCGGCGGCATAACGGCGCATCTGCTCGAGGGTGTAGCCGACGTCCTGACCGGTGAGCCGCGGGAAGCGACGCGTGCCCTCGCCCTCGTCGCCGTGGCACCCGGAGCAGGCCGGTATGCCGCTGCCCGGATTGCCGTCGTCGTAAACGCGTCTGCCGAACTCCAACAATGAAGGATCGGTCACCACGCCCGGGATCACCTCCTGAGCGGCATAGTAAGCAGCGACATGCGGGATCTCCTCGTCGGTCAGTCCGCCGATGAAGTTGCCCATCACCTCGCTGGTGCGCCGTCCCTCGCGATAATCCTTCATCTGCTTGACGAGATAGGTTGCGTGTTGGCCGGCCAGCCGCGGCGTGTTGGGCATGGGGCTCGTGCCGTCCTCGGCATGACAGGCCACACAGACTCGCGCCGCGATGGTCGCACCGATCTCGGGATCACCTTTGGTTTGAGCAAACAGGGGCGGTGCCGAAAGAACCCCGACGCAGCCGGTCAGAACAACGAGCGATTGAATTGCGAGCAATCTCACTGCGGTTCCTCGAATCTGATCGTGCCCCAATCATGTCGCACGCGATCGGTCTCGGGCAAGTCGACCGTCTTGCCTCCGCACTCGGGACGCGGTTTAGCGCCTGAACGTCCCCAGCCCCTCCTCGTCCAGATATTCAATTTGCAGCGATGCGGCGCGATCGTCCTCGAACGCGAAGACCGCACCGCTGATGCCGAGCGCGTTCTCGCCGACGGGTCGAAAGGTAAAGGCGTCGCCGTCGAAATGGCTCAGCCCAAACACCGTCGGACTCGGTCCGAGCCGCAGGACCAATCCGGAATCGGTCGCTTCCACGACGGCCGTTCCATAGAGGTCGTTGGTGTAGCGACCGACATAGGTATCGAGCGGGCGTGCCGTAGCGGGTGCGATCGGGGCCTCGCCGAATTGCGTGTGCCAGGTGTATAGGCCCGCCATCGCGCTGCCGTAGAGCGCCGGCCAGTCGTGTCCGATCGCGCCGGTCTCCACCAGCTCAAGAAAACTCGCAGCGATGCCCTCGGGCGCACCGACCGGCTGACCGTTGGTGAGGATCAGGATCCCCAGAGACTCCGAGGGCAGCATGGCGAGCGTCGTTGCGGCACCCAGCAGAAAGGCACCGGAGTGAGACCAGCGGACACGACCTGCACTGTCTACACCGACCCCGAGACCCAGTCCGTAGAAGCTCGGGCGGCTGCTCGGCCCGCGCAAAGGAGAGCTCATCAGATTCGGCGAGTGGATCCGTGCCAGCGCCTCCGAGCCGATGACCGCCTTGCCGTCGAGCGCCCCTTCAGCCAGAAGGAGCCGCATCCACTGCACCATATCGGTCACGGAGCTGCTCACGCCGCCCGCGGGCGACTGGGCATCGGGCTGTCGGACCTCGGGCGTCACCATCCAAAGGCCGTCACGGCGGATGTGTCCGATCGCATGATTGGGGGCTGCGATGAAGTCCGCGAAACGCGAGCTGGTCGAGGTCATCCCGAGCGGACCGTAGAGCAGGTCGCGGCTCAGGTCATCCCAGGGCGTGCCCGCAGCGCGCGCGACCGCCTCGGCCGCGGCGGTCAATCCGAAGTTGGTGTAGGCATAGCTGGCCCTGAAAGGCGCCAAGGGATAAAAACGTAGGCGCGATAGGATCTCCGCGCGCCCGTATCCCATGTCCTCCAAGAGGTCGCCGGCATGGTCGGGAAGCCCGCTGCGGTGGGCGAAGAGATCCGCGATAGTCACCCGCGAAGTAATCGCCGGATCGCTCAAGGCGAAATCGGGCAAATGGCGGACGATCGGGTCGTCCCAGGCAATCACGGACCGATCGACCGCGGCCGCGACCACCGTCGCCGCAACCGGTTTCGACAAGGAGGCCAGTTGAAAGACCGTCTCGGCATCGACGCGCGCCTCGCCGTCCAAGCTGCGTCGACCGAAGCCTTTAAGGTAGACGACGCGATCACGATGGACCACCGCGATCGCCATACCCGGCAAACCGGTCGTCGCCAGCGCCGCCTCGGCCATCGCGTCGAGCTGCGCCACTGCGGCGTCGACCCGACCCGCCGGGATCGGGACATCCGAGAAGGCGGAGGGGTCAAGGTGGGTCGGTTCGGCAGGCTTGGACTCGACAAACGGATTCACGCCCGGCGGGCTCGGGTTCTCGCTCGCCGGCACGCCGAGCGGTGCGAGCAGCATCAGCGCCGCGAGCACGAACGGACGCGCCTTCATTGGGTCCACGTTAAGATCGATCATCGCTACCAGCCTCCGGAGTCAGACATGGATCCAAACCGTTTCGCCTATGCCTTCAGCGTCCGCCTTCACGACACGGACGCAGCCGGACGGCTCTTTTTCGGCCACCTCTTCCGCCATGCACACGATGCCTACGAGGCATTCATGGCCCAAGTCGGCCTCCCGCTCGAGCGCCTTATCCGCGAGGGCGAGATCCTGCTGCCGCTCGTGCACGCCGAGGCAGACTATCACCGACCGCTGTGCCAGGGTGATCGTGTCGAGGTCGTGCTGGCGATCGACGAGATCCGCACCCGCTCCTTCGCCGTGGCGTATCGCTTCGAGATGCCGGACGGCACGCTCGCCGCAACGGCCAAGACCGTCCATCTCCAGATCAATCGAGACGGCTCGCCCGCTTCGGGCCTGTCCGACGCCATTCGCGAGGCCATCCTGCCCTATCTTCACGAGGACCGCCCGCAGTGAGCAGACGGCTGCCCGCGCGACCTTTCAGGTGCCGGGCGGCGACAGGGGGATCTTCCGCCCCTGCTCGTCGACCCGCACGAAGGTGATGCAGGTGGTGAAGATCGGCTCCTCGTCGCCGGTCTGCAGATCGTCTGCGAAGACGTGGACCGAGTAGCTGAGCGAGGTGTTGCCGCGACAACTCTCGATCGCGTCGAAGCGCAGCACCGCGCCCTGTTTCACGCTGCGATGAAACTCCACGCGGTCCATCGCGATGGTGACGAAGCGGCACCCCGGGTGGTCGCGACTGGCCGCGATCCAGGCAATCTCGTCGACCCACTTCAACAAAAAGCCCCCGAACAGGTAGCCGTAATGGTTCAGAAATTCCGGGCGAACGACTTTGAAACTCTCCACGAACGGGCTCTCCTGGTCATCGATAGGTCATCGATTGGTCATGATTGGGTCAGAAACGGCCGTTTAACTGCGCTGGATCTATATAACAATACGAAGGTACGGGTTATTTTTCGCCCCCGCGCGTCCTGACAAGACAACAACGACTATTTCGGGATCCTGAGGGGCATTCATGACGGGGCATTCTTCCGTAGGCTGGGTCGACATCGTCGTCATTTTGGCCTACCTCTTCGCGACCGGCTATCTCGGCTGGCTCGGTTATCGCGGTACCCGCTCGGCAGCGGACTTCCTGGTTGGCGGGCGTTCGGCCCATCCGATCATCATGGCGGTCTCCTACGGGGCCACCTTCATCTCGACCGCAGCCATCGTCGGCTTCGGCGGGGTCGCCGGGCTCTTCGGCATGAGTCTGCTGTGGCTCACCGTGCTCAATATCGGGTTCGGGATCCTGATCGCCTTTATCTTCCTGGGCGAGCCCACACG
Organism: Thiocapsa sp.; assembly: GCF_035467215.1. Lineage (GTDB taxonomy): Bacteria > Pseudomonadota > Gammaproteobacteria > Chromatiales > Chromatiaceae > Thiocapsa. Next base: position 1,766 of record NZ_DATITZ010000308.1, on the reverse strand, counting down.
GCGACTCGGCCATCATCTCGGCGCCCACACCTTTCCCGAGCTGCTGGGTCGACGTTACCAGAGTCGCGGCATCCAGATCTTCGCCGGTGCGCTCATCTTTCTCTTCATGCCGCTCTACGCGGCCGCGGTCATGACCGGGGGCAGCATCTTCGCGGCCACCCAGTTCGGGATCGATTTCGAGGTCGCGCTCCTGATCTTCGCGCTCATCACCGCCGCCTACGTCATCCCTGGCGGCATCAAGGCGGTGATGTATACCGATACCCTTCAGGGCTTCGTCATGGTCTTCGCCATGATCTTCCTGCTGATCTTTACCTATATGAGTTTGGGCGGTGTCACCGAGGCCCACCGCACCTTGACCGACATGGCGGATCTGGTCCCCGCGCCGCTTGCGCAGATGGGCCATCAAGGTTGGACCGCGATGCCCGCCTTCGGCTGGGGGGCGACCACCTACGATCTCTGGTGGACCGTCATCACCGCACTGGTGCTCGGCGTGGGGATCGGCGTACTCGCTCAGCCCCAACTGGTGGTGCGCTTCATGACGGTGCGCAGCCGTCGCGAGCTCGACCGGGCCGTGCCGATCGGCGCCGTCTTCATCCTGCTCATGGTCGGGACACCCTTCGTCGTGGGGAGCCTCTCGAACGCCTGGTTCGCACAGAAGGGCCCGCTGCTTCAGGGCAAGGTCGTCGAGGTGATCGATGCCGAGAAGGATCGCGCCCTGGTCGAGCTGATGCAGCAGGGCGAATCCGGGGCCTGGACGGCGATCCTCAACCCCAAGACACAGGCGCCGGCGCGCGCGCCCATGATCATCGGCGAGCGTAGCTCGGCACAAGACGGCGACGGCGCGACCTTCGAGCTGGTTGCCGGCCGCTCCATCGCCGCGACCTACACCAAGGGCGACGCCGACAAGATCATCCCGGCCTTCATCATGGCCGCGATGCCCCATTGGTTCGGCGTCATCTTCTTCCTCGCCCTGCTCGCCGCCGCCATGAGCACCATGTCGAGCCAGTTCCACACCATCGGCACGGCGGCCGGGCGCGACCTCTACGAGCGTATCTCGGACAAGGGACATCAACGCGAGCCGAGCATCCTGGTGATGCGCCTCGCCATCATGATCGGACTGCTGATCGCCGTGACCATCAGCTATACCGTGCGGCAGGAATACGTCATCGCCCGCTTCACGGCAATCTTCTTCGGACTTTGTGCAGCGAGCTTCCTGCCCGCCTATATCGGCGGACTCATCTCCAAGCGCGTGACCCGAGCCGGCGCACTCGCCTCCATGACCGTCGGCATGAGCGTCTCGCTGTTCTGGTTGGCCTTCATCAAGGCACGCGAGGCCAGCGCCATCGGGCTGGTGCAGCTGGTCACCGACGGCAAGACCAGCCTGCTCGCAGATTATCCCAATTGGCCGTCGGTAGATCCGATCATCATCGCGCTGCCGGCCTCCCTGCTGACCTTGATCCTGGTCAGTGCGGTGACGCGACCGCCGGATAAGGCGCACCTGCGTCGCTGTTTCCCCGATTAAACCGCGTTAAACCGCGTCTCGCTGGGATATAAGAGGTCTCGGGGCGCTGCTGCGTTCTCGCCATCAATGAATCTTGGCGTGGACGCGGTTTAAGTATTTTTAATTTTATTTGAATTGCTTCGAATAGGTTGTGCCTGAACAGAAACCACGTTTTCTATTTCCGAACAGTGGGTTATAATATGTCCCCATGATCGAAGATCATGCCGATTTTCGATCGAGAGGGGCAGAGAAAACGCTAACCTAT
>NZ_DATITZ010000307.1:0-16414 GCF_035467215.1 Thiocapsa sp. | reverse complement strand
TTCGCCGCTACGGATTGTGGGTTCCATCAGACCTTGCTGCCGCGTAACCGGTGGCTGGGTTCAACCGCCGGATGCGGAAAACCGCATGTCCGGTGGTGTGGGAGGGCTGACGGGCGCAATCCTGTCAGCCCGACCCGATCGCGATGCCTTGGCCTGTCTAGGCGAACGGCACACCACGAGACTTGATTGAGTGAGAAGCCATTGAGCAAGAAGATACTGGTGCTGGCGGGTGACGGGATCGGCACGGAGATCGTGGCCGAGGCTGTTAAGGTCCTGAACGTCCTCCAAGCGGAAGGGGCCATCGATGTCACTCTGCAGGACGGCCTGGTCGGCGGCGCGGCCTACGACGCCGCGGGCGATCCGCTGCCCGAGGAGACACTCGAGGCCGCGCGCGCATCCGATGCCGTGCTGCTCGGCGCGGTGGGCGGACCCAAGTGGGAGCCGCTGCACATCTCCAAGCGTCCCGAGAAGGGTCTGCTCGGCTTGCGCGCGGGTCTCGGCCTCTTTGCCAACCTGCGCCCGGCGATCCTCTATCCGCAGCTGGCCGATGCCTCCACGCTTAAGCCCGAGGTGGTCTCCGGGCTCGACATCATGATCGTGCGCGAGCTCACCGGCGACATCTACTTCGGCCAGCCGCGCGGCGTCGAGACCCTGCCGTCCGGCGAGCGTCGCGGCTTCAACACCATGGTCTACACCGAGTCCGAGGTCGAGCGCATCTGTCGCGTCGCCTTCGATATCGCCATGAAGCGCGGAAAGAAGGTCTGCTCGGTGGACAAGGCGAACGTGCTCGAATGCACCGAGATGTGGCGCGAGGTCGCGATCCGGACCGCACGCGACTATCCCGAGATCGCGCTGTCACATATGTATGTCGACAACGCCGCCATGCAGCTGGTGCGCGCGCCCAAGCAGTTCGACGTCATGGTCACCGGCAACATCTTCGGCGACATCCTTTCGGACTGCGCTGCCATGCTGACCGGCTCCATCGGGATGTTGCCCTCGGCCTCCCTGAACGAGAAAGGGCAGGGCATGTACGAGCCGATCCACGGCTCCGCGCCCGACATCGCCGGCAAGGGCGTCGCCAATCCGCTCGCCACCATCCTCTCGGTCGCCATGATGCTGCGCTATTCGCTCGACGCCGTGCCCGCGGCGGAGTGCATCGAGGCCGCCGTCTCCAAGGTGCTTGATCAGGGCCTGCGCACCGCGGACATCATGTCGAGCGGCATGCGCCAGGTCGGCACCGCCGAGATGGGCGATGCGGTGGTGGCGGAGCTTTAGGGGCCGCCAGCCTCCAGCCGCCTGCCGCCAGCACTTAGCCGTCAGCCATCAGCTTCGGGTTGGCAGAAGACAGAAGGCAGGAAGCAGGAAGCAGGAGGCAGGAAGCCCAACGATAGACACACCAATCCACGATTGCGGAGTACCTCAATGAAGCGTGTCGGATTCATCGGCTGGCGTGGCATGGTTGGCTCGGTCTTGATGGACCGCATGCGGGCGGAGGGCGATTTTGAGCAGATCCCGGAGGCGGTCTTTTTCACCACCTCGCAGGTCGGTCAGCCGGGTCCGGACGTGGGGCAGGGTGCGCGCCCGCTGCAGGATGCCGAGTCCATCGATGCACTGCGCGAGATGGACCTCATCCTGACCTGTCAGGGCGGGGACTACACCAAGGCCATCTATCCCAAGCTGCGCGCCACCGGCTGGGACGGCTATTGGGTCGACGCGGCCTCGGCGCTGCGCATGGATCCGAACGCGACCATCATTCTGGATCCGGTCAATCAGCCCGTGATCGATGCCGCGCTGGAGCAGGGCAAGCGCGATTTCATCGGCGGCAACTGCACCGTGAGCCTCATGCTGATGGCGATCGGCGGGTTGTTCCGCGAGGGTCTGGTCGAGTGGGTCAGTGCCATGACCTATCAGGCGGCCTCCGGCGCGGGCGCGAAGAATATGCGCGAGCTGCTATCCCAGATGGGCGCGCTGCACGGCGCGGTCTCGCCGCTTCTGGACGATCCTGCTTCCGCCATCCTGGAAATCGATCGGCGCGTCACCGAGACCATGCGCGGCACCGCGTTTCCGACCGAGAACTTCGGGGCTCCTCTGGCCGGCAGTCTAATCCCCTGGATCGACACCGCCTTGCCGAACGGCCAGAGCCGCGAGGAATGGAAGGGCATGGCCGAAACCAACAAGATCCTCGGTCGCGAGGGCGACCCGGTGCCGATCGACGGACTCTGTGTGCGCGTCGGCGCCATGCGCTGCCACAGTCAGGGCCTGACCATCAAGCTGACGCGTGATTGCTCGATCCCGGAGATCGAGCAGATCATTGCGGCCTCCAACGACTGGGCACGGGTCGTCCCCAACGACCGGCAGGAGACGTTAGTGGGGCTATCCCCGGCAGCAGTTACCGGCACCCTGACGGTCCCGGTGGGGCGGCTGCGCAAGATGAACCTGGGCGGGCGCTATCTCACCACCTTCACGGTCGGCGATCAGCTACTCTGGGGTGCGGCCGAGCCACTGCGGCGTATGATTCGTATCTTGCTCGCGCCTTGAGCCGTTCGCTTTCGACTCCTGGGGTGATGCGGTGTTCGTTGTGTGTACGGGTGCGTTCGGATATAGTCGGGTCGCTTCAGGGGGGATTCGAGCCGGACGAGCGATCGGTCGCCGGCTCTTCCGATTCGGTGGTCCGATGCTGCCAGTGCACGAGGGAGGCGGATGTCTCGTCAGGTCATTCTGCCGTCGATCATGGTCCTGACCCTAACCGCAGCCGGCGCGCACGCACTCGGTCTCGGAGGCTTGTGGACCGAGTCCGCCCTCAACCAGCCCTTCGTCGGCGAGATCGATCTCTTCGACGTCAGATCCGACGAGCTCGACACCGTCAAAGCGACGCTCGCCAGCGCGGATGCCTTCGCGAAATCAGGCATCGAGCGTTATCACTTTCTGACGCAGTTCGCCTTTGAACCTCAGATGTCCGGGCGCGGGGATGCGGTGATCCGCATCATGAGTCGCGAGCCGATCCGCGAGCCCTTCATCGACTTTCTCGTCGAGGTCGTCTGGCCCGCCGGTCAAATGGTCAAGGAATTCACGGTTCTCCTGGATCCATCCTCGATGTCCGAGCGTCCCGCGCCCGCGGTTCGCCCGCCTGCCATTGCCGATCGTCGACCGGCAACGCCCCCTGCGACACCTCGATCGGCCGCGCGCTCCGACCCCGCACCGCCGCGCAGCGATCCTGTCGATCGATCCCCGTCGCAGCCGGTCTCTCGGATCCCGAGCGGGGCGGATGGGTTCCCCGCCTATTTCGGTCCCGTCCGTTCCGGGACGGGTCTGTTGCGACTGGCGCGCGGTGGCCAACCGGCGGGCGCGACGACGGCCCAGACCGCCCTGGCGCTTTATCGCAACAATCAGGACGCCTTCATCGGAGGCGACATCGACCGTTTGACCGCGGGCAAGACGCTGGTCATCCCCTCGCGCGCTGAATTGTTTGCGCTCGACGAGGCCGCAGCGGCGACTGAGCTTCAGACTGCGCTGCAGGGTGGCGCGGTGCGTCGTTCGCCCATCACCGAGGTTGCGCGGGTCGACGACGCCGAAGCGGCGGAGAGCGCGCTTCTGCGCATCGCGGGTGCAGCTGCCGGTGCGGCGCCCGGCACCGTCGAGGCAGTACCGGCGCAATCCGCCGCCGACACCGCCCGGGACTCCGATAGCACGCCGTCGCCGGGGACCGATCTGGAGCAGGAGCTCCTGCTCATGAGCGAGGCGAGCGAATCGGCCCGTCAGGAGACCGAGGAGCTTCGCGAGCGGGTCCGCGAGCTGGAGACGCAGCTCGCCGACATCCAGACCCTGTTGCAATTGCGAAACGCCGAGGTGGCACGGTTTCAGGGGGGCGCGTCCGGCGAAACGGTCGCGATCGAGGTCGATTCGGAATCTCCCCCGAGCGAAGAGGCTCCGGCCGTCGATGCGGGCGCCGACCCGGGCGTCGCCGAGGTCGAGACCGAAACCTCCGCGGTGGCCACTCCGGTCGCGCCGGCGGTCGAGGGCGAGGAGATCGAGCCTTCGGTGGAAACCGAGCCTGCGGCCCCCTCCACCTGGCATGCCTATCTTCTCCCGCTCGCCGGTTTCGCCGGCGTGACGGCCCTGGGGGTCCTCGCCTTTTCACTGGTGTCGGCGCGTCGTCGTCGCCGCGACCAGGAGGAAAACGAGGACGAATGGAGTATCGACTCCGCTGTCGTCGCCCTCCAGGAGCCGGAGACCGAGACGGTTGCTCCCGAGCCGATGCCGGCCGCGGTTGCGGAACGGACGACGGCCGACGCCGGCCTTGCTCCGCCGCGCGAGCCGGAGCCGGCCTCACCCGAGTCGGCGGCCCAAGCGCTGCAGATCGACTCCGGCTTGCTGACGCCGTCCTCCCAGCTGACCTCTTTCGGGCACTTCGAGACCGAGACCGACGAGGCCGATGCCCTCTCCGAGGCCGATATCTACATCGCCTACGGGCGTTACAAGGAGGCCGAGGACCTGCTCAAGCGCGAGCTCAAACGCTCGCCGGAACGCCGCGACGTGCGATTCAAGCTGGCGGAGGTCTATGCCGGATCCGAGCACCCGGAGGCGTTGCGCAAGCTCATGCAGAATCTCAAAGCCACCGGCGCGGCCACCGCCGAGCCGGCACGCTGGCAACGGTTGAGCGCGATTGCCGCAGTGGTCGAGCAAGGCGGCACCTGGGATCCGGGGGCCACCATGTCGATTACCGAGGCGACCGGAATCCCTGCACGGCAGACAGGCCCGGATTTAGCCGATCTGGAGGGTGGCGCCGAGCTGTCGTTCGGCGAGGCTCGCGAGGACGAAAACGACTTCTTCAAACTCGATCTCGGCGAGATCGAGTCCAAACCGGTTACCGCGAGGACTCCGGGGACAGCGACACGGTCCCCGCCGACGGAGGACGAAGACCTTCCGCTTTTGTTCGACGATTCCGCGTTGGACAGCTCTCCCGATCTGCCCGAGCTGTCCGGTCTACAGAATCTGTCCGGTCTGCAGGAGCTGTCCGCACCGCCAAGCGCCGAGGAACGGGATCGGCAGGGCGGGCTTTCCGAAGAGCCCGACTTGGTTCTGACGCTGGACGATCTTCGCGATTCCCGTGATCTGGATCTCGACGCCTTCCTGGACGCCGGTTCCCCGCCGGTGGCGACGCCGCCGGTGACGACGCCCAAGGCGCAGCCCGAAGAGCCGCTGCCGAGTCTGACGCTCCCGAACGACGAGGTCGGTCCTTCCGCCGGAGATGCGCCCGGCGGCGAGTTCTTGCCTGATGTCCTCGAGCCCCTCGACGAGGGGCTCGCCGAGCAATGGGCCATGGACTCCGGGATCTGGGACGAGAATGCCACCAAGCTCGATCTCGCACGTGCCTATATCGACATGGACGACGGCGCCTCCGCGCGGGAGATCCTCCAGGAAGTGATCGCGGACGGTCGCGAGGAGCAGCGCAGCGAGGCGCAACAGATGCTGAGGACACTCGCCTGAATGCCGAGGTGACCGCGGTGCCGATACGCGTGCCGGGAACGACGCAGAGATCCGGGCCGAGCACGGAGTCGACGCCCGAGCCCGATGGATCGGTGCCGGCTACCGCGGCGCGCCAGCAACGGATCGCCATGGGTATCGAGTACGACGGCTCGGCCTTTCGCGGCTGGCAGGTCCAGGTCGGCGTGCGCAGCGTCCAGGCGACGCTCGAAGAGGCGATCGGCCGCGTCGCCGATCATCCGATCCGCGTCCAGTGCGCAGGGCGCACCGACGCCGGCGTGCACGCCGACGAGCAGGTGGTGCATTTCGACACCGCGGCGCGTCGCACCGAGCGCGCCTGGGTGCTCGGGACCAACGTCAATCTTCCGCCCGATGTCGCCGTGCGCTGGGCCTGTCCGGTCGATCCACGGTTTCATGCCCGTTTCGAGGCGCAGGCCCGTCACTATCGCTACCTGATCATGGTGCGTGCGACGCGCTCGCCCCTGCAGCGCGACCGCGCCGTCTGGAGCCACCGGCCCCTGGATATCGAGCGCATGCGCGAGGCCGGACAGGCACTGGTCGGCGTGCACGACTTCTCCAGCTTTCGCGCGGTCGCCTGTCAGGCGAAGAGTCCGATCCGCCATCTGCACTATCTCGAGCTGAGCGAGACGGATGGCCTTATTCAGCTGCGGGTTGGTGCCAACGGGTTTTTGCACCATATGGTTCGCAACATCGCCGGCGTGCTGATGACGATCGGCCGCGGCGAGGCGTTGGTCGATTGGACGCGCGAGCTTTTGGAGCTGCGCGACCGCCGCCTCGGGGGTGTGACCGCCCCGCCACAAGGGCTCTATTTCGTACGCGCCGACTACCCGGAAGCGTTTCAACTGCCATCCGGTCCGGCGCCCGCACCATCGACGGATCAGCACAATGTCCCACGCTCTTGCTAGTAATCAACTGAACCGCGTCGACTCGACGCTCGCAGGTTGCCCCGACGCGCAATGCTTCGACCCCCGTTGCTCGGTCGCTCGAGGACGCGGTTCAGCCGGCATTCGCCAATCATGAGAACCCGCGTTAAGATTTGTGGTTTGACGCGGCGGGCCGACGTGGATGCGGCGGTTGCCGCGGGGGCCGACGCGGTCGGCTTCGTCTTCCATCCGTCGAGTCCGCGTGCGGTGTCGCCGCAGGATGCCCGCGACCTCTGCGCCGGGTTGCCGCCCTTCGTGACGGCGGTCGGGCTTTTCGTCGATGCCCCCCCCGAGCAGATTCGCGCGACCCTGGACCGGGTTCCGCTCGAGCTGCTGCAGTTCCACGGCGAGGAAGACCCGGAGCTCTGCGCATCCTTCGGGCGGAGATGGATTAAGGCGATCCGGATGCGTTCGGGCGTGGATCTCACCGAGGAGCAGCGGCGCTACGGACATGCCGCCGGGCTCTTGCTCGATACCTTCGATCCGGCTCGCCCGGGCGGGACCGGTCAGCGCTTCGATTGGGATCGGATCCCGGCGGTCCTTGCGCCTTCGATCGTCCTCGCGGGCGGTCTGCATGTCGGGAATGTCGGGGAGGCGATCCGCCGGGTACGTCCGTTCGGCGTCGACGTGAGCGGCGGTGTGGAGGCGTCGAAGGGCGTCAAGGACCATGACAAGATTCGTGATTTCATGCAGAGGGTGAACGATGTCGACTTCTCCTGATTATCTCGGCCTGGCCGGTGCCGATTCGGCCGGCGTACCGCTCGCATCGTCCGGTGCTTACAACTGGCCGGACGCAGGCGGTCATTTCGGACCCTACGGCGGGATGTTCGTCCCCGAGACCCTCATGCATCCGCTCGAAGAACTGCGCACGGCCTACGAGCGCTACATGGCCGATCCCGAGTTTCTGGCCGAGCTCGATGCCGACCTTCAGGACTATGTCGGCCGGCCCTCGCCCCTTTATCACGCGGAGCGTTGGAGTCGCGAGCTCGGCGGTGCGCAGATCTTTCTCAAGCGCGAGGATCTAAATCACACCGGCGCGCACAAGGTCAACAACACCATCGGTCAGGCCTTGCTCGCGCGGCGCATGGGCAAGACCCGCATCATCGCCGAGACCGGCGCCGGTCAGCACGGGGTGGCGAGCGCCACCGTGGCGGCACGACTCGGTCTGGAATGCGTCGTCTACATGGGCGAAGTGGATATCGCTCGCCAAGAGGCGAACGTCTATCGCATGCGCTTGCTCGGGGCGCGCGTGGTCTCGGTCACCTCCGGGTCGCGCACGCTCAAGGACGCGCTGAACGAGGCGATGCGTGACTGGGTGACGAACATCGACGACACCTTCTACATCATCGGCACGGTCGCCGGTCCACATCCCTATCCGGCGATGGTTCGTGATTTCCAGGCGGTCATCGGTCGCGAGGCCCGCGCGCAGATGCTCGCGCGCAGCGGGCGACTGCCCGATGCCCTGGTCGCCTGCGTAGGCGGCGGCTCCAACGCCATCGGGCTCTTCTATCCCTTCATCGGGGACGATGGGGTTGCGATCTACGGTGTGGAGGCCGCGGGCGACGGCCTGCAGACCGGTCGCCATGCCGCGCCGCTCTGCGCGGGTCGCCCCGGCGTGCTGCACGGCAACCGCACCTATCTGATGGAGGACAATCACGGTCAGATCGTCGAGACCCACTCCATCTCGGCCGGGCTCGACTATCCCGGTGTCGGCCCCGAGCACGCCTGGCTCAAAGACAGCGGACGCGCGGGCTACGACTCGGTCACCGACGACGAGGCCCTGCGTGCATTTCATCACCTGACCCGAACCGAGGGCATCATTCCGGCCCTCGAGTCCAGTCACGCCTTGGCCTATGTGCACAAGCTTGCCCCGACAATGCGTAAGGATCAGACGATCATCGTCAATCTCTCGGGTCGAGGGGACAAGGACATGCACACGGTCGCCAGTCACGACGGGTTGGTCTTATGAGTCGAATCGCCGCACGTTTCGAGCAGCTTCGCGACCGGGGTCGCACCGCGCTCATCCCCTTCGTCACCGCCGGTGATCCGTCGCCCGCCGTGACCGTTCCCTTGATGCACGCGATGGTCGCCGCGGGTGTGGATCTCATCGAGCTGGGCGTGCCCTTCTCCGATCCGATCGCCGACGGTCCGGTGATCCAGCGGGCGACCGAGCGGGCCTTGGCTCAAGGCGTCTCGCTGGACGACGTGCTCGACATGGTCCGGCAGTTTCGCGAGCGCGACACCGAGACGCCCGTCATCCTCATGGGTTATCTCAATCCGATCGAGGTGATGGGTTACGAGACCTTCGCGGTCGCGGCGCACGCGGCCGGACTGGACGGCGCCCTGATTGTCGACGTACCGCCCGAGGAGGGGCACGCGCTGGTCGCGATGCTCAAGGCGCAGGGGCTGGATCTGGTCTATCTCCTGGCGCCGACATCGACCGAGGCGCGCATCGCGCGGATCGGAGAGGTCGCGAGCGGGTTCGTCTACTACGTCTCGGTGAAGGGCGTGACCGGGGCCGGAAACCTGGATACCGCCGCGGTCGCCGAGAAGGTCGGTCTGATCAAGTCGCTGATCCGACTCCCGGTCGGGGTCGGGTTCGGCATCAACACCCCCGAAACCGCGGCCGCGGTCGCCCGGGTCGCCGACGCGGTCATCGTCGGCAGCGCCATCGTGAGTCGGATCGAGGCGCTCGCCGCGACCCCGGAGCGGATCCCGGAGGCCGTTGCGGAGTTCCTCACCGGTCTACGCCGAGCCATCGACGAGGTGGATGCCCATGTCGCCTAAGCCCCCCAGCCGAGTCCGACACGCGCTGACGCGTTTGGATAAACCGGCCGCGCCCGCGGCGAGCCCGCCCGGGAAATTTGCGTCCGGCCAAACGATGCAGGGCCAATCCGGCCGGCCCAAGACCGCAGACGAGCTCAAGGGCGACCGCGCGGCCACCATCAAGCAGGCGATGGACAAGAGTATGAGCTGGTTCGAGAAGCTGATCCCGAGCCGCATCCGTACCGATGCCAGCACCAAGCGCGCCGTGCCCGAGGGCGTTTGGGCGAAATGCCCGGGCTGTCAGGCCATCCTCTACCGCGCGGAGCTCGAGCGGAACCTGGAGGTCTGCCCCAAGTGCAGCCACCACAGCCGCTTGAGCGGGCGCCGCCGCCTCGAGACCTTTCTCGATCCGGAGGGCCGCGAGGAGATCGGGGCCGAGCTCGAGTCTCTGGACCCGCTCAAGTTCAAGGATCTGAAGAAATACAAAGACCGTCTCGTCCAGGCCCAGAAGCAGTCCTCCGAGAAGGAGGCCATGATCGTGATGCGTGGTCGGCTGAAAGGTCAGCCGATCGTGGCCTCGGCCTTCGAGTTCGGCTTCATGGGCGGGTCCATGGGCTCGGTGGTCGGCGAGCGCTTCGTGCGGGGTGTCGAGGCGGCGCTCGAGCAGAATTCGCCCTATGTCTGTTTTTCGGCGAGCGGCGGCGCACGCATGCAGGAGAGTCTCTTCTCCCTGATGCAGATGGCCAAGACCAGCGCGGCCTTGGGACGCATGCGCGAGCAGTCGCTTCCCTTCGTCTCCGTCATGACGGATCCGACGATGGGCGGCGTCTCGGCGAGTCTCGCGATGCTCGGCGATCTCAACATCGCCGAGCCCAACGCATTGATCGGCTTCGCCGGTCCGCGCGTGATCGAGCAGACGGTTCACGAAAAGCTGCCCGAGGGTTTTCAGCGCAGCGAGTTCCTGATCGAAAAGGGTGCGCTCGACATGATCATGGACCGGCGGGACCTGCGCGAGCGGATTGCCGATCTGTTGGCGATCTTGACCCATCGGCCGCGGTACGTGCGCACTGTCGTGCCGGTCTGAATCGCGTCTCGTGAGTCGTTTCGACAACCTTGATGCCTGGTTGGTCTGGCAGATGCAGCTGCATCCGAAGGCCATCGCGCTCGGGCTCGAACGGGTCGGTGCCGTGTGGGCGCGGCTCGGGCCGGCGTCTTTGCCGTTTCTGCTGGTCACGGTGGGCGGGACCAACGGGAAGGGCTCATGCGTCGCGATGGCAGAGGCGATCTGTCGGGCTGCCGGATATCGCACCGGGGCCTACAGCTCGCCGCATCTGCTGCGTTACAACGAGCGTGTGCGGCTCGACGGGGAAGATGTCTCCGAGGCGCTCCTCTGCGAATCGTTCGAGCGCGTCGACCGGGCGCGCGGGGAGACGGCGCTGACCTATTTCGAGTTCGGCACCCTCGCGGCACTCGAGATCTTCGTGCGCAGCGCCCCCGATGTCGTGATCCTCGAGGTCGGGCTGGGAGGGCGACTCGATGCGGCGAATCTGTGGGACGCGGATGTCTCCGTCGTCACCTCGATCGGGCTGGATCACACGGCCTGGTTGGGCGATTCCTTGGATCAAATCGCCTACGAGAAGGCCGGGATCTTTCGCCCCGGCCATCCCGCCGTGATCGGTCAGCGCAATGCCCCGGCGCGGCTGCGGGCCGAGGCGCAGCTGCGCGGGAGTGTGCCGATGCAGCTCGGTCGGGAGATCGATTGGACGCTCGGCGATGGCGGAGGCTGGATCTGGAGCACACCCTCGGGCGAGCGTCTGGCCTTGCCCGAGCCGGCGATGCGCGGACCCTTCCAGTACGACAATGCCTCGGCGGCGATCGCAGCACTGCGCGCCTTGCACGAGCGCTTGCCGATCTCGATCAACGCCATCCGGGCCGGGCTGCAACGGGCGCGCTTGCCGGGCCGGTTCCAGGTCTTCCCGGGCACGCTGACCTGGATCCTGGACGTTGCGCACAACGGCGAGGCGGCGCAGGCATTGGCCGTGAATCTGCGCACTTTCGCCTGTCGCGGTCGGCTGCGCGCCGTCATTGCGGTCCTCGAGGACAAATCGCCCGAGTCGATCGTGCGGCCGCTCCTGCCGTTCGTGGCCGATTGGTATCTCGCGCAGAGCAGCGATCCGCGCGCGATGCCCGTCGAGGTGCTGAGCAAGCGTCTGGAGGGGGTCTTGCCTGCACCTGCGGCGGTGCTGTCGGTTCTGGATGCCGCGCTCGATGCCGCCGAGGCCGCATCCGAGCCGGGTGACGCCCTCTTGGTCGTCGGCTCATTCACGACCGTCGGGGCGGCGCTGCGCAGACTCGATCCGGGTCCCGGCGAGCGCGGCTGAGCCTCGGGTCGGGGTGTCCGATTCGGCCGTCGAGGGTCTACCGAGCCCTTGTGCGGCTCCGGCCGTGACCCGGTTCAATGATATTATCCGATTGAAATCAATAGCGATATTTCAGGATTGCCGGTATGGTTTCGGCGCGTCCATGCTATACTTCCGGCCTTTCGAGGCCGATCGACAAACATGATCTCACGGCGTCGGCGATTTGCACGATGCCCGGCATTCAGGTGGCGATTTATGCAAGAAGGCGCAAAGAAGCGGTTGGTGGGGGCGATCGTGATCGTCTCGCTGGCGGTCATCTTCGTCCCGATGCTGTTCGAGGAAGAGGCGGTGACGGATCTGCCCGCGCTGCCGGCGGTGATTCCCGAGCAGCCGGTTGTCGACGAGCGCTTTCGCTCGGAGTCCTTTCTGACGCCGGCCGATTCGGGCGTCGGCGGGCTTCCCGAAGAGGAATGGATCGATCCGGCGACCTTGGCGCTCCCCGCCGCCGAGGAGATCGAGCCCGTGTACGAGGGCGGGTTCGACGAGCCGGCGGGAGACTCGGCGTCGGCCCCGCCGGTCGCGGCGCCAAGCACGGCGCCGGCCGCGACGACTCGGGTGCCCGAGGCACCGCCGCCGATGGCGCGCGACGACGGGATGCCGTCCTATGTCACACAAGTCGCGAGTCTGGGGACCTCGGCAAGCGCGCAGGAATTGGCGGCGAAGCTTCAAAACGAGGGCTATTCCGCCTTCGTCGAGTCCGCCGAGGTCGGAGGGCGGACCTATTACCGCGTCCGTGTCGGGCCCGAAGCCGACCGCTCGAGCGCCGAAAAGACGGCCGCCAAGCTCCGCCAGAAATACAAGGACCCCTTTGTTCAGCGTTATCCCTGAGCAATCTCCGGGTCCGAGCTGCGTTTCCCTCTAGTCCGGTGCGTCGGAGCTGACGATGAATTGGGTCGATTACGCCATCCTCGGGGTTATCCTGTTGTCCGCTTTGGTCGGGCTCGGGCGCGGTCTGATCCGCGAGGTCTTGTCCCTGGGGGTCTGGATCGCCGCGATCCTGATCGCCTGGCTGTTCCACCGCGAGGTCGCCGAGCTGCTGGTGCCCTACCTGTCGCAGCCCTCGGTGCGTCTGGCCGCGGCCTTTATCGGCTTGATCCTGGCGACGCTCGTCATCGGTGCCCTCTTGGGCGCACTGCTGTCGGCCCTGATCGAGAAGACCGGTCTCGGTGTCGTCGATCGGGTGCTCGGGTTGGTCTTCGGAGCGGGCCGCGGCGTGGTCATCGTGGCGATGGCGGTCTTTCTGGGGGCCCTCACGCCTATGCCGGAGGATTCCTGGTGGCAGGAGTCACGGCTCATCGGGCAGTTCCAAGGGGTGGCCGGCTGGCTCATCGGTCTGGTGCCGGAGGAGGTGCAGGCCAGGGTCAAGAGCCTTTGAGGGATTGCGTCGCTTGGGGTTTTCCGGCCGCCAGCTTCCTACCTCCAGCTTCCTGAGACTGGTTTGTTTCGATGGTGTGCATCGGGAGATGCGACCGGAGCGGGTTGCGCGGCTGAACCTTGGATCGGGCGATCGGTCGTTCGATGTTGTCCCGGATCAACCTCGCGGGGTATAGTCCGCTGTTCCCAATCAGCAGCATCCGTCTCGGTCTCCGGGCTGGACGCGGGCGAGGAAGTCATGTGCGGCATCGTCGGCATTGTCGGTAAAGGTCCGGTCAACCAAGCGCTCTACGACTCGCTGCTGGTGCTGCAACACCGGGGACAGGACGCCGCGGGCATCGTGACCTGTCAGGGCGACAAGCTCCACCTGCGCAAGGACAATGGTCTTGCGCGCGATGTCTTCCGCACGCGACACATGATCCAACTGGGCGGCAATATGGGTGTCGGACATGTCCGCTATCCAACTGCCGGCGCGGCCAGCTCGGCCGAGGCCCAGCCCTTCTACGTCAATTCGCCCTACGGCATCGTGCTTGCCCACAACGGCAATCTAACGAATGCCGAGGACCTCAAGCGCGACCTCTTCGTCGAAGATCTTCGCCACCTCAACACCGCGTCGGATTCCGAGATCCTGCTGAACGTCTTTGCCCATGAGCTCCAGCTCCAGGGCAAGCTGCGGATCGACGAGCACGATGTCTTTCGCGCGGTGTCGGGGGTGCACCGACGCTGTCGAGGCGGTTATGCCGCGGTCGCGATGATTCCGGGTTTCGGCGTCTTCGGTTTTCGCGATCCGCACGGGATCAGGCCCTTGGTCTACGGACGCCGCGAGACCGATCTCGGCACCGAGTACATGATCGCCTCCGAGAGCGTGGCGCTCGATACCATCGGTTTCACCCTAATCGCTGATGTCGCGCCGGGCGAGGCGGTCTGCATCACCGTCGACGGTCAGATCAACACGCACCAGTGTGCCGCCCAACCTATCCTGTCGCCCTGCATCTTCGAGTTCGTCTACTTCGCCCGCCCGGATTCCATCATCGACAACATCTCGGTGCACAAGGCGCGCTCGCGCATGGGCAAGAAGCTCGCTGCCAAGATCAAGCGCGAGTGGTCCAATCACGACATCGACGTCGTGATCCCCATCCCCGACACCAGCCGCACCGCCGCACTCCAGCTGGCCAATCAGCTTGGCGTGCCTTATTCGGAAGGCTTCATCAAGAACCGCTACATCGGGCGCACCTTCATCATGCCCGGGCAGCAGGTCCGCAAAAAGTCGGTGCGGCAAAAGCTCAACGCTATCGACTTGGAATTCCGCAAAAAGAACGTCTTGTTGGTCGACGACTCCATCGTGCGCGGGACGACCTCGCAGCAGATCATTCAGATGGCGCGAGAAGCCGGTGCACATCGGGTCTATTTCGCATCCGCGGCCCCGCCGGTGCGTTTCCCTAATGTCTACGGTATCGACATGCCTGCGGCCAGCGAGCTCATCGCCCACGGTCGGACCGAGGAGGAAGTGGCACGCGAGCTGAGTGCGGACCGGCTCATTTTCCAAGAGCTCGATGACCTGATCGACGCCGTCCAGAAGAAGGGCAAGAGCCATGTCGACCGCTTCGATACCTCGGTCTTCGACGGCGTCTACGTAACCGGGGACGTCACACCCGAATATCTTCAAACGCTCGAAGCGAACCGCAACGACGTTGCCAAGACCGCCTACGGCTCTTTCAGCGAGAACGTCATTGACCTCTACAACTCCGCCTGACGGTTCATCGACCGCGGATGCGTCGGCTGAAGGGCGGCCTTCGGCCGAACCCGGTTTCGCAACCCGCGCCGTGCGGATCGGCCACCACCGCACCCCGGAAGGCGAGCACGGCGAGCCGATCTTCACCACATCCAGCTTCGTCTTCAAAAACGCCGCGGAGGCCGCTGCGCGTTTTTCGGGCGATCAAGCGGGCAACATCTATTCGCGTTTCACGAATCCGACGGTCTCGGCCTTCGAGGAGCGTCTGGCCAGCCTCGAAGGCGGCGAGCGTTGTGTGGCGACCGCCTCCGGGATGTCCGCCATCCTGGCTGTCTGCATGGGTCTGCTGGAGGCCGGGGACCACATTGTCGCCTCGCGGAGCCTTTTCGGCAGCACCACGCTCCTCTTCAACAAATATCTCTCCCGGTTCGGCATCGCGACCAGCTATGTGCCCCTCGACGACCTGGAGGCGTGGGACGCGGCGATTCGCCCCGAGACCCGGCTCCTGTTCTGCGAGACCCCGTCCAATCCATTGACCGAGATGGTCGACATCCGGGGCCTGGCCGAGGTCGCACATCGCCGAGGCTGTCTCCTGGCGGTCGACAACTGCTTCTGCACCCCGGCCCTGCAACGCCCGCTCGAGCTCGGCGCGGATCTGGTCATCCATTCCGCCACCAAGTACCTGGACGGGCAGGGGCGTTGCGTCGGCGGCGCCGTCGTCGGCGATCGCAAGCTGGTGGGCGAGGGGGTCTTCGGCGTCTTGAGAACGGCCGGCCCGACCATGAGCCCCTTCAACGCCTGGGTTTTTCTCAAAGGACTCGAAACGCTGAAGCTGCGGATGCACGCCCATGCGCAATCCGCGGCGGCACTCGCGCAATGGCTGCTCGCGCAGCCGGGTATCGAGCGCGTCTATTATCCCGGACTCCCGGATCACCCCCAGCATCATCTCATCGGCTCGCAGCAGCAAACCGGCGGCGGCATCGTCGCCTTCGACGTGTGCAGCGGACGCGCCGGCGCCTGGCACCTGATCGACTCGACCCGGCTGCTGTCCATCACGGCCAATCTCGGCGATGTGAAGACCACCATCACCCATCCGGCGACTACCACGCACGGTCGGCTCACGCCGGAAGAGCGCGCCGCTGTCGGCATCGGCGAAGGGCTGGTGCGGGTGGCCGTCGGGTTGGAAGAGATCGAGGATATTCAGGGCGATTTGGCGCGTGGTCTGAAGACGCAATCCCACTGAAGATACGCTGGGAAGCGAGTATGCGTGTCACCGTGAGGAAGGAGGCAACAGTGCGTCGGTGCGTATTCCTGCGGTCATCATGAAGGCGGCCCATTCGGCACTGGACGAAATCGTGGATATTCGCGAACCCGAAACTCCGCGCACCGACGACGAGTTCGAGCGCGGTTTCGGGGCGATGTTGGCGCGCCGCGCCCAGGCTGCGACCGGCCTCTCTCAACAGAACTTCGCAGAGCAATTCGGCATCCCCGCCGGCTCTTTTCGTGATTGGGAATAGGGGCGTAAGGCACCGGATACGGCCGCCAGGAGCTACTTAGTGCTCGACCGAAAACCCCATTTTTACCCGTCCCGGCACCGCGTCCTGAATGGCGGACCGGTGCCGGTGCATTCAATTGAACCTCATTCGCTGCGGATTCGCGGAATCAAGCTGCCTTAATGAGAATGAATCGCATCG
>NZ_DATITZ010000306.1:0-17431 GCF_035467215.1 Thiocapsa sp. | reverse complement strand
CGCTCCTGCTGCGCCCCTTGGTCTGCCCGGAGGTGCCCGGTTTCCAGCCCGAGAAGACGATGGAGATCCGCTTCTTCGCGCCGGGCAATCTGGTCTCGAACCTGGATTTCGTCGAGAGCATCTTCGGCAACGGCGGCAACCCCTATCTCGCCGATTTCGACGCCGCCTTGGATGTCGATCACTGGACCGGCCATACCGGCTGTGTGCTGCTCGCCCCGCATCTGACGCAACTCACCAAGCAGGCGCTGGGCCTACCGCACCGTGACCACGCGACGGAGCGCCAGCGTGCGGATGGCATGTGCTGGAGCGATCCGGATGAACGCTACAACGACGGCAATGCCTTCAAGATCACCGCACGCGACACCTCCGGGGTCATCGTCACCATCCTGGCGGACAACTATTTCGGCTACTGCAAGAAAGAGGTGAAGACCCAGATCAGCTTCGCCGCCAACCTCTTCGGCCTGGCCGAGGAGGAGCACTCGGGCGGCGCGCTCGCGTTCCCGCGCTTCAACCACGGCGAGGAGTTCGGCGTGGATCAGACCACGCGCGAGCCCGGCTATTCCTTTACCGAGGTCGCCGCGCGTTACGGCGCCATCATGGACCTGCAGCCGGAGGGCTACGGGATCGACAAACGCTTCCCGCAGGTCGTCTATGTCCCGCAGAAACTGCGCATGGACCTTCTCGCCCAGCGCATCACCTGGGATTACGAGGGCGCGACACGTTCCATCCGGCTGCAGCCGGGCAAGATCTACATCCAGCCCAACGGCTACAAGATCGAGATGCACAAGCACCCCGGCGCGCCCTCCTGGCGTCTCATCGGCACCAAGGCGGAAGGCACCTTCTGTCATAAGCCCTGCACCGTTTCGGGCGGCGGCAAGTCCGAAATCTCCAAGTCGCTCGAGGACGCCGTGCTCTACGGTCCCATCTTCGTCGACGATCTGAATCAGGATCTCGACCGGGTGCAGGAGATCTTCGATCGCGATTACCGTGACCGCTTCCGCCCCGGTTTCGAGCACGAGGACCACGATGCCGGGCGCAAACCCTTGTCGCCCGAGCGCAGTCTGGGCTCGCTCATCAAGCTGCTGACCCCCTCGCCCAGCCACACGCGCGAGTACAACACCTTGCTCAAGATGATCCCGCCGCGGCTGCTGGCCCTGACCTTCATGATCAAACGTCTCTACCGTCCGAGCTGGGGCGATGCCTGGCGCGACCGCTTCTCGGTCGACGAGGTCGACGGGGCGCCCGGGCACGAGCTCAAGGCCTTCGGGCGACGCATCGTGGCGACCTACCTGCGCGTCGGGTTCGATCTCGACAGCAAGTGGCGGACCTTCAAGCTGCGCCAGGACTTCATCGCGGCCGAGAAGATCCAGATGGAGGACGACATAACCGCCTCGGTCGTGATACCGGCGGGGGCGGTCAGCGGCTGCCGAACCGCGGCGCGCGAGGGCGGACGCAGCCTCAAGCTCGCCCGAAACTGCGAATACCGTCTGTTCCAGCGTCCGGACGACGCCATCATCCCCGGTTTCGACAAGCAGACCGAGCTCGAGATGGCGCAGGACGGCAACTTCATGGCCAACTTCGAGCCGCTGGCGGGACCGACGCTGGACGCGGTCATCGGCGATGTTCTGACCCTCTCGACCTTCACCGCACCCATGCGCGAGCGTCTCGAACAGGCGGCGCGCGACGGCCTTGCCGTGGTCTCCTCCGCCCATCCCCGGCTGGTCGACGGCAAGCCGTCGAAGAACCCGCGCTACCTGCAGGTCCGCCCGGATCTGGTCAACCCGGTGCGCAAGTACGTCGCCGAGATGGGCGCACGCCTCCATCGCAAGCTGCCCCTGGACATCCCGGTCTGCCACCCGGTCGACGCGGTCCTGACCGGACGGCGCAACAACCCGCCCGAGCCCGGCATCCGTGCGCTCGCGGTCTACAACCCGATCCACTACCAAGAGCTGCCCGAGCTCTTCATGGACTTCATCTGCTCGCTCACCGGCAAGTCTCCATCGACCACCGGTGCCGGCAGCGAAGGAGCCCTCACCAAGGCACCCTTCAATGCCGTGCGCCAGACGGTCGACCTCAACAACGCACTGGTGTCCTACATCCTTACCGGCTATGCCGGATTCTCCAGCTCCGCCGGACACATCGGCCCGAACGTCAAGGTCTCGCACGATGTCTCCCTGTTGATCCCGGAGATCTGGGCCCGTCTCACCGAGCAGGAGCGTGATCCGCACTATCTGATCGCAAACGACTATCTGGAGCGACTCGAAGACTTCGAGTACCAAGGCCGTACCGTGCTGGCGAGCCGGCTCGGCTACCGCATCACCGAGCGCTTCGTGGCCCACTTCATGGGCAAGATCTTCGACAATCCGCGCGCGGTCTTCACCTCGGCCATCCTGCGCCCGGAGTCGCAGAGCCTGGAGGTCTTCGTCGACGGCATCGAGAACATCTGCGAGGCACAAGAGCGTGTCGCCCGACGCTATTTCGAGGACGGCAGCATCGAGGACGCCTGTCCGCCCCTCGCGGCCCTGCTCCACATCATGGCCGAAGGTCATTATCAGGGTCGCAGGGTCAACGACCCCGTCATCCGCAACCTCTTCACACGCGCGTATCTCGTGGACTCCGACTGGTACCGCGAGCGGCTGGAGGTCAAGCAGCAGCGCGACATTCAGCTCGCCCGGCGGATGGTGCTGAATCTCCAGCAGTTCAAGGAGCTACGCCACTACGCCGACGAGGCCGACCGCCTCGACGCCGCCGCGCGCTTGGAGCGGGCCAAGGCCGATCTGGCAAGGGTCCAGGAACCCGCTTACCTGGATGCACTTGTCGGCACCATCGGCGCGGATCCACTTGGACCGGCTCGGGAGATCATGGTCGCGGCCGAGCGACGGGCCGCCTAGCGCGGTCGAGCCGACACCGGGGAGCGCCTTGTGTTAGCGTGCCGGGAATCGAAGAACCATCTCGGAACCTCAAAGATGCAACACCTCACACCGCAGGGCCAACAGATCGTCGACGATATCGCCCTGCGTCACGGCTTCAGCCAGGATGCAGTCACCCACATGCTGATCGCCGTGCTCAACGGCAACGGCAGCATGGCCCAGTTCAGCCACCCGGAGTTCGGCGGCTCGGGCCAGTGGATGCAGGGCGGCATGCTCATGCTCGGCGACATGTTCAACTCCTCGCTGAAGGGACGGGTCGACGCACTCTGCTACGAGCTCTCCAACCTGCTCGCCAACCAGCCCGGCCTTCTTCAGAGCGGGAGCTTTCAGTCCCAGAGCCAAGGCGGCGGATCCTTTCAGAACCAAACGAGCGGCGGCGTCCGCGGTGAATCCGAACTCTTCGTGCCGGACCCCGCCGATCACTGGTGGCCGCAAGAGCTCGGCGCACCGAACGCGACCGGGAGTCAGAACAACGTCAAGTACGCCTATTTCGCCAACGCACGGCGCCTGGCCGTGAACACGGGCGGGGATGTCTGGGTCTACGATACGCTGGATCACCAGATCGGCGGCTTCTCCCAGCAGCAAGGCATGGGCGGCTCGATCAGCTTCGGCAGCCAATACGGCACCATCGATCTCGGACGCCTCCCGGTCGTCTCGCGCAACGGTCGACCCGCTGCGGCGCCTCCGCCGGCCTATGCGCCGGATCGCCCCATGCAGAATCAGCCCGCGTCGAACCCACGCGCGAACGAGGGCGATATCTTCGCCGCCATCGAACGCCTCGGCGATCTCAGGGCAAAGGGCATCCTCACGGACGATGAGTTCAACACCAAGAAGGCCGAGCTGCTGGCGCGGCTTTAGGTTGCGGGCTAAGTCGAACGTCGGGTTAAGCTGCGCTAACCCGACCTACGGGGCCTTCCGAGTTTGCCGAGCCGAGAAATGACCAGGCATCGTCGATCAGCATCAGCTTGGTGTGATCGAAGGGTGGCGGGGAGAGCCGGATCCGGCAGTGCCCCTCCAGAAGCTGGTCAACCTGGGCTTGCGCGGCCCACTGCATGAGCTTCAGGGTGATGCGGTTGATCCCGAACAGCCAGTAGAGCACCAGCCCGGCCATCGGGGCCAGAATGACCAGCCCCGCCCAACCGACTGTGGAAGGCACGTCGCGACGGCTGAGCAGAAGGTGAGCTGCGGTGGCGACTTGGGCGGCGAGCTCCACCGCCACAAGTGCTCCCAACAAGAATCCGTGGTCGATCATCCTAAACCGCGCCGAACCCTGAATCGTCGCGTCGAGCTCGCCCCCTCGGGCCATCCGGGAGGCGGAAGAAGACGACTGCAAGTCGTCGATCCCGGGATGTTGCCATCCCGTAACGCTCGCCGGCGTCAGGCGACTTCTTCAGCCCTACCGAGCCGCCAAGGTCAGCTGATTCTGCTCGTCGTCGATGGTGACGCGGAAGCGACCGAGCAAGCTCATCCCCAAGAGGGCGTTCCCACCGAGCCGGGCGTCGTCGATGAAGGCTGCGGAGACGCCTTCGACCCGCGTCTCTCCCAGCCACACACCGCTCAAGGTACCAAGCCGCGCGTCGACGGTCCCGTTGGCGGTCTGTACCGTCTGCATCCGCAGATCGTTCGGCGAGATCCCGAGCGGGCCGATCAAGGAGGCCGGCAGGACCACATGATCCGAACCCGTGTCGATCAGCAACACGCGCTGCACGCGCTGGCCGTTCGGCCCCTCGATGGTCAGGTTCACGGCATGCGAGGTTCCCTGACGCTGCGTCGGCAAGACGATTGGATCGCCCGGTTGGCCTTCCTCGCCCTGCGGGGCGGCGTCCGAGGGGAAACCCGATCCCTCACCATCGATGATCAACGGCGGCGCGACCACGGCAACCTTCTCGCCGAGGATAATGACCCGATCGACCCCGCCGTTGTCGGTCTGAACGATCACATGGTCGAAACCGTCCAGCAGTACGCGAAGGCGAGGCACCAGCTCGGCACCCTCGGCGCGTCCCTCCATGTCGGCCGTTTGCTCGATGCCGCGCACCTCGAACCCGTGCTCCGCCATCAGACGCTGCAGCTCCTCCTCGACGTTCACCAGCGGAGCCGCGTCTGCGGTTCCGAGCAGAATGCCGGAGATCCAACAGAGGTTGACCAGGACCCGACGAACAAGGTGCTTCATGGCTCCGGACTCCGGACGCGATCGGTTTAAAAGATGGGATCAAGACTAGCAGTGCGCCGGGTTCAGAGCTACAGACCGGATTCTTACGACACGGATGTCGGAGGCACCGAAACGCGCACTCCAAGTCGGGCGCACGCGCAAGACCTCGAAGAAAACCGGGAAAAACCGGATCCGATTCATTATGATCACTGGTCTTTCGGCGATCCTTCACGGCGCAGAGACGAGAGCCGTTCACGCTCCGAGCCCGAGCTGCCCCGTCTGCCGGAGCATCCGCCGCAACACCTGAAGGAGCCGTCGTCCCGCGACACCGCAGGCCATAACAACAGGTCCGCTCGGCACCCTGTCGAAGGCTCGGCGCCGAAGCCGTTGCACGGACCCGAACACAGAGAGGACATTTCAGCATGCTCGCCGCTTTTCGCGCCCTGACCAAGACCGATCTCGCCGCGGTCGTCTTTGCAGTCGTCGGGTTCTACCTCGCCGGTATCGTCCCGTCCGTGGAGATCGCCTGGGTCGTCGGCTTCCTTCTCCTGACCATTTTTCTGTTCGCCTTCGAGGTCGTCACCGTCGACGTCGCCGCGATCAGTATCATGGTTCTGCTCGGGCTGTCCGGGCTATTTGCGCCCTTGATGGGGCTCGGGCAGGGGCTGGTGCCGGTCGAGCATCTGTTCGACGGCTTCGCGAGCAACGCGGTCATCTCCATCATCGCGGTCATGATCATCGGGGCCGGGCTCGACAAGACCGGAATCATGTCCAAGGTCGCGGGCTTCATCATGCGCATCGGCGGCAAAACCGAGTCGCGGATCATCCCGCTGATCTCCGGAACCGTCGGCGGCATCTCGAGCTTCATGCAGAACGTCGGGGCCGCGGCGCTCTTTTTGCCCGTGGTCAGCCGCATTTCCGCGCGCACCGGGTTGCCGATGTCCCGCCTGCTCATGCCGATGGGCTTCTGCGCCATCCTCGGCGGCACCATCACCATGGTCGGCTCCAGCCCGCTGATCCTCTTGAACGACCTGATCCTAACCTCGAACAAGGCACTCCCGGCGGGTACGGCGCCGATGGAGACCTTTCAGCTTTTCGATGTCACGCCGATCGGCATCGCCCTGCTGATCGCAGGTATCCTCTATTTCGTGCTTGCCGGACGCTTCGTCCTGCCCTCGCGCGGGAACGAGATGCTGACCGGCAACGATGCCAGCGCCTATTTCGCGGAAACCTACGGGCTGTCCTCCTTCGAGATCCGCGAGATCAGACTCCGTCCGGAGAGTACGCTGGTCGGCATGAGCGTCGACGACCTGGAGCAGACCTGGCGGATACGGGTCATCGCCGTCGAGAAGGGTGACGGGCTGCGTCTGGGTGCCGACGGCGTGGATCGCTCGCTGGGCATCGAGCCCGGCACGACGCTCGGTCTGCTTGGGACCGAGGAGAAGCTCAAGCGCTTTGCCGAGGAGAACGCGGTCGATGTCAAACCCGACCTCGAGCTCTTCTCCGAGGCGATGTCCAACACCAAGGCGGGCGTCGCCGAGATCGTGATCCCGCCCGGCTCGAGCCTGATCGGCAAGACCGCGCGCGATGTCTGGATGCGCAAGACCTACGGGCTCTCCCTACTCGCCATCAATCGCGGCGGTACCCAGATCACCTTCAACACCGGCGGCGTGCGCAATACGCCCCTGCTCGCCGGCGATGCCTTGGTGGTCCACACGACCTGGGCAGACCTGACGCGCCTGACCAAGGACCGCAACTTCGTCGTGGTCACGACCGAGTATCCTCACGAGGAGCTGCGTCCGCATAAGGTCCGCGCGGCTCTGGTCTTCTTCGTGATCACGCTGGCCTTGGTGCTCCTGACCGATCTGCGGCTTTCGGTGGCCCTGCTCACCGGCGCCATGGGCATGATCCTCGCGGGCGTGCTCTCGATCGACGAGGCCTACGAGGCCGTGAGTTGGAAGACGGTCTTTCTGTTGGCCTCGCTCATCCCGCTCGGGCTCGCGGTCGAGGCCAGCGGCACCGCCGCCTGGATCGCCCAGCAGACACTGACGGCGCTCGGCGACGTGCCGATCTGGGTCGTCCAAGCCGCGCTCGCGGTGCTCGCCACCTTCTTCACCTTGGTGATGTCGAACGTCGGCGCGACCGTCTTGCTCGTCCCGCTGGCGGTCAACATGGCCCTGGGGATCGGCGCGAACCCGGCCGTCTTCGCATTGACGGTCGCCATCGCAACGTCGAACTCCTTCTTGATTCCGACCCATCAGGTCAACGCGCTGCTCATGGGACCAGGCAATTATCGGGTCGTCGACTTCATGCGGGCCGGCGGGATCATGACGATCATCTTCCTGGTCGTGGCGCTGACCATGCTCAATGTGGTCTTTGGCTGAACCGCGTCCGCTGCAGCGGGCGTGGACTCCTGCGAGGGCGAGACCCGAATGAACAGAGTGCATGTCGTACGAGACGCGGTTTTATAGGGCTCGCGGGTGATGTCTCTGCTGCGCAAGACGCCGACCTGTCCGGTGCATGGCTGCGAGCTGGTGCTCTCGCACCACGGCAAGAAGAGCAATCTCGGCCACTTCTTCGTCGAGGTGGTCGGCGCACCTCTCCTGTACTGCCCGCACTGCTTGGAAAAGGGGCAGGGCACCTCGGTAGAAGTCGAGCCGGCGGCGTCCAACGCCTTTCTGAAACGGCTGGTCCAGGTGCTCGAAACATCCGAGTTTCCGGGGCTCCTGAACAAGCCGAAGATCCGGGTCGATTTCAATCCGACGAAGACGACCCTGGAGCACCCCTACGGCCAAACCGTCACGACCAATGGCGTTGCGATGGCGCAGCCCGGCGCCGCTGCATCGCCGCCCGACGAGACGGAAGAGACGCGCCTGGAGGGCATCGAGCCGGTCGAGCCTCGCCACACCCTCAATCAGCTCATCCTCGATCAGGACACCCTGGAGCGCATCCGCGAGGCGACCAACGTGCTCGTCTCTCAGGACTTGATCTACGTGACCTGGGGGCTGTGTTCGGTCGCGCGCACCGGACGCAGGGTGGCGCTCAACTTCTACGGCCCGCCGGGTACCGGCAAGACCCTCGCCGCGGATGCCATCGCCGACCTGCTCGCCAAGAAGATCCTGCGCATCAGCTACGCCGAGCTGGAATCCAAGTATGTCGGCGAAACCCCCAAGAACATCAAGGCCGCCTTCGCCAAGGCATCCGAGACGGGCGCCCTACTCTTTTTCGACGAGGCCGACTCCATCCTCGGCAAGCGTCTGGTCAACGTCTCCCAATCGGCGGACAACAGCATCAATGTCGCGCGCAGCACGACCTTGATCGAGCTCGACAATTTCGACGGAGCGGTCATCTTCGCCTCGAATCTGGTCGGCAATTACGACACAGCCTTCCTGCGGCGCATGCTCGCCCATGTCGAGTTCAAGCTCCCCGCCACCGAGCAGCGCGAGCAGATCTGGCGCTGCCATATCCCGCCCCAGTTGCCGCTGGCGGAGGATGTCGATTTCGAGAGCCTGGCGCTCTATTCCGAGGGTGCCGCGGGCGGTGACATCCAAAACGCCGTCCTGCTCGCGGCCTCTTACGCCTCGATGCGACAGGGGGCCGAGCAGGTGGTCATGCTCACGGACCTGAAACGCGCCATCGCCTTTCTGCTCGACGGTAAGCGTAAGATCCTCGAAGGCGAGTCCGGATCGGAAGACGACCGGTTCAATTGGGGTTAAGCCGCGCCTTACCGAAGGCGGATGATGCCCGCGCGGTGTCGGCTTTCGGTCATGCGCCGGATGTGCTCGTCGCGCTCAAGCGCACACGAAACCACACTGCGTAAAGCGCCGGCAGAAACAGCAGCGTAATCAGGGTACCGACCAACACCCCGCCGATCAGCACAAAGGCGAGCGGCCCCCAGAAGGTATCCGTGGTCAGCGGGATGAAGGCGAAGACGGCCGCCGCCGCGGTCAGCACCACCGGGCGCGCACGCTGTACCGTGGCCTCCACGACCGCCGCGGAACGCTCCAGCCCCTGATGCAGGTTGTCCTCGATCTGCTTGGCCAGGATGAGTGTGTTGCGCATCAGGATGCCGGCCAGACCGATCAGCCCGAGCAGCGCGACGAAGCCGAACGGACGATCGGCGATCAGCAAGGCAAGCGTGGCCCCGATCACACCGAGCGGCGCCGTGGCCACGACCATGAGCGTGCCCGAGAAGCTGCGCATCTGGAGCATGATGACGATCAGCATCAAGGCCAGCATGATCGGCTGGACGCGTTGGATCGAGGCATCGGCCTTGCCCGATTGTTCCACCGCACCGCCGATGTCGATCCGATACTCGGGCGGCAGCTCGGCAATCAGCCCCTGCAGCTCGGCCCAAATGGCCTGCGTCACGTTCGGTGGCTGGGCGCCTCGGACCTCGGATTGCACCGCGATGAAGGGCTCGCGGTTGTAGCGCTTGAGCACCGGGTCCTCGAAGGCGATCATCAGCTCGCCGGCCTGCTCGAGCGGGATGGTCCGGCCGTCGAGCGTCTTGAGATTGATGCCGGCGAGGCTGGTCGGCGTGATCGCCGCGCCGCTGCCGCCTGCTCCGGATCCGACCCCGGCGCCGTCCGCGCCCGGCGGTCCCTCCTCGGCAAGCCCCCGCAGGATCAGCTGAACATTGCGGATGTCCTCGCGGATCTCGGTCGCCGGCAGCCCGGAGAGCTGATACTCCAGTTGGCCGGCGAGCTCTCGCGGGGTGAGCCCGATCAGACGCAGACGCTCCGGGTCGAGCGCAAGCCGCACCACGGGGACGCGCTCGCCCCAGTCCAGATGCGGGTCCATCGTATTCGGATTAGCGGCGACCACATCCCGCACTTGATCTGCGATCCGGCGCAGCACCAGCGGATCAGGCCCCACCACCCGAAAGGTCACGGGCCAGATCACCGGGGGCCCGTAAAGCAGCGTGTGCACCCGCACCCGCGCCTCGGGAAACTCACCGGCCTCCACATGCGCTTGGAGCTGCGCAATGAGCGCATCGCGCTCGGCCGCGCCTTCCGCCACCACGATCAGCTTGGCAAACGCCGGATTCGGAAACTCGGGGTTCAGCGCCAGGAAGAATCGCGGTGCCCCGGCGCCGAGATAGGCCGCGCTCGAGCGCACGCCGGGCGCATCCGCCAGGATCGCCTCGACCCGCTCGACCACGGCCGCGGTCGCGCGGATCGCGCTGCCCTCGGGGAGCCGGATGTCGATCAGGACCTCCGGGCGATCCGAGGACGGGAAGAACTGTTTCTGCACGCTGCCGGCCAGCCCGACGATCGACAGGACCAACAGCCCGAAGGTCGCGGCCACCACCCAGATCTTATAGCGGACACAGCCGCGGATCAGCCCGCGCAGCTTGCGGTAAAGCGGCGTCGCGTAGGCGCTCTCCGCGGCATGCTCGCCCGGGCGTGTCGGCGCCTTCAGCAGCAAGGTGCCCAGATAAGGGGTGAAGGTCACCGCCACCACCCAGGAGGCGAGCAGCGCGAAGGCCAGCACCCAGAAGATGTTGCCCGCGTACTCGCCCACGCCCGAGCGCGCGAAGCCGATGGGCACGAAGCCGATCACGGTCACCAGTGTGCCGCTCAACATGGGCGCTGCGGTCACCGTCCAGGCATGGGCCGCGGCACGCAGCCGGTCCCATCCCGCCTCCATCTTCACCAGCATCATCTCGATGGCGATGATGGCATCGTCGACCAAGAGCCCCAGGGCGATGATGAGTGCGCCCAAGCTGACCCGGTCCAGGTTGATGCCCTTGATCAACATCAGCAGAAAGGTGATCGCGAGGGTCAGCGGGATGGCGATGCCGACGACCAGCCCGGCACGCCAGCCGATGGCGACGAAGCTGACCAGCATCACGACCGCGACCGCGACCAGGAACTTGATCTGAAAGAGGTCGACGGCATGCGTGATGGCGTCGGCCTGATTGGTGAGCTGTGTGAAGCCGATACCCAAAGGCAGACTGGCCTCAAGCCCTTTCTGAACCTCGACCAAGCGCTCGCCGAGCGCCAGCCCGTTCTCTCCGCGCTGCATCACCACGCCGAGCAGGACCGCATCCTCCCCGCCGGCACGGATCAGAAACTCGGGCGGATCCTCGTAACCGCGACTGACCTCGGCGATCTCGCCCAGCGTCAGCAGATGCTCGCCGACACGCAGCGGCACCTGACGGATGTCCTCGAGCTCGCGCAGCTCGGCGTCCGGACGCAGATACAGCCGCGGCCCGTCGGTCTCGACCAGACCCGCCGGGGCAAGTCGATTCTGGGCATCCAGGGCCTCGCGCACCTCGGCGGGCGACACCCCGAGATTGGCGAGACGCGCCTGATCGAGCTCCACGAAAAAACGTTGCGGGCGCTCGCCCAGGATGCGCGCCTTCTGCACCCCTTCGACCCGGGCCAGCCGATCGCGGATCCGCTCGGCCTCGCGCACCAGGAGACGGTTCGGCAGATCCGGTGCCGAGAGCGCATAGAGCGCGAAATAGACGTCCGAGAAGTCGTCGTTGACGAAAGGCCCGAGCACCCCGGCCGGCAGACTCCCGGCCGCATCCGACATGCGTTTGCGCACCTGGTAGAAGAGATCGGGGATCTGCTCGGAGGGGGCGTAGTCCTGAAACTCGACCAGCATGTCGACCCGTCCGGGGCGCGCCGTGGTCTCCAGCCGGTAGAAGAGCTCGACCTCGCCGATACGCTTCTCCAGCGGATCGGCGACCAGATCCTGCATCTGTTGCGCGCTCGCCCCCGGCCAGAGCGCCGAGACCACCATCACCCGCACGGTGAAGGCCGGGTCCTCGGCACGGCCGAGCTGCAGAAAGGCGACCAAGCCCGCGATCGCGGTCACCAGAATCAGAAAGAGCGTGACGGAGCGCTCGCGCACGGCGAGCGCGGAGAGATTCAACCGCGTCCCCGCTGACCTGTCCTCGAAGGTGCTCATCGCTCGAGCACCCGCACGGCCTGACCGGGCAGCAGGAGATGCGCCCCGAGCGCGACGACCGGCGTGCCCGGCGCCAGATCGGTCCGGATCTCGGCCTGCTCGCCGACGATGCCGATCAGCTCGACCGCCTCGGGCTCGACCCGGCCCTCCTCGATCCGCCAGATCAGCGGTCCTTCACCGCGCTCCAGGATGGCTCCGAGCGGCACCCGAGCAGTCGGTCCGGACGTCTCGCGCGCAGTCTCGAAGGTCAGGGTCACGGTCGTGCCGAGACCGGGCTCGCTCGTCAGCTCGGGCAGACGATAGCGCGCACGCCAGGTCCGGCTGAGCGGATCGGCACTGCCGGCGATCTCGCGCAGGGTCACGCGTGCGGACGTCGGTCCGTTCGTCGCGGCGTTCGCGAGCCGTGCCGTCGCCTCGGTCGGCAGATCGATACGCCGCGCCTCGGGCACCTGGACCTCGATCTCGCGCGGCCCGTCCTCGGCCAGGCGTGCGACCGCCTGACTCGGCGAGACCACCTGTCCGACCTGTCCCTCCACGTCCAGGAGCACGCCCGCCGCGGGTGCGACCAGGTCGGCATAGAGGATGGCGTTGCGTGCCTGCTCCAGGTTCGCTTCCGCCGCGACCAGCCGTTGCTCGGCGGCGCGCGCGGCGGTCACGGCCCGATCATGGTCCTGCTCGCTGGCGAGCCGCTTGACGAGAAGATCGTCGAGACGATCGCGCTCGCGATTCGCGTTCTCGCTCTCCGCCAGCGCGCTCGCCACCGTCGCCTCGGCCGCCAAACGCTGTTGGGTCACGTCGCGCGGATCCAGCCGAAACAGGACGTCGCCGGCCTCGACCCGCGCCCCCGCGTCGATCAGACGCGCCTGAATCTCCCCGCCGATACGGAAGGACAGCGGGATCTCATGGCGAGCGCGTACCGTGCCCGTGAGCGTCCAGACGCTGTTCGGCGCGAGCTCCACCCGGGCCGACAACACCCAAGGCACCGATTCGCGATCGGGCTCCGCCGTGGGCGCGGCCGGCTCGTCGGCATTCGGCCCACATCCCGAGCCGAGCAGTGCCGCGACGAACACGGCTCCGATCCTCTTCATCCTGGTCGACAAGGGTCACTCCTGCGCCGCGCGGGTCGGTTTTGGTTGGTGGTTCACCGCACCATTATTCCTGTACGATAGCGTTTAGTAAATGCCCGAAAACATGACGGAGCACACAGCCATGCCGACATCCGACGCCGGCGCATCCGAGATACCGGGGGCGCCCCGAGCCGCCGGGCGCGGTCGACCACCGGACCCCGCCAAGCACGCGGCGATTCTCGACGCCGCTCGCCGGCTCTTCTTCTCGGGCTCGATCCAGGCACTCAACATGGAGGCCGTCGCCCGTGCCGCCGGTGTTTCGAAGGTCACGGTCTACAGCCATTTCGGTGATCTACAGGGTCTGATCCGTGCGGTCGTGCTGCTGCAGCGCAGCGAGATGACGGCGGCGCTCGACGATCTGCCCTCCGGGCAGTGCGGGCTGAGACAAGCCCTGATCGATCTGGGATGCGCGCTGGTGGGCTTCCTGAGCAGCGACGACTATGTCGCCCTGCAACGGATGTTGGCGACCCTGGCCGGGAAGGAGACCTGGCTCGGCAGACTCGTCTATCGCGACGGCGCGGAGGCGACACGCGATCGCCTCGCCGCCCGCCTGGCCGAGGCATCGGCGCGCGGCGACCTATGCGCGCACGACAGCCGCCTGGCCGCCGAGCAGCTCCTCGGCATCTGGCAAGGGATTCAGACCACGGGGCTCTTGAGCGGCGGCTGCCCGCGACCCGACGCCGAGCAGCTGCGCCGTCGGGTCGAATGCGGGGTGGATGTGCTGCTGCGGGCCTATGCGCCCGAGGGCATGGATCCCAAGACCGACCGGTCCGGTTGAGACGCGATTCAGCCGCGCAGGCGCGCTTGATAGTTGGGGATCAGATGGGCATGAATGCCCTTGCGCACGAGCGTCCAGAGCTCGTCGGCCAGGCTCGCCGTGAGCATGCCCTCCACCGCCGTGCGCCCGAGCTCACCGAGCGCGTGTGTGAATGCACTCTGCGTCGGGCCTTGAAGCCTGACCTCGTTGAGACAATGGGCATAGGCGTTCGCCACCAGGCTGACCGTCGGCAGGAGCGGGACCGGATCCTCGATATCGACATAGCGGAAGATCCGGTCGGGAAACGCCTGCTCGAAGGCATGGGCCGCAACGGCGTTGCCTATCATCGGCGCCCCGAAGGTGACGACCTCGTGCACCCCGATGAAGGCGCGCTGAAAACGCCAGGCCGCAAGCAACGCAAGTGCACCGCCGAGGCTGTGCCCCGTCACCCAGAGCGGTCGCTCCGATGCGTCCATCGCCTCCTGGACGGCCTGTACGAGCGGCGCCCAGATCTCGTCCAACGCCTGCATGAAGCCGCGATGAAATCGGGCCCCCACGCCTGCGGCCGCGAAGTCCGTGCCGATACGTCCTTCGGGGACGACCAACAGGTTGTTCGCGTTGGTCAGCAGCCAGTCCTTGACGCCGTCGAGACTGGTCGGCGATTGCGAGCCGCGAAAGGCGACCACCAGCGCGCCCAGGTCGCTCGCCACATAGACCTGCGTGTTGTCGACGCCGATGAGGCGCGCATCCAGACCCAGCTCGGCCCGAAAGCCGGTCGGACCGTCGGGCTCGTCCAGGTAGGCCAGCTCGCAGGCCTTGGCGAGGAATCGGACGTTGGGCAGATCACCCGGAACGGACGCGTCGAGTGTCATGGTTTCGTCACCTCATGGGGCTGAAGGGGGATGCGACCTCAACGCAAGGCCCGGCGCCCGGGTTTGGCCTTGCGCCATTCGGAGATGGTCTCGGCCGAGACGGATGTGCCGCGCAGATCCAGCTCTAGCAGAGACGGATGAGGCATCAGGAACGCGCGAAAGCCGGCGTCGGTAATGCCCGTGTTCGCCAGACGCAGCCGCTCCAAACGCGTCGATGCCGCAAGACGCGCGAGCCCCGCGTCGGTCACGGCGCTCTCGTTAAGATCCAGCTCGCGAAGACGATCCATCCCGGCGAGCAGCGCCAAGGTCTCGTCCGTCACATCCGCGTTGGCCATCTGCAGCACGACCACGTCCGTCGCGCCTTCCAGCAGCCGATAGTCGTGCCGGTCCCAACCCGTCAGGGTGATATGGCGCTCGCCGTCGACCAGCACATCGCGCGGGCCAAGATCGACAGGCAACAGGCGGTTGACGACCGGCGGACCGGCAGCGAGCAGCACTCCAGACAATCCCAGGACGAGTGGACCGCGTACGGCATGAAATCGGCCGACGGCGAAGAGCAGCCCGGCCGGCGGAAAGAGCGCGACCGCGACACCCCACGGACGGCTACGCCGCCAAGCGACCACGGCAAACCAGATCCAACTAACCGCCAGCAGGCCGAAACCTGTCGAGGTCGCCATGAAGAGGTGGCTTTCGTTCATTGCAGGTCACCGTGTGAATACGGCCGTCGCCCCTGACGCTGGCCGCTTCTATCCAGGCATCAGCGGATCAATCGTCGCGTGCGTCCAATCTCAGGATCGTGCTGATCGGCAGATAGAGCTTCAAGCCATCCTCCGTCAACGGAATGAATCCGAAACGCCGGTAAAATGCCACGGCTTCCGGCTTGCTGTCCACGATGACGCATTGCACGCCAATCGTGCCGGCTGCCCGTAAAGATTGTTTGAGGGCGTGAATCAAGAGGCGAGAGCCAATGCGAAGTCCGGATTCGCGCGCCCGGCGGTCGCTCGCCATGCGCCCGATCAAGACGGCCGGAACGGGATACTTCGGCAGCCGGTGAGCGAGGGATTCGGGAAGCTCGTCGTGACCGAGGGAGGCCGCGGACAAGGTGTAATAGCCCAGAACCTTAGCGTGGCCGTCTTCAGCCACATACACCCGCGCCAAGTGGTTGCGCAAGCTCTGGCCCGCGTAGCGTCTCAGATATTCGTCCAGGGCGTCATGGCCGCACGCAAAATCCGCGCGCTTGTGGCGACGGGGATCGAACGCGACAATCTTCATTCCGGTTCGGCATCGCGGTAGTCGCGCCAGGCGGCTTGCAGCGTGTCGTTCGGCTCGGGGGGATTGTCCAGAGTGTCGGAAAAACGACGCCATTCCTCGGCGTTCAATATGAAGTGCTGGTGGCTGCGCAGGATTTCCCGGGCCTTCTCCAGCGCTGCGTTCAGCACGAGGCCGGTCAGGGTATTGCCGCTGATGTCCGCCGCCTGCATCAGCAGCTGTTTGGCGTTGGCGGGCAATCGGATGTCGAATCGCTCGATGGCTTCGGACATACTCGTTCTCGATACGGTTTATTTCCGTACAGATTAGCAGGCACAACGACCTTGTTCCAACCGGAATTCACTGGCGGGAAAGCGCCTATCGATTGGTATCAAGGCACAGCCTCGAGTTAGAGCGCGGCAAGGACGAGCCCCTTGGCGATGCGCTCGACCGGTGTCTTAGCGACCCGCCCTGGCAAACGAATCGTTGGGCCGAACTCCCACTGCGATCAGGAATAGCTCTTGTAGAACGCCTCGGCGGTAAACTTAACAAACTCTTCGGTTTTTTCAGGACTGCGCGCAATGACCTGCCAAGGTTCCAGTCGGGAAATCTCCGTCTGAAGATCCTTCGCCGTCTTGCTGCTGCAACCAAGAATGTCCTGTACCGATCCGGCGGCCACGCCGTCGCATTGGAAGATGTAGGCGAATTCAAGCAGCTCCTGGAAGTTGAAGAACTTTTGCTGATAGTCGTTGGGCGACTGGCTAGCGAAGAAGACGACGACACCCTTCGAGCGCCCTTCGCGAATGATCCGCTGTAGGAAAATGTTCTTCTGGCCGAGGTAGTTGTGCGCCTCGTCGATCACCAGGATGGACCGAATGGTCCGTCGACCCTCGGTTACCGGACTATCGGGCAGGGTCGTCATCTCCTTGTAAAGC
Organism: Thiocapsa sp.; assembly: GCF_035467215.1. GTDB lineage: Bacteria > Pseudomonadota > Gammaproteobacteria > Chromatiales > Chromatiaceae > Thiocapsa. Next base: position 489 of record NZ_DATITZ010000306.1, on the reverse strand, counting down.
CGCTCGATGACGAGATAGCCGACCAACTCCTTCAGTACCGGCATGGCATGCAGATCGATCAACATCGTGCGGTTCGACACCCGGTCCATCGGTGTGCCCTCGCTGCCGTGACGCCAGAACAGCTCGAAATCGGATAGATCGCGCAAGACCTCGATGAGGCTATCGTCTTTCTTGCCGTCTGCCTCATAGGCGAGTGCCGCCAGTTCGAGCACATCGGGAAAGTCCGGATAGGGTGCGGCCGATGCGGCGCGTTTGGCATAAGCCGCCCGGATGGCCTCCGTCAGTGCACCCTTCTGCACCACGCCGAGCTTGCTGTTGATCGACGCGAAGCTTTCAGCCTTTTCCCGTGTGTTGTTTCCCATCCTGATCCGCAAACCACCGGCCATTTTTGCAGGGAATTTTCCACCGGTGATGTCGTTTTCCGGTGAAGCAATGCGGTAAGCGCGGAGCGCGGATGTCCCGCACGCTTCACCGGCGTGCATCCTCGCG
>NZ_DATITZ010000305.1:0-5156 GCF_035467215.1 Thiocapsa sp. | reverse complement strand
AGCGGCAGGGTTCGCCCGAGATGCATCGTCGTCGCCCCCTCAGAGCCCCGTGATCTCCCGCAGCTCCACGCTGCCGAGCACCTGACAGTAGATCATGTTGATGATCTCCAACTCGCGCCGGTGCAGCTCGTCGGTGCCGGCCGAGCAGCCATCCTCGACCACGATCACGTTGAAGCTCTCGTCGGCGAGACTGCGTACCGTGGAGGAGACGCATTGGTCGGTGAAGATCCCGGTCAGCACGACATTGCGCACACCCAGGTTTGCGAGGATCAGACGCAGGTTGGTTCCGGTCAGGGCACTGTCGGTCGTCTTGGTCACCACGATCTCGCCGGGGAGCGGCGCCAGCTCGGGCACCAGTTGGCTCGCTGCGCTGTCCTTGGGCAGCAGTAGCGCATTCCAGCCCGGCTTCTTCTGGCTGAGCGAGCGGTCCCGCCCGTCCTCGAGTTGGCAGGCGATGCGCGCGTGGATGACGTCCATGCCCTTCGCGCGGAAGGCGTCCTGCAACCCACGGGTGGTCGGGATCACGATCTCGCGCATGCGCCGATGAAAGGGGAACCAGCGCGCGGCCTCCTGCGGATCGTTCGGGATCTCCAGGTAGAGGTTCTGCACGTCGATGCACAAAAGCGCCGTCTCGGCCGGGTCCAGATCCAGGTCCGCGGGCTCGGGCGCCTGTGCGTAGTAGAAGGAGCGGTAGGCGGTCTTCCAGCTCATCGGGGTTCTCCGGGTGATGGGACAGGCGGGCGCGGGAAAGACGAGCGTGTCGGACAGCACGGGACGCGCCCGGCCGTTTACGGATCGCGTCGCCCTCGACGAACGCGACCTGAGGCTAGGGACCGTCCAAAGACCTGTCAAGCCAAGCTCAGGGCAAGGCTGCGCAGGGTCCAGACCGCAGGGTTCGTGCGCCCGCGGCCACCGCGGACTCGGCACGCGCCCCGGCCATCCCGGATCGCGCGGGTGCCGCCCGGCCGGTGTAAGCTCGCGCCGATGTTCACGCGAACCCGGATCTCCCGATGCCCCTGCTTCCTGCGTTGATAGCGGCGCTGTTCATCGCGACGCCCGGCCATGCCGACGACGCCGATCTCGCCGCCCTGTTCTCAGCGGCAGGCGTCGAGGGCACCGTCGTTATCGCCGACCTCGACGGCGACCGGATGCATGTGCACAACGCCCCGCGTGCCGCGCAACGGTTGCCGGCCGCATCGACCTTCAAGATCCTCAACACCCTCATCGCGCTGGAGGAGGGTGTTATTGCCGGACCCGATGCCCTGATCCACTGGGACGGGCGTCTGCACGACATGCCCGACTGGAATCGCAATCACACGCTCGCCAGTGCCTTTGCGGTCTCGTGCGTCTGGTGCTATCAGAGCCTGGCCCGACAGATCGGCGCCGAGCGCTACCGCAGCCACCTGGAGCGCGCGGGCTACGGCGCGCTGGCAGAGCCGTTCGACCCCGTGGCCTTCTGGCTCGACGGCACACTCACCATCAGTGCCCTGGAGCAGGTTGAATTCCTGCGCCGGGTGATTCTGCGCACCTTGCCGTATCGTGCATCCAGCTACGAGGGCCTGCGTCGGGTGATGCTCGCCGAGGCGGGAGACCAGGACCGGCTGTTCGCGAAGACCGGTTGGGCCGCGCGTGCCACACCGAAGATCGGCTGGTATGTCGGCTATGTCGAGACGCCCGATGCCACCTGGATCTTCGCCTTGAATATGGACACCCGCGATGCTGCCGATCTGCCCTTGCGTCAGGCACTCGTCCGCGCAGGATTGCAGGCGAAGGGGATCATTGCGTCGCCCATGGTCGCGCCCACCATCAACCGCGAGGACGGGGGCGATTCGCGCGATCCGGCTGCCGCGGCGTCCGCGACGACAACACAAGAGGAGCATCGAGCAGATGTGGAATGAACGCTACGCCGAGGACGACTATGCCTACGGCACTGCACCGAACGACTTTCTGGTCGAGCAGGCGGATCGGCTGCCGGAGGGGCCGGTCCTGTGCTTGGCCGAGGGCGAGGGGCGCAACGCGGTCTGGGTGGCCGCGCGCGGCCATGCGGTGACCGCGATGGACGCCTCCTCCGTCGGCCTGGAGAAGGCCCGGCGGCTGGCTGCCGAGCGCGGGGTGCGGATCGAGACGCGCTGCAGCGATCTCGCGCACTTCGCCATCGCGCCGAACGCCTGGACGGGCATCGTCTCGATCTTCGCCCATGTGCCGCCGGACCTGCGCCGTCTGGTGCATCGGCGCGTCGTGGAGGGACTGCGACCGGGCGGCGTCCTGATCCTGGAAGCCTACACCCCCGAGCAGTTGCGCTTGGGCACCGGCGGCCCTCCCGTCGCCGAGCTGACCATGGACCTCGCCACCCTGGAAGACGAGCTTGATGGCCTGGTTTTCGAGGTCGCGCGCGAGCAGGAGCGGGAGGTGGCCGAAGGGCGCTACCATCGGGGACGCGGTCATGTCGTCCAGATCGTCGGGCGCAAGCCGGTAGAGGACTGATTGCAACGGCACGACGCCCGGTTGCGTCCTCACCCGGGCGATGGACAACGAGGCTCCACCCCGCAGAGAGCACCTCGCCGTTGCCTCGAAACGCAGCCCGACGGCTGCCGCGCACGGCCGGCCGAGTGGGTCGCCCGAGCCTTCCGCGACGCCGGGGCCAGGTTGGAGCCGCGCGAGGCGTCTGCCGGGGCCTGCGATTCGTCGGATCACTGCAATGGAGCAAACCCAGCATGAATATAGAAGACATCAAGACGCAGCTCGAAACCTACGAGCGTACCTTCCCCGAGGCTGCCGTTCGGGCCGCCATGGCGCAACGGGAGGCGATGACGCCGGTCCTGCTGGAGTGCCTGCAGGCGACCGCCGATGACCCGCACAGGGTTGCGCAGACCGACGGCGCCATGCTGCACATGTACGCCATGTACCTGCTGGCGCAGTTTCGCGAGCGTGCCGCCTACCCGATGCTGGTGAAGCTGTTCTCGACGCCGGGCGAGGTGTGTTTCGATGTCGCCGGCGATGTCGTGACGGAGGATCTGGATCGCATCCTGGCGGCGGTCTGCGGCGCGGATGTGGATCCGATCAAAGGCATGATCGAGAACCGCGAGGTGAACGAATATGTCCGCAGCGCCTGTTTGCGGGTGTTGGTCATGCTCGTCGCCCGCGGGGAGCTCGAGCGCGGGTCCGTCGTCGCGTATTTCCGCAGCTTGTTCAACGGCAAGCTGGAGCGTGAAGCGGATCTGCTTTGGGGGTCGCTCGTCGGCGCCTGCTGCGATCTGTATCCGGAGGAGCTGTTGCCGGACATCGAGCGCGCCTTCGATGATGACTTGGTGGATACGCTGTTCGTCGGGAGGGGCAGTGTCGAGCGGGCCATGTCCGAAGGCCAAGCGCAAGCGCTACGACGATGCGACAGAAAAGGTCCGATCGAGGATACCGTGTCCGAGATGAGCTGGTGGGCCGCCTTCAGGGAGGACGACCGCAAGGCGGCGCACCAGGCCCCGACGATCACGAACGGAGCCCGGTTCAAGGCGGCCAAGGTCGGGCGCAACGCACCCTGTCCCTGCGGAAGCGGAAAGAAGTTCAAGAAGTGCTGCGGGCGCTGAGGTCCGAGGCGCGTATCGGTCTTTACCCTTGCCGTGACGGATTGGGAGGATTTAGGTACAAACGCATGAGCAATCGAACGATTCCCACCGACGAGCGGCTTCACGGGTACCTGCTCGAACATTCTGTTCGACAACACGCTCTGGGGCGGCCGCGTGGCCGAAACCGACGGCTTGATGCGGTCTCGACAGACCGGGAGGAGCCACGCGACCTGCTGCGTTCGGGGCCGGCTAGCGGGAGACCCCACGGTACAGCTGATCCACCCAGTCCCGGAACCAGTCGGGACGCGCGAGCAGAACGTACGCTAGCAGCAGTGCGGCCAGCGGGACCGCGAAGGCCGCGGTGTCCACGACGACGATCAGCAGTGCGAGAAGCAGGCGGTGGGCGAGACGCATGACGACCTCGGGGTTGGCAATGTTCGCGATTGGGGCGGGATCAGGGTCACTCCTGCGCCGGTCGCGGTCATCGGGTTGTCGATCCGGGATGGCCTCATTTGCGGACCTGATTAGAAAGAATCGTCCGCCAGGCTCACGGAATAAGCCACCGATCGGCGCAGACTGCTCCCTGATCCACCATCGGACGGAGCCTGCCATAGCCATGAATCGAACCCGGTGGTATCCGGCTGCCCCAACGGGGCTCACCACGCGAGCCCGGGGCAACGCCCCGGGACCACGACCCCCATACTAAGCCCTGAAGGGGCGGCCCAACGCTTTGATATATCGATCTTAGGCGCGCGTTTTGGGAAAGGGCCGAACGGTGCAAAACGCCCCAGCCCCAGCAGCATCTTTAAACCGCCCTTTCAGGGCTGAAGGGTTGGTTGATTGAAACCCGGGGCTTTCAGGGCTGAAGGGTTGGTTGATTGAAACCCGGGGCGCTGCCCCGGGCTGACATCGGTCGCGCCGTTGGCGCTCGACACAAACTCGACACAAACGGCCGGAACGAGGCTCGCCAGGCTGGTTCTCAAGGGTTTTGATTACTTGATACTTGCGGCCCTCTCCTCAATCGTGGCTTCGGCGCTTAGCTGAATCTCCTTACCAATCAGGTTTGCGGATGACGCTCTTCGCGACCATCCGTCATCCGGCACGCTGACCGGCGCTCCAACCGCCCGACGATCGGCCCCCGTTATGACTGTCAAAAAAACGGGGGCGCTGGTGTCGGTTAGGCGGCTGCGGGAGTGTTTCGTGGAGCGGGCTCGGTGCACCGAGCGGCCGCCCGCGAGACGTGCGACCGCCATCGCGCCTCATGGTTGATTGCACCATCGCGCGGTCACAGCCTAAAAGCGTCCCGGCCAACGCGCCCGAGTGCCGACAAAGTCCCGGTTCCGGACGCTTGCCTTTTTCAAGCCGGCGTCGGCTAGATCGAGATACCGATCACCCGTCGTCCCGCGACCGACGGACCGGTATCCGCAAGCCGCTGCTCGTCGAGCAGCAGATAGTGGATCTGCGGCTGCCATCGGCGCAGCTGCTCGGGTAGGTCCGGCTCGATCAACGCGTCGAGACTGGTCTTGGCCCACCAGGATTTCTCGCCATTGCAGAGGACGATCGGCAGCACCGGAGGCCGCGGGCTTCCCGAGGGGA
>NZ_DATITZ010000304.1:0-3229 GCF_035467215.1 Thiocapsa sp. | reverse complement strand
CACTGGAACCACCTGATCCCATCCCGAACTCAGACGTGAAACGGTGTCTCGCCGATGATAGTGTGGGGCCTCCCCATGCGAACGTAGGTCACCGCCAGGGCCTTATCCCCAAAACCCCCGCCTCCAAGCGGGGGTTTTTTTATGCGCGCACAAAAGACGGCTCGACAGAAACCCGGTATCCTGATCTTAAACCGCGCCGACTCCAGCAGTCATCAAGTCTGCCGGGGCCGATCCCATCCAAAAACATCGCATACCGCGCCGGGCGCGGTTCAAGGCGGAACGAATGCAATTCATCGACTTGAAGTCACAGTATCGGCTGATCGAAGACGACGTGAAGGCCCGGATCCATGCGGTCCTGGAGCACGGGCAATACATCATGGGACCCGAGGTCGAAGCGCTGGAGACCGCGCTCGCCGAATTCGTCGGAACGCGTCACTGCATCGGCCTTTCGAGCGGAACAGACGCATTGCTCGCGGCCATGATGGCGCTGGAGATCGGTCGGGGCGACGAGGTCATTACGACCCCCTTCACCTTCATCGCCACCGGCGAAATGATCGCACTGCTCGGCGTGCGGCCGGTCTTCGTCGACATCGACCCCGTGACCTACAATATCGACCCCGCCCGCATCGAAGAGGCCATCACCGGACGGACCCGAGCCATCATGCCGGTTTCTCTCTACGGCCAATGCGCGGACATGGACGCCATCAACGAGATCGCCGCGCGACATCGCCTGCCCGTGATCGAAGACGCCGCACAGAGCTTCGGAGCCACCTACAAGGGAAAGCGGTCCTGCGCCCTATCCGCGATCGGCTGTACGTCCTTCTTCCCCTCCAAGCCGCTGGGCGCGTACGGCGACGCCGGTGCCTGCTTCACGAACGACGATGATGTGGCGAAACGGCTGAAGGAGATCCGCAACCACGGCCAAGATCGCCGATATCACCATCCGCGCCTCGGCCTGAATGGCCGCATCGACACGCTTCAGGCGGCGATTCTCCTTGCGAAGCTGCCGCTGTTCGGGAACGAGATCGAGGCGCGAATCCGGATCGGGGCGCGCTATTCCGACTTGCTTCAGTCCAGAGGAGCAACCTCGAGCGAGGTCGCCGACGGTGCAGTGTCGACCCCCTTCATCGCACCCGGCAACGAGTCGGTATTTGCTCAGTACACCATCCAGGTCGGCGAGCGCGATCGCGTCGCGGCGGCATTGGCTGCCGAAGGGATTCCGACGGCGGTGCACTACCCTGTGCCCTTGAACGACCAGCCCGTGTTTCAACCGAGCCTGGAGCGATTCGGAACCCCGATCAGTGCGCGCGTGGCGCAGCGGGTCATGAGCCTGCCAATGCACCCGTATCTGTCCGATGACGAGCAGGTCCGGATCGTGGATGCAGTCGCGAGGGCCACTGGCTGACGCGTGGCGAACGCCTCGCGCCACGGCTCCGGACAGCCTCGCGGCTTACGGGTAGTCGGCCCGATGCAGCACGCCGTCGCAGGCGGGACAACCCTCCGCTCGGGCGGCCTCGGCGAGACCCTCGTCGATGTGCAGCAACACGGCGAAAAACGTGGGCTTTCAAGGAAGGCGTGGCACACTGATGGAGTCTCTTTATCTTCGCAAACAAGAGACTCTCCCGACAGGTATTGGTGTTCAAGCACCCCGAGGGAGGTACACCGCTCTCCCTCATGAAAGATGGCGATTTAAGGGGAAAAACCCATCAGGGAAGGTGGCCGTGCTCAGCCCGCAAGGTCGCGGCGGCAAAGGATTGTCGCCCTACGGTCCCGTAGGCTCATGGCGCGTAGGTCGGCATCCCCATGCCGATACGGAAACCTCATGTCCACCAACGCCGATCCCCACGCCCGGGATCGACCCATCCATGCCGACAAACAAACCGCTCGGTCGCCGACGCCGATCGGCAAGCCGAGGATCGACCGATAGCTTCGCCCGCGCGATCGCGGCGGCAAAGGGTTGACGCCCTACGTTCGTGAGGTCAGTGGTCGTCGAACACGTCTTCCAGGGATTCGGCATCGAGGAGACGCTCGCCCCAGCGCTCCAATTGGTCGGTGGTCGCCTGCATGAGCCGCGCGTGGATGTCGGCCGACAGCGGGCCGAAGCGCTTGGTGAGTAGGCGCACAAGGAGCTCCGCTTGGCCCTCGACGCGCGTGTGCAACGGCCGTCGTTCGGTCGGGCGTCGGTGCCGCCCGAGAGGTCGCGGCGGCAAGGGATCGCCACCCTACCCTGCTCTCGTGGTCATGACTGGCGGTCGGCATCCGCTGGCGTCGGTGCCGGCATCCCCATACCGACACGGGTGCCCGAAGCGCGCCCGCCTGGGACGTCCGGTGTTTGGTCGGGCGACGGTGCCGCTCGCAAGGCATGGGTGACCACCTTGTCAACGCACCCGCCCAAGAAATACACGTTAATGGCTTTAACGGAAAAAAATCTTCACGCATGAGTCAAATTTGCAAGGGGGTTATTTTGGCCTGAGCGAGGAGCTGCTCCAGGGCACGATCGAGTTCTTTGATGGCCTTGGCCATCGGGCGGTCGGGCGCTTGCGGGCAGCCGTCGAAGAGTTGTGAGAGTCCCGGTCGCAGCAGGCGGTTGTTGAGTTTCACGAAGAGCATGGCCACGCGCAGGCCGGTGGGGGTGACCTGATACTGGTGGCTGTTGGGCAGACGTTCGATGAGGCCGTGCAGGCGCAGTCGGCGCAGATCGTAGGTCGCCTTGCCGGGGCCGTAGTCCTGGAGCGGCACGCCGAGCAGTTGGGCCATTTTCTCGCGCAGCCAGACGTTGCGGAACCGCTGCGGAATGAAGAACAGGCACAGGGTGGCGAGGAGTGACATGACGCGTGGATCACCGAAGGTCAGGCGGGGGACCCGTTGCCCGTCGATGGTCTGCGCCTGGGTGACGGCCTCGAACACCCCGGCGGCCAGGGCACAGTCCTGACTGATGGTTTCGACCTCGAGCAGGCGGCGATTGGCGGCAAAGCCGATGGCCCGCAAGGCGGGCAGGTTGCACAGTTTGCGGCCGATGCCGAAGTCACGGGTGTTGTTGATGGTCGTTTCGGTGCGCAGCGCACGTTCGAGCTTGAAGTACTGCTTGATCTTGGAGCGTTTGTAGCTGACATGCAGCGTGGGGATGACCCCTCGGGTGAGCACGCGGGTACAAAACCGCTCCGGCGTGCGCTTGGTGATGCGACGATGGAAGATCAAGCTGACTTTCTCGGGTCGACCCAGATCGAGG
>NZ_DATITZ010000303.1:0-5300 GCF_035467215.1 Thiocapsa sp. | reverse complement strand
GCCGTGTCCTTCGGAGCCGCGGCGGGCGCCTTCTGCACGGCTAGATGCGCCAACTGCTCGTAGAGCGTAAAGCGGGTCTGGACGTGCTTTTGGGCGAGCTGCAAATAGCGCTCGGCGGCCTCCGGATGGGTGCGGGTGAGGACGCTGAAACGGGTCTCCGAGGAGACAAAGTCGCGATACGGGATGCTCGGCGGCTTGCTGTCGATGTGCAGCGGATTCTCCCCCGCAGCGAGCCGGCGCGGGTCGAACCTGAACAGGCCCCAGTGTCCCGAGTTGACCGCCATGTCCTGCTGACGCAGGTTCTTGGACAGGTCCACGCCATGGGCGATGCAGGGCGAGTAGGCGATGATGACCGAGGGACCGTCGAAGGACTCGGCCTCGATGAAGGCGCGGACCGTCTGCACGTCCTTGGCGCCGAAGGCGACTTGGGCAACATAGACGTTCTCGTAGGCCATCGCCATCATGGCGAGATCCTTCTTGAAGGTCGACTTACCGGCTGCGGAGAACTTGGCGACCGCGCCCATCGGGGTCGACTTGGAGGTCTGGCCGCCGGTGTTGGAGTAGACCTCGGTATCCAGGATCAAGAGGTTCACATTGCGCCCGCTCGCGAGCACATGATCGACACCGCCGTAGCCGATATCGTAGGCCCAGCCGTCGCCGCCGATGATCCAGACGCTGCGTTTGACGACCTGGTCGCAGATGCCTTCCAGGGTGCGTGCCTCCAGGTCCGGGATGCCCTTGAGCTTCTCCTTCAGGGCGACCACACGCTCGCGTTGCTCGAAGATTCCGGCCTCGTCGGACTGGTCGGCCGTAAGCAGACCCTCGGCGAGATCCTCGCCGATCTTGGGTGCGAGCCGCGTGATGATCTCGCGGGCATGAGCGGCCTGTTTATCGACGGCGAGCCGCAGGCCGAGGCCGAACTCGGCGTTGTCTTCGAACAGGGAATTGTTCCAGGCCGGTCCGCGACCCTCGGGGTTGGTGGTGTAGGGCGTCGTCGGCAGGTTGCCGCCGTAGATCGAGGAGCAGCCGGTGGCGTTGCCGATCAGCATGCGGTCGCCGAACAACTGGGTCGCGAGCTTGATGTAGGGCGTCTCGCCGCAGCCCACGCAGGCGCCTGAGAACTCGAAGAGCGGCTCGAGCATCATGGCGTGTTTGATCTTGGTGCCGTCGAGCTTGGTCCGATCGTATTCCGGAAGGGTCAGGAAGAAATCCCAGTTCGCTTGCTCTGCAGCGTGCGTCTGCTCGGCCGGGACCATGTTGAGGGCCTTGCGGTTGGGGTCCTTGCGGTCGCGGATCGGGCAGACATCCACACAGAGACCGCAGCCCGTGCAGTCGTCCGGGGCGACCTGGTAGGTAATGTGATGATCCGCCGGGAAGTCCTTCCCCTTGATCTGGACGTGCTGAAAGCTCGCCGGTGCCGCGTCCGTGAGCGCGACCGGGTAGACCTTGGCGCGGATGGCGGCATGGGGACAGACCAGCGGACACTTGCCGCAATGGGTGCAGAGATCGTCCTCCCATTTCGGCAGCTCGAGGGCGATGTTGCGCTTCTCGTAACGGGTCGTGCCGGTTGGCCAGGTGCCGTCCGCCGGCATCAGACTGACCGGCAGACTGTTCCCTTTGCCGGCGATGAGCGTGGCGGTCACGTTGCGCACGAACTCGGGTGCCGAGATCGGGACCACGGGCGGGCGCTCGAAGACACTGGTCACCTGAGTCGGGACACTGACCTGATGAAGCCCGGCGAGCGCGGCATCGATCGCCTTGTAGTTACGGTCCAAAAGACTCTGACCCTTTTTGCCGTAGGTCTTCTTGACGGCATGCTTGATGTGCTCGATCGCCTCGTCCTTCGGCAGGATGCCGGAGATGGCGAAGAAGCAGGTCTGCATGATGGTGTTGATGCGCCGGCCCATGCCGGTGGCAGCCGCGATCCCGTACGCGTCGATCACGTAGAAGGAGAGGCCCTTGTCGATGATCGCCTGCTGCATCTTGCGCGGCAGCTCGTCCCAGATCCGATCGGGCGGGGTGTTCGAGTTCAGTAGGAACACGGCTCCGGGGCGGGCATGGTCGAGCATGTCGTAGCGGGTGAGGAAGGTCGGCTGATGACAGGCGACGAAGCTTGCCTCGCTCTCGCCGATCAGATAGGTGCTGTTGATCGGCTTCGGGCCGAAGCGCAGGTGGCTGATGGTGACCGCGCCGGCCTTTTTGGAGTCGTACTCGAAGTAGCCCTGACCGAAGTTGGGCGTCTCTTCGCTGATGATCTTGATCGAGTTCTTGTTGGCCGAGACGGTGCCGTCCGAGCCCAGGCCGAAGAAGACGCAGGCGGTGACGCCCGCCATCGCCGCCGGCTTGAAGTCCGGATCCCAGGCCAGGCTGGTGTGGCCGACGTCGTCGATGATGCCGACCGTGAAGGGATTCTTGGGCTTGGGTGCCGCCAGCTCGTCGAAGACGCCCTTGACCATCGCCGGGGTGAACTCTTTGGACGAGAGCCCGTAACGGCCGCCGACCACGCGCGGCATGGCGGCGATACGGTCGTCGGCGAAGGCTTGGGCGAGTGCGGTGACGACGTCTTTGTAAAGCGGCTCCCCGTCGGCACCCGGCTCCTTGCAGCGATCGAGCACGGCGAGTCGGGTTGCGGTAACCGGGATAGAGGAGAGGAGGGCGCCTGCATCGAAGGGGCGGTAGAGCCGGATCTTGATCAGACCGACCTTCTCGCCGTCGTCTACGAGATGCTCGACCGCCTCCTGCGCGGCCCCGATCCCGGAGCCCATCAGCAGGATGACGCGCTCCGCATCGGGCGCGCCCACATACTCGAAGAGCCCGTATTGACGGCCCGTGAGTGCGGCGAAGCGGTCCATGGTGCGCTGCACGATGCCGGGAACCTCGGCGTAGTAAGGGTTGACCGTTTCGCGTCCCTGGAAATAGACGTCCGGGTTCTGCGAGGTGCCGCGGATCACGGGGTGGTCCGGGTTGAGTGCGCGCGCACGGCAGGCCGTGACCAGCTCCTCGTCGATCAGGGCGCGGATGGTCTCGTGCGAGACCTGCTCGATCTTGGTGACCTCGTGCGAGGTTCTGAACCCATCGAAGAAGTGCAGGAAGGGGACGCGGCTTTCCAGGGTCGCGGCTTGGGCGATGAGCGCGAAGTCCATGGCTTCCTGGACGGAGGCCGAGCAGAACATGGCGTAACCGGTGGCGCGGCACGCCATGACGTCCGAATGGTCGCCGAAGATCGACAGCCCCTGCGCCGCAAGCGAGCGCGCCGAGACGTGAAAGACCGTCGGGCTGAGCTCGCCGGCGATCTTGTACATGTTCGGGATCATCAACAGCAGACCCTGCGAGGCCGTAAAGGTCGTCGCCAGGGACCCGCCCTGCAATGCACCGTGGATCGCTCCGGCCGCGCCGGCCTCGCTCTGCATCTCCACGACATCGGGGATCGTGCCCCAAAGATTAGGAATGCCGAGCGACGACCACTCGTCCGCCCATTCGCCCATATTGGAGGACGGGGTAATGGGATAGATGGCGATGACCTCGTTGGTCAGGTGGGCAACGTAGGCCACGGCCTCGTTGCCGTCGAGGGTTACCATGAGCTTTTGCGACATCGAGCTTTCCCGGATTGGTGGGTAGAGGAGGCCGGCAACGCGGCCGAGCTGCGCCTTACTCCGACTCGGCGGCTGGCGCAGCCCGAAGCGAGGCGGGAGCCGAGTAACGGCCTCAACTATAGCCCGAAACGCGGTTGGATTGACGCTCGTTTGCGAGCGCTTTCAAGCGAATCGGCATCGGCATGATCCGGATCAGGTCGGCATTCTTTGCACACGTATGGTGCCGATCTCAGGATCCGCGCGCGCCTGCGGCGCATTCATGACGATTGGGTTACGGTTCTATTTCTGGAACAATACCGCGCGAATGGGTGCTCCGGTGTCGACGACGCATTCGATCGTCGGCGCGGTGCTGGGTGCCGGAGTCGCGTCGAGCGGGCTCGGGATCGCCGATTGGGACAGCGTGGCCAAGATCGTCGCGAGCTGGGTGATCTCGCCACTCATGGGCGGCGCGATCGGCGCCGGCTTTCTGTATCTGATCAAGCGCAGCATCACCTACCGGACCGATTTGGTCGCCTCGTCGCGTCAGGCTGTGCCCTATCTGGTGGCCGCCATGGCGTTCGCCTTCGGCACCTACCTAATGCTCAAAGGGCTCAACCGGGTCTGGACCGTGACCATCCTGCAGGCCTCGGGCGTCGGGGTCGCACTGGCGATTCTGGTCTTCTGGGGCGCCCGCCCGATCATCGAACGGCAGGCACGGCGGATCGGCAACTCCAAAGAAGGAGTCAATCAGCTCTTCACCGTCCCGCTGATCTTTGCCGCGGCCTTGCTGAGCTTTGCGCACGGCTCGAACGATGTCGCCAATGCCGTCGGGCCGTTGGCTGCGATTGTCGAGGTCGTGAGCTCGGGGACCGGCGAGATCACGGCGGCTGCACCCATCCCGATGTGGGTCATGATCGTGGGTGCGCTGGGGATCGCGATCGGACTGGGCCTGTTCGGGCCGAAGGTGATCCGCACGGTGGGCTCGGAGATCACCGAGCTCGATCAGATGCGCGCCTACTGCATCGCGATGGCCGCCACACTCACGGTCATCCTCGCCAGCCAGCTCGGGCTTCCGGTCAGCACGACGCATGTCGCCGTGGGTGCTGTCTTCGGCGTCGGTTTTCTGCGCGAGTATCTCAAGAGCCAGTACGCGAGGATGCTCGAAACCATCAAGGCGCATCACCCGGAGGGCGATCAGGCCGCCATCGATGCCTTCCTCGCAAAATTCGCCAAGGCGTCGATCGACGAGAAGGGACGCATGCTGCGCGAGCTCAAGCGTAAATCCAAACGCAGCATGGATCCGGCCCACTTCTCCAAGCTCGAGCGCCAAAGCCTGCGCAAGGTCTATCGCCACGAGCTGGTGAAACGCTCGCAGGTGCTCAAGATCGTAGCCGCTTGGGTGATCACGGTGCCCGCGTCCGCGCTCATGGCGGCGATGCTGTTTTTCACCATCAAAGGGATGTTGACGGGTTGAGGCGAGCGGAGCGGGCGATCATCCCGGCGACAGAACTTGCTTGCGCATGAACCCGGCCACGGCGCTGAGCCGATGATCGGAGGGGCGGGGTGGACAAGCGCAGCGCAGTCCACGTGTGACCGGCATGCTAGTCGGCTAGTTGGTGCAAGTCCAACCGTGGCCCTTGGGAGAAGGGAACACGTAGGCGAAGGCAAGGGTGCCCGAAGAAACTCCCCCTGCACCTTACGGATGAGGACGATGGCAAGGCCGCTGCC
>NZ_DATITZ010000302.1:0-2424 GCF_035467215.1 Thiocapsa sp. | reverse complement strand
GCCGGCTATCCCTTCGATCCTGCCTGGTTCGATCCCTTCTTCGAGTTCCGTTTCCCGCACTACGGGGATCTGGTCACCGAAAACGGCATCGACATGGAGCTGCGCGCGGCCATCGAGCCGTGGCATGTCCTGGGCGAGGAGGTCACGGCGCAGGGCACCGCCCGCTTCGTCGACAGCTCGGTGGAGCGGATGCAGGTGAAGGTCAACGGCATGGTCGGCGACCGTCATGTGCTCGTGTGCAACGGCCGGCGTGTCCCGCTGCGCCCGACCGGACGCAAGGCCGAGTTCGTCGCCGGGATCCGCTTCAAGGCCTGGAGCCCGCCGTCCGGTCTACACCCGACCATCCCCGCGCACAGCCCGCTCCTGTTCGAGATCGTCGATCTCTGGAACCGCGCGAGCCTGGGCGGCTGCACCTACTATGTCGCCCATCCGGGCGGTCGCAGCGAGAGCAATTTCCCGGTCAACAGCTACGAGGCGGAGAGTCGGCGCATCGCCCGCTTCCGGCTGATGGGACACACCCCGGGGCCGATCGACCCGCCGCCGCACGAGCCGGCCGGGGAGCATCCCTATACGCTGGATCTGCGCTACAAGCCGGGGTGCTGAGCTAAATCGCGTCCCGAGCGGACGGCCGGGTTACGTTGATATGCGCAACCCGATGGACGCCGGGGGATCCGCGCTGGACCCGGTTTAGAAGTCAAGAGGATCGAAGGATCCCGGTCACACTTGCGTGACCGGGGGCATCTTGTCGCTGACCTTAATTTCCCATGAAATTCTCAGGATAATCCGCGCTGACCCTGCCGGACTCGGGCTATTCCACCGCAGCCATTCCACCAAGCGGTTCCGCGATTCCCGTTCGCCTCGAGGCTCCGCTTACGTCCCGAATCGGCCCTGACCGGTCACCCAGCGGCCGAAAGGGGGTGACTCTTCGATCCTGACAGCGGAAAGTCGCGCGCGGTTGAACGAGTTACAAGTCACGACCCTTTGCGACCTCTGAGCCAATCCGCCGAATCCGCCGGAGCGACCGTTTTGCTTCCCGAAGCCGCCCGTGCTCGAGAAAGCCCGTGCTGCGAGCTTCGCTGCGAAGAGATCATATTCCGACGCTTGCAGATGCCGATCGCGGCGACAGTGCAGCCGGTCTTACGAAACATTTTCGGGATCCGTGCCATGGATTTCAGCATCACATCGGTGATCACGACCCGGGGGTCTATGTTAGGCTTGCTGCGGTGAATTTTGGCGCAATCCACAGTTCCTCGGGCGCGAAATCGAGTGCTTGCTGCTGCCGTACGGGTGAAAAAGTGAACAGAGACCAATCCCTGAGACTTCTGGCCGAGCACAAGGCGGATCTGACTCGACGTTTCGGTGTCGTCGATCTGGCGCTCTTCGGGTCGACGGCGCGTGGAGACGAGCGAGTGGACAGCGACATCGATATCCTAGTGTCCTTCGATGGGCCATCGACCTCGCAGCGCTATTTCGGCGTGCAGTTCTATCTCGAAGACCTCCTCGGGCGCCCTGTTGATCTCGGCACTCGCAAGGCACTGCGCCGAGAGCTGGCTCCTTATGTCGAACGCGAGGCGATTCGTGTCTGAGCCCACCGAAAGCAAGCGAGATGGGTTTTCTACCTCGATGACATGATCGCATTTGCAGAGAAGGTATCGGCCTATTCCCGGAGGCTGGAACAACAGGAATTCGTCGGCAACTCGCTCGCCTACGACGCTACGCTCCGAAACCTTGAGCTAATTGGCGAGGCCGCGACGCATATTCCCAATGACGTGCGGTCAGCCAATCCGCAGATCCCTTGCCGTCTCATCATCGCGACACGGAATCGTTTGATCCACGGCTATTTGGGAATCGATGACGACACCGTCTGGAGCATCATCCAGGATGATCTTCCGGCGCTGCTGACTGCATTGCGTCGCATGCGCAAGAAGCTCTCCTCGCCAACCCCCTGATCGCTCGACGCATGGAACGCGATCCAATCGATTCTGCCGGTCCAGGTCTTCACCCGTTCGGCCAACATGGCGCGCATCTCCTGAAGATTGTTGACGTTCGGTCGCTCGGCGCCCGGCACGTGCGCCGGCAGCAGCACGCGCTTGAGCCAGACGACGAAGGCACGGCACAGACTGTCCTGCTCGGGTGCGGCGAGCCAATCAATCAGACTCGCCAGGACCCGCTCGATATCCTCGGGCCGGCGACTGTTCTCGAGCCGAACCAAGGCCGCGGCGACATTGCGCTGTCCCGCTAGCTCGGTATCCGCGAGCCGCTGCTCGTCGAGCAGCAGATAGCGGATCTGCGGCTGCCATCGGCGCAGCTGCTCGGGTAGGTCCGGCTCGATCAACGCGTCGAGACTGGTCTTGGCCCACCAGGATTTCTCGCCATTGCAGAGGACGATCGGCAGCACCGGAGGCCGCGGGCTTCCCGAGGGGA
>NZ_DATITZ010000301.1:0-1877 GCF_035467215.1 Thiocapsa sp. | reverse complement strand
GTGGGATCGACGCGGCTAAGCAGTGGCAGGGCGAAGGCGGCGGTCTTTCCCGTACCGGTCTGGGCCTGGCCGAGCAGGTCGCGGCCGGCAAGCAGGTGCGGGATGCATTGGATTTGAACAGGTGTCGGGGTCTCGTAACCGAGATCCTCGACCGCTTTTGCAACGGCGGGGGCTAGGCCGAGTTGGCCGAAGCCGATACTCGTGTCGGGGGTGTCCATCGTGGTGCCTCGAAAGAATGGCGCGTCCGGCGGGAAGTCCGGCGGACCATCCAGGGGGATTCGCGAAGTAACAGCAAACTAACAGGGTATTATCTGCGCGGGTTGCGGCTGGATCAAGTTTGATTCGCGGCTCGGGTGCGATTCCGCATCGTTGCACTGCGGATAACTCGATACCATGTCCAACCTTTGGTCTGGACAGGATCCGGACGCCGCCGATTCTTTTCCGAGGAAACCCGATGTCTACACCACATAACCGGCCCGGCATGGCCGTCCCGAGCACGCGCTTGAGTCGTCTTTGGCATCTGGGGCGGGCCACCGGCGATCTTGCTGCAGGGATCGGCGTGAAGGGCCTGATCGAGCTTGCTCGGACCCGTCGCAGCGCCGAGCCGTCGCGGATCAGGCTCTCGCCCGAGCATACACGCCGCTTTACCGATCGGCTTGCGCGCATGCGCGGTGCCGTCATGAAGATGGGGCAATTGATGTCGATGGACGGCTCCGACATCTTCACGCCCGAGGCCGCGGAGATCATGAGCGCCTTGCGCGAACGTGCCGAGCCGATGCCGATGAGTCAGCTCGCCGGGGTTCTGGAGCGCGAATACGGGCAGGGCTGGAACGCGAAGTTCAAGCGGTTCGAGTTCACGCCCGTGGCCTCCGCCTCGATCGGTCAGGTGCACCGGGCCGAGACGCGCGACGGACGTCGGCTTGCGCTCAAGATCCAGTTTCCGGGTGTTCGCGAGAGCATCGACAGCGACATCGACAATCTTGCCTTTCTGGCCCGGACACTCGGAATGGCCCCGGCGGGCGTGGATCTGACGCCTTACTTGGAAGGCGCGCGCCGACAGCTTCATCAGGAAGCCGACTATGGCGCCGAGGCGGATTCGCTCGAGGCGTATGGGGCCGGTGTCGGCGCGGATCCGGACTTCCTCGTCCCGCGCGTGCATCGCGATCTCTCCACGTCGCACGTGCTGGCCATGGATTTCGCCGAGGGTGTCCCGGTCGATCGTTTGGCCGACAGCGGCTGTAGCTGCGAGGTGCGTGATCGCGCCGCAACGGCCTTGACGCGTCTGTCCATGCGCGAGCTCTTCGAGTTCGGTCTCGTGCAATCGGATCCCAACTTCGGCAATTATCTCTACGACGCCAACAGCGGGCGGATCGTGCTGCTCGATTTCGGTGCCGCGCTGCCGGTGGGGTCGGATCTCGTCGAGCGCTATCGACAGCTCGCTCGTGCTGCATTCGCCGATGACCGTGCCGCGATTCGCGCGGCCTCGATCGACCTGGGCTATGTCGGCGCGAACGACCCGGCCGAGCAGGTGAACGCGCTCATCGATCTGCTGCGCATGTCCAGCGAACCGCTGCGCAGCCCGGGCCATTACGACTTCGGCGTCTCCGACCTCTTCGAGCGTGTCTATGCGCGCGGTCGCGAGATGTTCTACTCCGGCGCCTTCAGTACCGTGCCGGCCCCGGAAACCATGTTCCTGCATCGCAAGTTCATGGGCGCTTTCATGTTGTGCCGGCGTCTGCGTGCGCGGGTGGATCTCGGGGGGATGCTGAGGCCGTATCTTTGAGGTCAGCCGCCAGCCGCCAGCCGCCAGCCACCAGCCAAAGGCAGGAGGCAGGAGGTGGACGCCTCACCGCGCCAAACGCGCGAGCCGCCCCTGA
>NZ_DATITZ010000300.1:0-2842 GCF_035467215.1 Thiocapsa sp. | reverse complement strand
CGCCGCCGATTCCGAGCTGGCCGCCCTAAGGGCACTCGCCGAAGCCGCACGGGTCGAGGACGGAATTCCGGCCCTCGACGCGGCGACCGTCGAGGCGCAGGCGGCGCTCGATGCCGTCGACCTGCGTATCGTCCAAGCGCGGAACGACCTCCAGGGGCTGGAGGTGCGCAAGGCCTTCTATGCCGCCGGGCAGGACGAATACAGCGCAAAGGCGCTCGAGCTGGTGACCTCCGAGCTGCAGCGCGACGACCTGATGGAGCTGCGTCGCGAGGCGCTGACCACGCCCTTCCCGGAAGACGACCTGATCGTCGCCCGCCTGCTGGAGCGCGAGGACGAGCGGCGCCGGCACGATGGTGCACTCAAGACGCTGCGCGAGTCGCTTGTACAGGCCCGGCAGCGCCTAGATGAGGTCGAGACCCTGCGGACGGACTTTAAACGCAACCGCTACGACCGTGCCGATTCCCAATTCGGCGATGCGGCCATGATCGCCATGATGCTGGGGCAGTTCCTGAACGGCGCCCTGGACCGACGCAACCTCTGGCGCGTCATGCAGGAGCAGCAGCGTTATCGCCCGGAGCGCTCCGATCCCGGTTTCGGCTCAGGCGCCTTCGGTCGCGGGACCGTCTGGGGCGGCGGCCTCGGCGATGGGCGTCGCCCGGGCGACATCTTCGGCGGCTTGGGCCGCGGGAGCGCCGGTCGCACCGGCGGGAGCGGCGGGGCCGGGAAGCGCGGCGGAAGCAGCGGCGGCTTTCGCACCGGGGGAGGCTTCTGATGGCGCTCGTACGGCGACGCCTTTAGGTCGGCCCGGTGTCGCGCCTTCTCCGGTCGTTGCGCTGACGAGGTCGCCTCCTGCTCGAGCGCATCCTCCTCATCGTCCTGCCTCTGTTCATCGTGGTTGCGGTCGGGTTTCTCTACGCCCGGCGCCACCGCCCGGACATGCGCGCGGCAACCGCGCTCAACATGGACGTCTTCGTGCCCGCCCTGGTCTTCTCCGCACTCGCATCGAAGGACGTGGACCTCGGCGCCTTCGTCCGACCGATCATCGGTGCCCTGCTGGCCTGGGCGATCGCTTTTGTCCTTGCGCTGCCCCCCGAGCAGGCCAGCATCCTGATCGTCTTCGCCGCACTGCCGCCCGCGGTGCTCAACGCTATCTTCGCCGAACGCTACGACCAGGAGCCCGAGCGCGTGGCCTCCATCGTGCTCCTCGGCAACGCGGCCGCCCTGATTACGCTCCCGGCCGTGCTGCTGTTGGTGCTCTGAGCGTCGCCGCGATCGCGACGGAAGGCGGTGGTCGGATTGCGCGTGCCGCGTCGGGGATCAACCCCTTGGATCGGAACCGGAGTCGTCCGGCGCGGGTCATCCTCATTGACCTTGTGCTCTTTCACGATGCCGCTCCTTGCGTTGCGGGTTGGCTGCGATCCACGTCGACCCAGCAGAAATGCTCCCCGACGAGGTCGCGCTCCCCGTCCCAGCGGTAGGCGCAGAGCTTTCCGCCCGCGGCAACGCTGTAATCCAGGCAGGCGACGCGCGCGGACAGCGGGTGGGGGGTACCGCTCATCCAGTAATGGCCGACGAATACCGGCTTGTCCCCGTCGTAGCCCGGCAGGACATGCTCGGGCGCCGGCTCGTGCGGGATCTGAGGGATGACCTCGAGCGGCACAATTGCGAGATCGCGGTAGGTGATCGGGTGGTCCTTCCACCAGCGGGTTCTGACCCGCCGGCGGATCTTGCCGTCCTTGTCGGTGAATTCGACCCCCTCGGGAAGCGGGATCTCCAAACCCTTGAGTACCGTCTCCAGAGCCTCGAAGGCGGGGTCACCTTTTCGGGTGAGCGCGGCCCAGGCGGCTTCGTCGCGGATTCGGTCACCGTCGTCCAGGTGTTCGGTCAGGATCTTGAAGGAGGGTTCATGCCAGCAGGCATGCACGACACGCAGCCCCGGCAGATCGAGCCAGAGCGGGAGTCCGCGAAACCAGTCGATCAGCTCCTCGTGGAGTGGACTGCCCTCGCCGACCTGCGCGAGGAACTCCGCGTGCTGTTTCCGATGGTCCTCGGTGTGAGATCGCAAGTAGGCATCCGGCCCCGTCGCCGTCGGCGTGGCCCAAGCGACGGCGTTGAACTCGTGATTACCCATGACCGTCAGCGCCTGCTCGGCGTCGACCATCGCGCGAACGATCTTCATCACCTCGACCTGCTCCGGTCCGCGATCGATGAAGTCGCCGAGGAAGATCACTTGGCGGTTTGGATGGCGCCAGACCCCGTCTTGTTCGCGGTAGTCCATCTTGGCGAGAAGCGCCTTGAGCTCACGAGCACAGCCGTGTATGTCGCCGATTAGATCGTACATTTTCGTTCCTCCGTCGACGCTGTCGATCGCTACCGGCGGCGAGTGCGCCGTCGCGCTGCCGGGCGAGATCCAGCGGAATGGTCTCGGGCATGCCGAACAGGCACAGGGCCTGATCGACGAGATGGGCGCCGAGGTCGTACAAGAGGCCGCTGCCCGGCGCGCCGGATTCGCGCCAACGCACCCGGGCCTCGGGTCGGAAGCGGTTGAAACGTGATTCGACAGAGGTGAGTCGGCCCAGCTCACCGGACGTTAGGAGCCTTTGGACCGTCAAGAAATCCGCATCCCATCGGCGGTTGTGGAAGACCGAGAGCAGCCGCCCCGCCGATTCGGCGCGTTCGATGAGGTCCTCGGCCTCGCTGACTGTTGTTTCCCATCCTGATCCGCAAACCACCGGCCATTTTTGCAGGGAATTTTCCACCGGTGATGTCGTTTTCCGGTGAAGCAATGCGGTAAGCGCGGAGCGCGGATGTCCCGCACGCTTCACCGGCGTGCATCCTCGCG
>NZ_DATITZ010000299.1:0-6025 GCF_035467215.1 Thiocapsa sp. | reverse complement strand
CAACCACATCCAGATCGGCCACAACGTCGAGATTGGCGAGAATACGGCGATGGCGGCGAACACCGGCATTTCGGGTTCGACCCGAATCGGTCGAAACTGCACCATCGCGGGCGCCGTCGGGATGGCCGGTCATCTGGAGATCGGCGACGGAGTCCATTTTACCGGGATGGCCATGGTGACCCGATCGGTCTCGGAGCCCGGCACCTACAGCAGCGGGATCCCGGCCATGCCAAGTGCGGATTGGCGTCGCAATGTGGCACGGTTCAGACATCTGGACGAGCTGGCGCGACGCATCAAACAACTCGAGATACGTATCGATACGATGAACGAAACAACTGGGCGGGAGGCTACCTAGCATGGAGGGATCGCATCCCACGCCGACGGATTCTGATTTGCGTCTTGATCGCTCGGAGGACGTCGTGAGCACAATGGATATCCATAAGATACTGAGCCTCTTGCCGCACCGGTATCCGTTTCTATTGGTCGACAAGGTCATCGACTACAAGGTGAACGAGTACCTGATTGCCTTGAAAAACGTCTCCTTCAACGAGCCGTTTTTTACCGGCCATTTCCCGGTGCGTCCGGTGATGCCCGGCGTCTTGATCATCGAGGCGCTGGCGCAGGCAACTGGATTGCTGGCGATGGCCTCGCGCCCGGAAGAGGTCGGCAACAAGCTCTACTACTTCGTCGGCATCGACAAGGCGCGCTTCAAACGACCCGTCGAGCCCGGCGATCAGTTGATTCTGGACGTGAAGCTCGGCCCCGTGCGTCGCGGGATCTGGAAGTTCGACGGCGAGGCGCGCGTGGACGATCGTCTTGTGGCCAGCGCCGAGATCATGTGTACGGCCCGAGACTTTACCGCTTGATTCACCCGACCGCCTTGGTCGATCCGGGGGCGGCGCTGGATTCCGATGTCGAGGTCGGCCCCTTCGCCGTCATCGGCCCGGATGTCGAGATCGGCTCGGGAAGCCGGATCGGTCCCCATGCCGTGATCAAGGGACCGACCCGGATCGGCCGGGACAATCGCGTCTTTCAGTTCGCGAGCGTCGGCGAAGATCCCCAGGACAAGAAGTACGGCGGCGAGGCGACGCGCTTGGAGATCGGCGATCGCAATCAGATCCGCGAGTTCACGACGCTGCATCGCGGCACCGTCCAAGACAAGGGCGTGACCCGGATCGGCAGCGACAATCTCTTCATGGCCTATGTCCACGTGGCGCACGACTGTCGTATCGGCGACAACGTCATCATGGCCAACGCCGCCTCGCTAGGCGGACATGTCGAGATCCAGGACTGGGCCATCCTCGGCGGTTTCACCATCGTCCACCAGTTCTGCAGGATCGGTGCTCATGGTTTCTGTGCCATGGGATCGGTTCTGAGCAAGGACGTTCCTCCCTACGTGACCGTCGGCGGGCACCCGGCCGAGCCCCGCGGAATCAACGCCGAGGGCTTGCGACGTCGCGGCTTTTCCGATTTCGCCATTCAAGCGATCAAGCGTGCCTATCGCACACTCTATATGGGAAACCTCAAGCTGGCCGAGGCGATCGCCGAGCTGAATCGGATGTCCGCGGACATTCCCGAGATCCTCGCCATGGCGGACTTCATCGCCGACAGCAACCGCAGCATCGTGCGTTGATGTTGCGGATCGGGATCGTCGCAAACGAGGCGTCGGGCGACATCCTGGGTGCCGCCTTGGCGCGCGAGATCCGCAAACGGGTCCCCGAGGTTCACTTCGTCGGCGTTGCCGGACCCCGGATGCAGGAGGAGGGTTGCGAGACCCTCTTCGCCATGGAACGGCTCTCCGTGATGGGGCTGATGGAGGTCCTCGGCCAGCTTCGCGAGCTTCTCGGACTCAGACGCGAGCTGGTGCGCTACTTTGTCGAGAATCCCCCGGACGTCTTCATCGGCGTGGACGCGCCCGACTTCAATCTCGGTCTGGAGCGCCGGCTGCGCAGGGCAGGCATCCGAACCGTCCACATGGTCAGTCCAACCGTGTGGGCTTGGCGTCCGGGCCGGGTCAAGTCGATCCGTCGCTCAGTGGATCTTATGCTGAGCGTCTTTCCCTTCGAGGAGACCTTCCTGCGCGAGCACGGCGTGCCGGCGCGCTATGTTGGTCATCCGCTTGCAGACGAGATCCCGGTCGACATCGATCGGACGGGAGCGCGGCGTACCCTCGGTCTGCCGCAGGACGGAGCCATCGTTGCCCTGCTGCCCGGCAGTCGGATGGGCGAGGTCGAGCGTCTGGCAGAGCCCTTCATCGAGACTGCAGCGCGTTGCCTCGCCGCCCGCCCGGACCTGCGGTTCGTCGTCCCGTTGGTCAACGCTCGGCTGCGCGAGCGCTTCAGTCAAGCCTTGGAGAAGATCGCGGCGAAACTCCCGATCACACTGGTCGACGGGCGCAGCCGCGAGGTTCTGGCCGCCGCCGATGTCGTGCTGACCGCCTCGGGAACGGCCACGCTGGAGACCCTGCTGACCAAACGCCCGATGGTGGTCGCCTATCGCGTTCATCCGATCTCCTATCACCTCGTCAAGCAGCTCGGTCTGGTCAAGGTGCCCTATATCGCCATGGCAAATCTACTGGCAGAGAAGGAGCTGGCGCCCGAGTTTATCCAAGACCGCTGTCGCGCCGATCTCTTGGCGCCGGCCGTCCTGGCGTTTCTGGATGATGCGGAGCGCGTCGCCCAGATCCAGGCCGAGTATCGGCGCATCCATCTTTGGCTGCGGAAGGATGCCGCAGCCAGCGCGGCGCAGGCAGTCCTTGATCTGGTGGCTTATTGAATCGCGTCCTGGTGTGATCCGTGCCGTCTCGCCTTGGATTCGGACTCGGATGTGCAAACGGCCCCGGCGGGGACGCGATTCAAGAATTTTTTGGCTTTTCTACTAAAACCGCGTCGAGGGAAAGACTGTTGGTATCCTCGATGATTCGGAGAGGAGGCGAACGGTATTGATCACTTCGGCCGCGGTTTTATGGGTCGCGGGTGTCGACGAGGCGGGCAGAGGCCCGCTGGCCGGTCCGGTCAGCGCCGCTGCCGTTATCCTGGATCCGGCCCGTTCGATTCCGGGCCTTGATGATTCGAAGAAGCTCACCCCGGCTCGGCGCGATGCCTTGGATCTCGAGATTCGCGAGCGCGCCCTCGCTTGGTCCATTGCTTGGGCAAGCGCTGAGGAGATCGACCGGATCAATATCCTCCAGGCATCCATGCTGGCGATGCAGCGCGCGGTTGCGGCCTTGACTGTGCGGCCGACACGGGTGCTCGTCGACGGAAATCGTTGTCCGGATGTGGGGTGCGAGGCCGAGGCGATCGTCGGCGGCGACGGATTGGTGCCATCGATCGGCGCCGCATCGATCCTTGCCAAGGTCGCCCGCGATCGTCTCATGTGCGACCTGGACCTGGCTTTTCCCGGCTACGGCTTTGCCGGGCACAAAGGCTATCCAACATGCGCGCACCTCAAGGCGCTGCGCCGACTCGGACCCTGTCCGGAGCACAGGCGCAGCTTCGGCCCGGTCCGGGCGTGCATCCAGGTCATGGGCTGACCGGCCTCGTCATGGCGCTGCCGGCCCTGGTCGGGATCCCTTCGGTGGCGGCCATACTCGGTTGAGCCGCGCGGTTCTTCAGGATGCCTCCATTTCGCGCTCCAGCCGACGCTTCACGTCGCCGGGCGATCCAGTGTGACGAGCGAGCAGGTCGTAGGCGATCGGGACCACGAACAAGGTGAAGACGGTTGCCGCGAGGACGCCCGCGAGGATGACGGTACCGATGACCGTGCGGGTCTCGGCGCCGGCGCCGCTCGAGAGCAGCAGCGGGAGCGAGCCGGCAGCCGTCGTGATGCCGGTCATCACGATGGGGCGCAGACGCACGTCGGCCGCTTCGAGCAGCGCCTCGCGAAATTCCTTGCCCTGGTCGCGCAGCTGGTTGGCGAACTCCACGATCAGAATGCCGTTCTTGGCGGCGAGCCCGACCAGCATGATGAGTCCGATCTGGCTGTAGATGTTGAGCGTTTGTCCGGTCAGCCAGAGGGCGAGGAGCGCGCCCGCCATCGCCAAAGGGACCGTCAACATGATGACGAGCGGGTGAATCCAGCTCTCGAACTGGGCGGCCAGGACCAGGAAGACCACCAGCAAGCCAAGAACGAATACGAAGAGGATGTCCTGGTTGCTCGATCGGAAGTCGCGGCTCTGTCCCTTGTAGTCGATCTGGGCCTTTTCGGGCAGGTGCTCGGCGACCTTGGCCTCCAGGAAGCTCAGGGCATCGCCGAGGGCGAGTCCGGAATCCAGGTTCGCCTCGATGGTGATGGCGCGCAGCCGATTATAGCGATTCAGGCTCTGCGAATCGGCCGACTCGATCACCCGGACCAGGTTGGAGAGCGGGATCAGCTCGCCGCTGCGGTCCGAGCGCACATAGAGGTTTTCCAGGCTCCCCGGCGTGCGTTGCTCGTCGCGCTCGCCTTCGAGGATGACGTCGTATTCCTCCCCTGCGTCCAGATAGGTCGTCACCTTGCGCGAGCCGAGCATGGTCTCGAGCGTGCGCCCGATGTTGCCGACCGTCACTCCGAGATCGGCCGCGCGATCGTAGTCGATTTCGACCTTGAGCTGCGGTTTGGTCTCCTTGTAGTCCCAGTCGATGCCGGTCAGGCCGGGGTTGTCCTCGTCGATCGCCTCCAGCAGCAGGTCGCGCCACTGAGCCAGCTCGTCGTATGTCCCGCCACCGATCACGAACTGAACCGGCTTCTGGATGCGCGCGCCGAATCCCTGGCGCATCACCGGGAAGGCGGTCACGCCGGGAAGGTCGGCGAGCTTCGCCCGCACCTCGTCCATAATCACCCAGCCCGAACGACGCTTGTCGAAGTCGTTCAGGACCATCACGACGATACCGGTGTTGAAGAGCGCTGTGTTGGAGAAGGTGCGAGGCGCACGCACGAGCAGCCGGTTGACCTCGCCTGATTCGGTATAGGGCATGAGGCGCCGCTCGATCTCGTCCATGTACTCGCTCATGTACTCGTAGGACGCGCCCTCGGGTCCGTTGATCAAAACAAAAAAGGCGCCGCGATCCTCCTTCGGCGCATATTCCTGCGGGATCTGCTCGAGCAACCAAACGGCGGCGCCGAGTGTGCCGATGAAGGCCAGCCCGACGATCCAGGGCTGGCGCAACAGGAACCGAAGCAGGGTGCCGTAGCCGCGCCGCACCCATTGAAAGACCCAATCGACCCCGTGGGTGAGGGATGCGCGCCGATGCGATTGCGGCAGGATCTGCGAGGCGAGCATCGGCGACAGCGACAGGGCGACGAAGGACGAGAAGGCCACCGCCGCGGCCATGGTGAGAGCAAACTCCGCGAAGAGCCGCCCGACATCGCCCTGCAGAAAGGCGATCGGCACGAAGACCGAGATCAAGACGATGGTCGTGGCCACCACGGCAAAGGCGACCTGACGTGTCCCGCGATAGGCGGCGACGAGCCGCGTCTCCCCGTACTGCTCCATCCGGCGATGGATGTTCTCGAGCACCACGATGGCGTCGTCCACGACTAGCCCGATCGCCAGCACCAGTGCCAGCAATGTGAGGATGTTCACGGAAAAACCGAGCCAGAGCAGGACGGTGAAGGTCGCGACGATGGAGACCGGGACGGTGACGGCCGGCACCAGCGTGGCCCGCACGCTGCCCAAAAACAGGAAGATCACCAGGATCACGAGTCCGATAGCGATCGCGAGCGTCTTGTAGACCTCCTTGACGGCGTCCTTGACGAAGATGGAGGAGTCGAAGCTCTGCTTGATCTCCATGCCCTCAGGCAGGTTCGCGTTGATCAGGGCGGCCTCCGCCTTGGCCGCGTCGGCCACGGCGACCGTGTTTGCGGTCGACTGCTTCACGACACCGATTCCGACCATGGGCACGCCGTTGCCGCGGAAGAAGGTGCGATTCTCCTCGGTACCGCGTTCGACCCGCGCCACATCGCCGAGGCGTACCAGGTGACCGTCGGTCCCGCGCGCCAGCACGAGACGGGCGAAGTCGTCCGAGTCGTTGAAGGTGCGGTTAAT
>NZ_DATITZ010000298.1:0-12953 GCF_035467215.1 Thiocapsa sp. | reverse complement strand
CGAGACGCCTCGGGTCCGCGAGCGGCCGAGTAGATCGGTCCGGTTCAGGACCTCGGATCGCCCACACGGCGCCCTAGGTGTCTCGCGCCAAGCCCACAACAGTACCGGATGGACAGCATGTCAGGTTCAGGACAAGATCGGATCGAAACCGTCATCGACACAACCGTCCTCGAAGACATCCGTGATCTGATGGAGGTTGATTTTCCCGACTTGGTGCGGCGTTTCCTCAAGGATTCAGCCGACCTGATCGATCAATTGGATCAAGGCATTGCCCGGGGCGATGCCGATTCGGTCTACCGGGCTGCCCATACGCTCAAGTCGAGCTCGGCGGCCCTCGGCGCGTTGGCCCTCTCGGATCGTGCCAAGCATCTGGAGGCCCTCGGTCGCTCGGGGGTCCTCGACGGCGCAGCCGCGGAGGCGGCCGAGGCCCACGTCCAGTTCGTCCGCGCCAAGGAGACCTTGGAGAAATGTCTCGAGGATGGATCCCAACCATGGACGCCGACCTGATTCGGGCGCACGACGACCTGCTCGGCAGGCGTCCTGCACACGCACGGATCCCGAGGCAAGAACCACTGCCCGACCGCTGGAGCTTACGAGGATGAAGGCAACCGTTACCCATCGAAAGATCGGCCACGTCGACAGCGTCGCCATCGCCGGACGCTTGACCGCCGCCGAGGCACCGGCCGTTCGGCAAGAGATCCTCCAGGTTCTGGAGCGGGGTGACGCGCGCCTCGTCCTCGACCTCGCGGGGCTAACCTTCTGCGATTCGAGCGGCCTCTCGGTGTTGATCTCCGCACTCAAGGCGGCGCGCGGCAGCGGCGGCAACGTCTCCTTGGCCGGACTCACGCCATCCGTGCGGGCGCTCATCGAGCTGACTCGCCTCCAGCAGGTCTTCGAGATCTTCGACGACGCAGAGGTCGCCGCCGCGCGAATGGGCTAGATCGAAAGTGCCGGGAACACACCCGTCGGGATGAAGGAGATCAAACACGCAAGCGAGATCGGGCGATCGGGCCGATTCCGGCGCCTGCGCCCACTTTCGCATCGCGTGATCCGAATCGGACTTGCCTTACTGTGGGCCTCCATCCTGAGCGGCTGCGGTGCGTGGGAGATCGTCCCCGGGCCCACCCCCTCGGCAGCATCCGATTTCGAAGTGCCCGAACGCCGGATCGAGGCATCGAGCTTCGAGCTCCTCAAGCAATTCGAGCAAGCCGGCGAGCCGGTTTATCGGTTTGGTCCCGGCGACGAGCTCGTCGTCTCGGTGGCGGCCCGCCCCGAGATCTCGGGGCCGCACCTGGTGGGTCCCGACGGCATCATCACGATACCCTTTGCCGGCCCGGTCATCATCGGCGGTCTGACGCGCGAAGAAGCCGCCTCTCGGGTGGTCGAGGCGCTCGCACCCTACTATCTCGACCTGTCGGTGACGGTCGGCGTGACACGCTACGGCTCGAATCGGATCGTGGTCCTCGGGCGTGTCGAGAATCCCGGCGTCCTGCAGTTCGACACCCCGCCGAATCTACTGGAAACGCTGGCCCAAGCCGGCGGCCTGCCGCTTCTGCGTCCCGAGCAGCTCTTGACGCGCTGCGCCGTGATTCGCGGCGACAGCATTCTCTGGGTCGATGTCGCGCGCCTGCTCACCGGCGACCTGTCGCTGAACATCCGATTGCAGCGCAACGACATCGTCTACATCCCGGATTCCACCGACACACCTGTCTATGTCCTCGGCGAGGTCGAGACCCCGGGTGTCTATCGCCTGACGCCCCAGATGTCGTTCCTGGATGCCATCAGCCAGGCCGGCGGTCCCACGCGGGATGCGAATCTTAATCGGATTCATGTCATCCGACCGGCCGACCGGGTCAATTTCAACTTCTCCTTCATGGAGATCCTCAAACCGGATCCGGGCCTGAACGTCGCCATGAAGGAGGGCGACATCGTCTATGTCCCGCGCAGCGGTGTCTCGCAGATCGGCTATATCCTGGAAAACTTCAATCCGTTCAGCTCGATTTTGATGATCAATCAGCTGATGAGCAGCGAATGACCAGGCGCCTTGTCTACAGCCATACGCCGCATCGGACGAGCGACGAGGCGGAGGCCCCTCCGTGAGCGCACCGCCCGTCCAGCCGGTCTCCTCAGGTGCCTTCCAGCCGCTCAACAGCATCTGGAATCACAAGCTCCTGGTCGTCCTGGTTGCCTTGATCGTCGCAATCGGCGGGACCTATGTCGCCTACATCAAGGGCACCGCGGTCTATCGCGCCACGGCCGTCATCTATGTCGCACCGCGGTTCGCCAATATCCTGGAGGACTCCAAGGAGCTGGAATTCCAGTCCTTCACCCAGTTTCAGCAGTTCATGAAGCAACAGGCGCGCACCATCAATCGGTACGACATCGTGCTCGAGGCACTCGCGCGGCTCGGCGATCGCCGTTTCGGCCTCTGGCAGGAGCCCGACGAATCCGATCGGGAGGCCGCCGAACGTCTTCAGCAGCAACTTCAAGTGCGCGATGTCCGCGATACCTATCTGATTACCGTCAGCCTCGAGTCGGAGAATCCGAACGGGCTCGACGAGGTCGTCAACAGCGTCGTGAAGGTCTACCTGGAGAAGGCGAAAAGGGAGGAGATCTATGCCGGCGAGGATCGCATCGAGGTCCTCTCGGCACGACGCGAGGCGCATGTGCTGAGGATCCAGGCGCTCACGGAGCGACGCGGCGAGCTGGCGCAGACACTGGGTGTCACCACCTTCGTCGAGGGCGCGCTCAACCCCTACGATACCCTCTTGATCGAAAGCACGAGCGCTCTGCTCCAAGCCGAGCGCGCGCGCATCTCGGCGGCTGCGGAGCTGGCGACCTACGACGCTGCAACAGGCGGCAAGGCGGCCCGGTCGGCATTGACCTCGGCGGCGAGCGAGCTGGCCTCGAAGGATCCCGGACTCAACAGCCTCAAGGCCAATCTCTACAAGCGACGCAGCGAGGTCCTCGAGCAGACCACCGGACTGACGGAAAACCATCCTGTCAGACGCATCGCGCAGCGCGAGCTCGATGATCTGGAAAACGAGGTCAAGAGCGCCTCGGCGCAGTTGATCGCCGAGAAATCCGCGATGCTTCTGGAGGAGCGCAGGGCGCGCGTGCGCGAGCGTGCCGCAGTGGAGGAGGTCTTGCGCGCGCAGCTTCGCGAGCAACAGGAACAGGCCGCCTGGTTTGCCACCCATTACAACGATGCGCTGGACGTCAGCAACGAGATCGCACGCGAGCGCAAGGCGTTGGACGCGATCGACGATCGGGTCGAGTTCCTGGAGATCGAGGCCAGCGC
Source organism: Thiocapsa sp. (assembly GCF_035467215.1). GTDB lineage: Bacteria > Pseudomonadota > Gammaproteobacteria > Chromatiales > Chromatiaceae > Thiocapsa. The sequence continues at coordinate 9,652 of NZ_DATITZ010000298.1, read as the reverse complement.
ACCCGGCTACCTCCGCGTCTCGACCTGGGCCATGCCGCCGATCCTGCCGGTGAGCGGCGGGCGCACCAAGCTCGCGGTGATCTTCGCCGCGCTCGGCGGCATCCTGGGGCTGGTTGCGGCGATCGCGGTCGATCTGCTCGACCGGCGTGTCCAGACGAGTCGGCAGGTGCAATCGCTCGTGGGGTTTCCCCCATTGGCCGCCTTTCTCGAACCCTCCTCGGATCCTGCTTACCGAGCGCTGCTGGGCGATCAGATGCGACGGCTCGCCCTTGCACTGAGACGCGAGCGCGACACAAACGGGGTGCGCCGCCTCCTTGTCACGGCGGTCCGCCACGGTTGCGGTGCGACCACGATCGTGCTCGACTTGGCGCGTGAGCTCGAGCGACAAGGGTTGCGCGCCCTGGTCGTCGAGGCGAATCTATTCGTCACCGACCCGCGCTACCGAACAACACCCGAACGCCCCGGCCTGCTGGACATCCTGGAGCAGGATCTCGAGCCCTCCTCGGCGATCGTGCCGGGAGACGAGACCTTGCCCGACCGAATCGGGACCGGCCGGTCCGACGAGGGTCAACTGAGCGACTGTCGCCATCTCCGGGGACTCCTCGAGCGCCTGGACGCCGATTACGACATGGTGCTCATCGACGCGGCACCTATCCGACTCTCCGCCGACACCGAATATCTGGCCGGAATCTGCGACGCGACCTGGCTGGTCGTGCGGGCACGGCTGGCACAGATCGGCGAGGTGAAGGGCTCCGCCGCTCGGCTCGAGAAGGCATCGCCTCCGGCCGTGGGCCTGATCATGACCGGTCTTACGGTCTTTCTGGGCGGCGGCTATTACGGGGCCATCCTGAAGGAATATCGAAGGTCGCTTCTCGCGAAGACACAACACGGACGCAATGGAGCACCCACATGAAGCCCCGGCTCTTGTACGCCCTGCACAGCGGCAATCTCTACGGAACCGAGCGCATGGCCTTGGCAACGCTCGAGGGGCTGCGCGAGGACGTCGAGCCGCTGCTGTGCGCGCCGCCGGGGCCGGCGCTCGCGGAATCCGCTCGACGCGGGCTACCCGGTGTCGCCTTTGCGGGGCCTCGGGATCTCGCCGCCCTGATTCGTCGCGAGCTGGCGGCGCACCGAGAGGTCTCCTTCGCCGCGACGGCGGTCACGCACTCGCTCCTCTTCTTTGCGCTCAACGCCCTCTATCGGCGGCCCGGCGTCCATATCCACATGGTCCACGGCGGCACCGACGAACGCGACAGCTACGGACGCAAGAAACTCCTGAATCATGCCGGGATCCGTTTCGTCGCGGTCTCCGACTATGTGCGCGAGCGCCTGATTGCAAACGGGGTTCGAGCCTCGCGGATCCAAGTCATCGAGAATTTTCTGAGCCCCGAGGATGTCGCCTCGCGCCCGCGACGTGCGCCCTTCGACACCCCGGGGATCCGGCAGGTCCTGATCGTCTCGCGCGTGGATCCGATCAAGCGCATCGATCTATTGTTGGACTGTCTGGACCGTCATCCGGAACCGAGGGCGTTCGCGTTTCGGATCCTCGGCACCGGATGGGATCTGGACGTCCTGCGCGGGCGGGCCGAAAAGACGCATCCGAACGTCACCTTCGCAGGCTTCTCCGATGAGGTTCCTGGCGAGCTTGCCCGCAGCGACCTGCTACTGCATCTGTGCCCCGTCGAGCCCTTCGGGCTTGCGATCCTCGAAGCGATGGCGGCCGGCGTACCCGTTCTGGTCCCGGACAGCGGGGGCGCCGGCGCCTTAGTCGACGACGGGGTGAGCGGCCTGCGCTTTCGCGCCGACGACGCCGACGCACTCGCACACCGTCTCGCGGCCATGCGCTGCGCAGACAGCGACACACTCAACGGCTTGGTCGCGGGTGCCGATCGGCAACTGGCGACGCGCTTTTCCGCCGCGGCGCGAATCGCTGATTATCGGCGGCTTTTCAATGGAGTCGAGACATGAACCCGAACGGATCAGGCTGTGCCCTCTCGGTCGTCGTCATCGGCCGCAACGAAGGATCGCGCCTCATGCGCTGTCTGCGTTCCGTGCAGGCGATTCGCGGGGTCCGCGGTCGGATCGAGATCATCTATGTGGACTCGGACTCCAAGGACGGCAGCGCCGAGCGGGCCCGCGCACTCGGGGCGCAGGTCATCCTGGTGCATCCGCAACGGCCCTCCGCCGCGCTCGGTCGTAATGCCGGGTGGCGGGCCGCGCAGGCGCCGGTGATCCTCTTTCTGGATGGCGACACCATCCTTGACTCGGATTTCGTCGCGAGCGCCCTGCCGCTGCTGAAGGATCCGAACGTCGCCGTCGTCTGGGGGCACCGTCGCGAGCTGCACCCGGAGGCGTCGATCTACAACCGGGTGCTGGATCTGGATTGGATCTATCCGCCGGGTCCGAGCGAGTTCTGCGGCGGCGATGCACTCATGCGCCGCGCCGCCTTGGAAGAGGTAAAGGGGTTCGACGAGCGCTTGATCGCCGGGGAGGAGCCGGAACTCTGTCAGCGGCTGCGCACGCTGGGATACCGCATCGAGCATATCGACCAGCCGATGACCCTTCACGACCTGGCGATCACGCGCTGGGAACAGTATTGGCGTCGCGCCGAGCGGGCCGGCCATGCCTATGCGGAGGTTGCCTCTCGCTTCCGCGACAGCGACTATCCACTCTGGTCGGCGGAGGTGCGTCGCAATCGAATCCACGCGGCCATCCTGATCCTTGCCGCGCTTGGCGGGATCGCCCTCGCCGTCGTCGAAGAGGACCTCTGGCCGCTGCTGTTGCCCGCGGTCTTCTACCTGGGCCTCATCGTTCGCACCGCGCGACGTGTGGAGTGGAAGGATCCGAGCCTGGTCACCCGGCTGCTCTACGGGGTGCACTCGCACCTGCAGCAAATCCCGATTCTGATCGGCCAGTTGAGCTACTACCGCGATCGTCGCTCCGGACGCCGACGGCGTCTGATCGAGTACAAGTAGAGCGAGTGTCGACCCATCAGGGCGCGGCGGAGGAGAAGCGATGAACACAGGCATAAAAGGTCTCGCGGTTGCCGCGCTGACTCCCCTCGCCGGGCTGAGACGTCGGGTTCTGGAGCCGCTCGGACGCCTTTGGAGCCATGCGCGTCTACGCGAGCGGATCACGCCTCCGCTGGATCCTTCGGTCGTCGTCCTCGGCGTCCCCGAGATCCACGGCACCGGCAACATCCGCTTGGGCCGCCAGCTTTATCTCTACCCCGGCCTCTACCTCGAGACCCAAGGGACGGGCGAGATCCGGATCGGCGACGAGGCGGTGATCTCGCGCGGGGTCCATCTGGTGGCCTTCGAACGGATCCAGATCGGCGAGGGGAGCATGATCGGCGAATACACAAGCATCCGCGACGCCAACCATCGTACCGGGACGGAGGGTGCGCTGCGTTGGTCCGGACATGAGAGCCGTCCGATCGAGATCGGCCGCCAGGTCTGGATCGGGCGCGGGGTCACCGTGCTGCCCGGCGTGGCGATCGGCGACGGCGCCGTCGTCGGCGCCAACGCCGTCGTGACCCAAGATATCCCGGCCGGCGCGGTCGCGGTCGGGATTCCGGCACGCGTGGTGAAAACGGCCTCGACGGCTCGAGCGGTCGAGCCGTCGAGGTAACACCCCTCCCCGCCCGAGCGAGCCGAACCGGTGCTGGCGATCATCGCGCTGATTCCGGGCTTTCTGGCAGCCTGGATCGGACTGACCCGCGGACCCCACGCGGCGTTCCTGATGATCTATCTCCCGACCATGCTCCTGCTGCCGGAATACTATCGCTGGAACGCCCCGGGGCTGCCGGACCCGACCTTCGGCCAAGCCGCTGCCGTCGGTACCGCCGTCGCCTTCTTCGCCCGCGGAATGCCGGGGTTCCGCTTTCACACCATGGACCTTCTGGTCTACGGCTTCGCGCTCGCCGCGAGCATCTCCGAGTACCGGGCATCGGGTTACAGCGACGCCCAGAACCTCATGTTCAACATGCTGACCTGGGTGGTGCTGCCCTACATCTTCGCAAAGAGCCTGATCGAGTCCGCCGGGAATCGGGTCCGGTTCGCCAAGATCCTGGTGGTCTGTCTCTTCATCATCTCGGCGGTCTCTGTCTACGAGTTTCGGTTCGGCACGACACCCTGGCGGATGATCCTGGATCCCTTCTTTCCCGGTCAGGCGCGCTGGGTTACGACCTTTCGTTGGGGTTTCGCACGGGTCGCCGGCCCCTACGGCCATGCCATCCTGGCCGGGATCGTGATGGTGATCGGCTACCGGCTCCAGCGCTGGCTGGAATCGAGCGGCGCCTGGGAGCCGAAACCCCGCTTCGCCCCTTGGCTACCGATCAGCCAGGGCCGGCTGATCACCCTCGGACTGCTCGCAGGCGTCATCATGACGATGGTGCGCGGCCCCTGGATCGGGGCCATCCTGGCGGCGATGCTGGTGATGATCGGGCGCTCGCGCCAACGGGTCGCGGCGATCGGTGCCGTCATTGCGTTCCTCGTCTTCGTCGGGGTGCCCGGTGTGGTTTGGTTCCTCGACTATGTCTCGGTCGGGAGAGAGGGTGCCCAGACGGTCGCCCAGGAATCGGCCGCCTACCGTTGGGAGCTCTTGGCCGAGTACTCCGAGATTGCCGCCGAGAAGCTTTGGTTCGGATGGGGCCTGACCGCTTGGCCGAAGGTTCCGGGCATGCCTTCGATCGACAATTACTATCTCCTGCTGCTCTTGATGCATGGGTTGGTCGCACTGGCCTGCCTACTCGCGATCATCCTGATCATGCTGGTGCGTCTGACCGCGCACGGGATGCGCCAACCGCTCGCCGAGCCTCGCGGCAGCTCGCTGGCCTTTACCCTGGCGAGCCTCTATCTGGCGATCGGTTTCTCGATCGCCACCGTCTACCTCGGGCTGCAGACCGTTCCGCTCCTCTTCCTGATCACCGGCTGGGGCATCGCCTATATGGACTCCGGGGTGGAAGGCATCGGCACGGAAACCGCCCCGCCGCCCGAGCCGACGCCGGCCCATCGGTTCCGCCGAGTCATGACATGAGTCACCTCTCGACGCCGTCGGCATCATGTATCCTTAGGTCCGCAGCCAGGGTCGCGTCCGGACGGCGACTCCGGTACGGAACGGATCTCGGGCGACCGACACCGACATCGGCAGCAGCACAGGGATTCAGGGCAACCGAGCCGGATCACCGAGGCGGCAGCACAGCGAGCCGACAGCCATGACGGACAGCGTTGCACCCAAGGACAACACCCCTGTCGCCGCGGGTGGCGAGACGCTCGACGCGGGCGGTATGAACCGCCTGGTGAGCCGCAACATCTTCAGCTCGATCGGGGCCAAGCTCCTCTATCTGGTCACCCGCTTCTTTCTCCCGCCGATCACACTGGCCTATATTAGCCTGGAGGAATACGGCATCTGGGCGATGTGCTTCATCCTCATCGGCTATTTGGGGATGAGCGCCTTCGGGGTCTCCAACGTCTACATCCGCTATGTCGCCCAGTATCACGCCCAAGGCGAGGAGCACCGGATCGGCGATCTGCTGTCGACCGGTTTGACGGTGGTCAGCCTCGTCGGCGTCGTGGCGCTCGGGATCCTCTGGGTCGGACTGCCGACCCTGATCGAGGCCCTCTCGGTCTCGCCCGAGCTTCAGGACACGGCGTTCGTGCTCATCTTCGGCAGCGCGGCCGTCTTCGTGCTCGAGCTGAGCTGGGGCGCCTTTGCCTATGTCCTCACCGGCCTGCAACGGATCGTGCAGCAGAACCAGGTCTGGGTCGGGACCTTCCTGCTCGAGACCCTGCTGGTCGTGATCTTCCTGATCGCCGGATTCGGCGTCTACGGCCTGCTGTATGCCTTCGCGATCCGCTATGCGGTGTCGATCACACTCAACGTCTGGCTCTGCTTCCGGGGGATTCCCGGTTTGAGGATCTCGCTGCGGCGCTTCAACCGGGCCGATCTCGCGCTCTTCTACCGCTACGGCGGGATCGTGCAGCTCTCGGGCTTCCTCGGCATGTTCCTGCGCTCGATCGAGAAGCTGATCGCAGGGCTCTGCATCAATGTGCAGGCGACCGGACTCTTCGACGTCGCCCAGAAGTTCCCGGTGATGGCAACATCCATCCCCTCCTCCATGAATGCCGTCTTCTTGCCGGCGACCTCCTACATGCACACGCAGGAGCGCCGTGGAGAGCTGATCGGGCTCTATCTCAAGGGCGCGCGCTACATCAATCTGGTCACCGGCTTCATGATGGGTTTCATGGCCGCCTTTGCCGCGCCGCTGATGGTCGCCTGGCTGGGTCCAAATCCCGAGCTTGCCTTGGCCCCGCTGATCCTGGCCTGCTTCACGCTGCCCTTCCAGCTCAACGTCCTCACCGGCCCGGCCTCGAACATCTATCGCGGCATGGGCATCCCGGCGCGCGAGCTGATCTACCCGCTGTCGCAGCTTGCGCTGGTGATCATCCTGGTCGGCGCCGGCTTCCTGGTCTTCGGGATCGATGTGGTGGTCATCACCCTGGCGGTTGCCCTGGCCATGATCCTGAGTGCGCTGATCTATATGGCCTATACCAATCGGTTCCTTGCGCTGGATCAGTCCCGTTTCGTGCGTGGCGCCCTGCTGCCCGGTCTCTGGCCCTATTTGACCGGATTCGCCCTCTATATGCTGGCTCGACCCTGGGTCGAGTCGGTCGGCGACGACCGTTGGGGCAGTGTCCTGCTGGTCTTGGTTGCCGGCATCGCCTACTGCGCACTCCAGGCCGCCATGCTGTGGTTCTTCCAGCTCGATTCGGGCGAAAAAGACTATGTCGCCGGCAAGGTCGGGGGCTTGGTCGGACGCTTCGGCGGTGCTCGACGTCAACCCAAGAGAGGGCATCCGAATGAGCACTGATCTGCGGGCCTCGGCGCGCGTCGAGGATTATCGTCTCGCCGACTTCAAGCTGCTCCTTCCGCTCGGGCCCGAGATCCGCACCCTGGTGCTCGGTGCGCGGGAGCCGGGCTTTCTCCCCCATCTCGCCGGGGAGCTCGGCATGATCGACCTGGTCGTCGAGCCGCCGCACGACAGATTGCAGGAGACGACGCTCGCGGCGATGGCAGCCCTTGCGGCACCCGAGCGCGTGCGCCGAATCGAGGCGCCCGAGGGCACCTATGACCTTGTCTTCTCCGACGAGATCACGGCCGGACGTCACCTGCGACCGGGCGGTGTCCTGTGCCGATTCCTCGGTTGGAACGCCGACGCGATGCCGCCCGATCTGACACCGGTCGGCCGCTGGCGAGCCTATCCGGACTGGCCGGCCTTCCGGGTGCTGATCCCCGATAATCCCGCCGGCTGGCGGGCCGCCGCGCGTGACCTTCGGCTCTTTCCCTCGCGATCCGCGACAGGTCTGCGCGCGCGGCTGTCGCCGGGGGCGGCTGCTCGACTCCTGCCCGAGCACGGGATTGCGCTCTATCGTCGCGATGGCGGCGAGCCGCACCCGACTCTGCTCGCCGCCCTGCGCGGGGCCCTGGCGTCCATCGGAGACGATGCCATCCGCTCGACGCCTCCGGAGCGTTGGCTGTTGGCCTCGGGTCGCCTCGGGCCCGGCAACCCGATCCTGGCCTTCAGCCTGGACGAAGACGGACGTCCTCGTCGCCTGATCAAGGCCGCGCGCTTTCCGGGCGGACAGCACCTGCACGCCGAGGCCGAGCAGCTCGATCGCATCGAGCGAGCATTGGGGCCGGCCGAAGCCGCCCGAGTCATCCGCCCGACCGACTCCGCCGTAGTGGCGGGGCGCTGGGCACTCGCCTATACCTACGAGCCGACCCACCCCTTTTTCGGGATCCGCTGGCGTCTGCGGGCCCGTACGCGATTTTGTCTCGCCATGGCCGACTGGTTGGCAGCGGTCGGACTCACGACCCGACAGCGGCCCGAGCGGGTGTCCATCGAGGCCCGTCACGTCGCACCTCTGCAGCGCTTGGTGGCGCGCGGCATCTTGCCCCGTAGCGTTCAGCACAGGGCCGAGGCTGCACTGGATGACCTGCAGCGGCTCGCACCGTCTCTCCCCATGGTCCTCGAGCACGGCGATCTCGGCATCTACAACACGCGTCTGACACGCGCCGACGGCTCGGATTTTCGTGTGCTCGACTGGGGCTCCTCGACCTTCGAGGGCATCCCGCTCGGCGACCTCGCCTATCTGCTGTGCTCAGCTCGCGCCCCAAAGGCGCTCGCACGCCGCTGTCTCGGCAACTATCTGGTGGGCATGCGGATTCCTACCGGCGAGGCCCCGGCGTTGTGGTTCAGCTATCTCGCTCGACGCTGGGAAGAGCTCGACGGCATTCGACCGCCGGTCCCCGGCGATTCGACCTCCGGCGGGGCTCTTCTGCTGCCGATTCACACGCGTGTCGCGTCTTATCTCCGCGGATTGACCTGAACGAGCGTCCGCAGTGCACCGGAGGCAGGGTGCCGATCGAAAAGTGATCTAAACCGTGTCTCGCCGAGATCAAGGACGTCTCCGACGCTGAACACAAAACGAGAATGACGCATTTTGCTCTGGGCGCGTTTTACACTGACCGGACGGAAGGATGAGAACAACAAAGGCGGAAGGGGCAGGCTCATGACTGCAGCACAAGGACCGCGTTTACTGCTGTCCGCCTACCAATGCGGCCCCGGCATGGGCTCGGTCTCGCAGATCGGCTGGCACTGGTACAGCCGGCTCGCCCGCAGGCTCCCGACGACCTTGCTCACCCATGTCCGCAACCGCCCGGCCATCGAGGGCGCCGGCGGGCCGGTGGGCGAAGGCCGCATCCTCTATGTCGATACCGAGTGGTTTGCCGGCCCGCTGTATCGGGTCGCCTCGCGGATCTTCCCCAAGAGCGAGCATGCGGTCTTCCTGGTCTCCTCGCTGGATTTCTATGTCTACGATCGCGAGGCGTTGCGCATCGCCCGGACAGAATCACGGGACGGCATGCCCTGGGACATCGTGCATGCCCCGACCCCGGTCTCGCCGCTCGCGGCCACGCGCCTCCACCGTCTGGGGCTGCCCGTCGTGCTTGGACCCTGGAACGGCAACCTGGGCCTGCCGCCCGGGTTCCGCGACATCCTCCGTGCGGACTCGGCCTGGCTCTACCCGGTGCGCCATCTCGGGCGGGTCGTCGATGCACTGGCCGGCGGGACCCGTCATGCGGCGGCTATCCTGACTGCGACGCGTTCGACAGTCGCCGGCATCCCGCGCCGCTACCATCACCTCTGCGTACCGGTGCTGGAGAACGGGGTGGAGCTGGAGACCTTTCCGGCGGCACCCTGGCCGACCGCGCCGGGTGTTGCGGGCGAGCCCTTGCGGTTGGTCTTCGTCGGACGTCTGGTGCCCTTCAAAGGGGTTGGCATGTTGCTCGATGCGGTCGCGCGGCTTGCCCCGGAGATGCCGATCCGGCTCTGCATCGTCGGGGATGGACCCTTGTCGGGCGAGTGGCGCGAGCAGGCCGTGCGGCTCGGGCTCAACGAGCAGGTGCGTTTCACCGGCAACCTCTCGCCCCCCGAGGTGGCAGCGGAGATCCGCGCGGCACATGTCTTCTGTCTGCCCTCGGTGCGCGAGTCCGGCGGTGCCGTGCTCTTGGAGGCCATGGCCTGCGCCCGTCCGGTGATCGCCGTGGACTTCGGCGGACCGGCGGAGATCGTCGACCCGGCGGTCGGCCT
>NZ_DATITZ010000297.1:0-7978 GCF_035467215.1 Thiocapsa sp. | reverse complement strand
TGAGGAGAACGATCGCCGCAAGGCCTTGGCTGAATTCTATGCCACGCTGCGCCACGACGGCATCTTGATCCTCGATCAGCGCAACTACGACGCCATCCTGGATCATCAGATCGCCCCGACGCACAACTACTATTACTGCGGCGAGAATGTCCGTGCTCAGCCCCAGCATGTCGACGATACGCTCGCACGCTTTCGCTATGAGTTTCCGGGGGATCACGTCTTCCATCTCAACATGTTTCCCTTGCGCAAGGAATACACGCGCCGACTGCTGCACGAGGTCGGCTTCCAGCGCGTCACGACCTATGGCGACTTCAAGGAAACCTATCGCGACGACGAGCCGGACTTCTTCATCCACGTCGCGGAGAAAAGCTACGTGGAAGGGGGTGACGACGCATGAGCGACACCTATTCCACGGTCGTCGAAACCGCGCGCACCTATTACAACAGCGACGATGCCGACAACTTCTACTTCCATGTCTGGGGCGGAGAAGACATCCATATCGGGATCTACGACACGGCTGACGAGGCGATTGCCGATGCGAGCCGCCGCACCGTCGAGCGGATGGCTGCGCTGGTTCCCGGACTCGGACCCGAGACACGGGTACTCGACATGGGCGCAGGTTACGGCGGGGCGGCACGCTGGCTCGCCGGCCGGCTCGGCTGTCGCGTCACGGCGCTGAATCTGAGCGAGCGCGAGAACGCCCGCCATCGAGAGATGAACCGTGAACAGGGTCTCGACCACTTGATCGAGGTGGTGGACGGGAGCTTCGAGACCGTCCCCTCACCCGACGGGCGCTACGACCTGGTCTGGTCGCAGGATGCCATCCTGCATAGCGGGCGGCGCGAGCAGGTCATCGCGGAGGCCGCGCGAGTGCTGCGCCCCGGGGGGCGCTTCGTGTTCACGGATCCGATGCAAGCCGACGACTGTCCGCCCGGCGTGCTCGAGCCGGTGCTCGCGCGGATCCATCTGGACAGTTTGGGATCGATCGCGACCTACCGCGCGACGGCCGTACGCCATGGGCTCGAGCCGGTGGAGGTGATCGAGATGACCGAGAATCTGGTCACCCACTACAGCCGCGTGCGCGAGGATCTGATGCAGGCGCGCGAGTCGCTCGACGGCAAGGTTTCGAATGCCTACATCGATCCCATGATCGCCGGTCTCGGGCATTGGGTCGACGCGGGAGCGTCAGGCTATCTTCGGTGGGGAATCCTACACTTCAAGAAGGCTGCTGACTAAACCGAAGGATGACGACCATGAACGACACCAACGAATCGGCCCCTGCAACGGGAACCATACCCTGGATTCAGTGGAATCCTCCGGTCTTCATCATCTCGGCGGTGCTGACGCTGGCCTTCGTGCTCTTCGCCGCCCTCGCCACGGAGACCGCCGAACCCCTGTTCAAATCCATTCAGGATTGGGTGATCGAATCGGCCGGTTGGTTCTACGTGATGGCCGTCGCCGGTTTTCTGGTCTTCGTGATCGCGCTCGCCGTCTCGAGCCTCGGACGAATCAGGCTCGGACCCGAGCATTCCGAGCCGGACTACAGCTATCTGTCCTGGTTCGCGATGCTGTTCTCGGCCGGCATGGGCATCGGTCTGATGTTTTTCGGCGTAGCCGAGCCGGTCATGCATTTCGTCGCCCCGCCGGTCGGCGACCCGGAGGTCGCCGAGGCCGCACGTCAGGCCATGCGGATCACCTTTTTCCACTGGGGTGTGCATGCCTGGGCCATCTATGCCGTGGTCGCACTCTCGCTGGCCTATTTCGCGTTCAGGCACGGCCTGCCGCTGACCATTCGCTCGTCGCTCTACCCGCTCATCGGCGATCGCATCTACGGCCCGATCGGGCATACGGTCGACATCTTCGCGGTCTTGGGGACCATCTTCGGCGTGGCGACCTCGCTCGGATTCGGGGTGATTCAGATCAACTCGGGGCTCAACTATCTCTTCGATGTGCCCACATCGATCGGTGTTCAGGTGATGTTGATCGCCGGCATCACGGCCATCGCCACCCTCTCGGTGGGCCTCGGGCTCGACTCGGGGATCCGGCGTATCTCCGAGTTGAACATGATCCTGGCCGTGAGCTTGATGGCCTTTGTCCTGATCGCCGGGCCAACCGTCTTTCTGCTGCAAACCCTTGTTCAGAACACCGGGATGTATCTGTCCAATCTGTTCGAGATGACCTTCAACCTCTACGCCTATGAGCCGACCGACTGGATCGGCGGCTGGACGCTCTTCTATTGGGGATGGTGGATCGCCTGGGCGCCCTTCGTCGGCATGTTCATCGCGCGGGTCTCGCGCGGACGCACCATCCGTGAATTCGTCACCGGCGTGCTGCTGGTGCCGCTGGGCTTTACCTTCATGTGGATGACCTTCTTCGGCGACACCGCCATTCACATGATCATGGTTCAAGGGGTCACCTCGCTCGCCGCCGCGGTGGCGGCCGATACCTCGGTGGCACTCTTTCAGTTCTTCGAGCAGCTGCCGTTCTCGAGCGTGACCGCGCTGGTCGCGACCCTCCTGGTCGTCACCTTCTTCGTGACCTCCTCGGACTCCGGATCCCTGGTGGTGGACATCCTGACCTCGGGCGGCAAAGAGGAATCACCGCTCTGGCAACGCATCTTCTGGGCGGTCGTCGAGGGCGTGGTCGCCGCGGCCTTGTTGGTGGCCGGCGGGTTGGCCGCACTCCAGACCGCCACCATTGCCAGCGCACTGCCCTTTACGGTCGTGATGATCCTCATGTGCTGGGGCTTGCTGCGGGCGCTGCGCATCGACGCGATCAAGCATCTCAGCCTGCGCGTGGCTCGGGTGACGCCGGGCGGCCCACAGAGCCCGGTCAACTGGCGCCGCCGACTGCACGCACTCGTGCACCAACCGACCCAAGCCGAGGTGTTGCGTTTTATCCGCGACACCGTCAAACCGGCATTGGGCGAGGTCGTCGATGAGCTCGGGAAAATGAGCCTGGATGCCGGGCTCGTGGAAGGCGAAGACGGCCGTGTCTGGGTCGAGGTCCGGCATGGCGCCGAGATCGATTTCTTCTATTCGGTCCGCCCGCGCCCCTACGAGTCGCCCAGCTTCGTGCTGCGCGACACCCGCGCCAGCCGGGCGAGGGCGCTCGAGTATTTCCGCGCCGAGGTCCATTTGCGCGAAGGCGGTCAAGACTACGACCTCATGGGCTGGAGCGCGCAGGACATCATCGGCGACGTCCTCGACCAGTACGAGCGCCACATGCACTTCCTCCAGACGGTGCGCTGACGTCCCGACGGTCTTCAACCGGGAAGCCTCGTTTGGGAGCTCGACCCGGCTTGCCCTCGCAGTGAGGTTCCCTCGGTTTTTCGTCATCCAAGGGCATCGCATACCGCACCGGGCGCGGTTCAGGGTCGCCGCGTAAAGCGTGATTGGCGTGCCATGAGCCCTTCGATGCGCTGGCGGATGTCGCGCAGGCTCAGGCGCCCGACCGGCTGGCGGCTCGCAGCCCTGGCCGCATCCGCGGCATCGACGCGTTCCTTCACGATGCGGGCGAGACGCTCGGCCAGCTCGGGACGTTTGGCCAAGAGAGATCTCAGGCAATCCAGATCGATCCGGATCAAGGTCACGTCGCTCTTGGCCCGCAACTCTAGAAAGGATGGCTCGTCGGTCAACATGGAGGTAATGCCCAGGTGATGGCCCGGGCCGAGGACCTCCGTCACCTTACGGGTGCGATCCGGCAGCGTAATGGCGGCCTCCACGAGACCGCCGACGATCACGTAGAAGGCATCGCTCGGAGCCCCTTCGGCAAGGATCACATGCCCGCTGTCGAAGTGAGAATAGACGCTGCGCGCGGCAACCTGCTCGAGCTCCTCCTGCGTGAGCAGGCCCGCCACATCCAGACCCTTGAGTGCGAGCAGGATCGTCGGCGGCTCGGCCTGGACCGCGGAGGCTCGGCGCGTGTGCAGCTCGTGGACCTCCGGCGCGATGCTGATCCCGGCGCGTTGCATGGCCCAATGAATCTCGCGGAACAGCTCCTCGCGACCGCGAAACACCGCGGGATAGTTCTTCAAATGGACCCACACCATGTACTGGTAAGGAATGGTGGTCGCATCGGCGAGACGCACGATCGGGTGGGGAAACTTGAGGACGCTTTCGCACCGCAAGGACGCGTCGAGGATGAGTGCCGTGGCGAAGCGCGGATCGACCTCGGCCGGGATCCGGACGAAATACCAGGGGGCGAAGAGATGCTGATCGTCGTGCAGATTTTTCAGCGGCTCGCCGGCCATCTTTGAATTCGGGATGACATGGGTCGCATTGTCCCAACCCCGCAGGCGTGTGGCTCGCCAGTTGAGGTCGATGACCTGCCCGACGGTGCCGTCGCGCAGCTCCACCCAATCGCCCATCTTGAACGGCCGCTCGATGCCGAGCGCGATCCCGGAGAAGAGATCCCCGAGTGTGCGCTGGAGCGCAAGACCGAGCACGGCAGCGGCGACACCCGTGGAGAGCCAGATTCCGGCGAAGGAATAGCCGCGCTGCCAGAGCACGATCGCAATACCCACGAACATGAGCACGGCATAGATCAAGCCGACCACCAGCTTCGGCACGCGCTCGGGTAACGCGTCGTCGGCCTTGCGCAGGATCATCACCTCGATCAGGCGAGCCAGCAGCCAACTGACGACCAGGTAGCACACGACCAGGGTCGCGGTTCGAACCCCGGCATCGGCATTCTCGAGCCCCAGCCATGGCGTGAGCAGCAGGATCAGACTCCCCGCCACCAACACCACGAAGGGCCACAAAAGCAGATCGCCGACGGCAAGCATGATCGGAGCGCGTTTGCGCAGCCAACGGCCCTGAAGCGGCCCCGTTCCGAGGCGCCAGAGCATGAGCACGAGCGCCACGCCGAGCAGAATGGGCCAATGCAGTTGGGCCAGTCGTTCGAATAGGATCATCTTGTCTCCGGTCGGTCTGCATACGGCCACGGCACCCACCGGGCGGGCAGATTGACGGCATACACTCGCGAGATCACCTCGATCGGATCAGTGTTGGCAGTGCACGCAGTAAAAGCTCGAGCGCTGCCCGATGCGCCGCTGGCGGACCGGCGCGCCGCAGGCGACGCAGGGCTCGCCGGTGCGGCCGTAAACCCGCAGGGACTGGGCGAAATATCCGGGGTTGCCGTCCTCTTGGACAAAGTCGCGCAGGGTCGTGCCACCCTGCGTAATGGAGGCTTGGAGCACGCCGCGAATCACCTCCGCGAGACGACGGTAGCGCTCCAGGCCGATCCGATGACAGGCGCGAGCGGGATGGATGCCGGCCAGGAAGAGCGACTCGTTCGCGTAGATGTTCCCGACTCCCACCACCACCGAGGCATCCATCAAAAAGATCTTCACGGCGACCCGCCGTTCTCGGCTCAGACGGTGGAGATGATCGCCGTCGAATGCCGTCCCCAGCGGCTCGGGACCCAGGTCGCACAGCAATGGATGATGGGCCTCGGCAAGCTCGGGCGTCTCCGGGAGCCACAGAAACAAACCGAAGCGGCGCGGGTCGTGAAACCGAAGACAACGCCGATCGGAGAGCACCAGGTCGAGGTGGTCGTGTTTCTTCGGCGGGCTGTCCGCGGGGACGACCCGCAGGCTGCCGGACATCTCCAGATGGATGAGCAAAGTACCCTGATCCAAGCCGATCAGGAGATATTTGCTGCGTCTCGACAAGGACCGAACCGTCTGACCGGCCACGCGCTCCGCGGTCTCGGGCGGGATCGGCCGGCGCAGCCGCGGGTCGCGAACGATCAGACGTTCGATCAGCGCGCCCTCCAAATAGGGGCGGATGCCGCGGAGCGTGGTCTCGACCTCCGGAAGCTCGGGCATCAGAGTTGACCCCTCGGCGGATCGGCATCCGCAGGCGCGAGACCCGCATCGGCAGGATCCGGGGCGAAGGGATCCAGGCCGAAGCCATCGGGGAGGTCTCGGTCCTCCTCGACCCCGAAACCCTCCTGCTCGACACCGTCCCGAGTCAGCACCTCCTCGCGAAGCACATCATGCGGGCGCAGCCGGACCTCCGGTGGGGAGCCGAGCGGGAGCTCGCCGGAAAGCGGGGCGTCCGGGTCCATCAGGGAATCCAGCGTGCCCGGTGATTCGCGCCACTCGGGGTCCGGGGCGAAGACATCTGCTTCCGGACTCGACGGGGACTCGGGCCAGGCGGAGTCCGTCGTCACGGCGTCCTGCTCGGAGACCGGCGCCGAAACCGAAAGCGACGGGGTCGGGTCGATGGCGCCGGGATCCTCGATCAGCTCGGGGGGCTCGCCGAGCACGTAGGTGAGTCTCAGATCCGGTCGCGTCCAACGTCGACCGTCCTCCGACACCCGATAGCGCACCCGCGTCCCGTCCGATGCGCTGAGCTCAAGCAGCGTACCGTTCGGCTCACCGATCAAGGGCTCGATGCGCTCGGCGACCAGCCCCGTGAGCCGGGCCAAGGTCTCGACGCTCAGGGGAACCCTGTCGTGCGTGGCGAAGACAGGCCCGAGATCGCGCGGGAGCGGCATGCGCGCCACATAGTCGATCGGCGGCGCAATGAGCAGATGCTGGAAACGGTCAGGAATGAGATGGACCAGGTCATCGCTCGCGACATAGCGCCATTGTTCGATCGGGTCCAGCCCGCCCGTCGCGATATCGGTTGTGTCCAGGCGCAGACGCAGCTTGACCGGGTCCAGACCCAGCTCCCCCAGCGCGGCGGCCTGCGCCGGGACACTGCGCAGGAGCGGCGCGTCGCGGATCGCCAGCAGGGCAGCGACGCGATCCGGGTCGACATCCACGTCCCAGGGCGAGCGCATCCGCCAGCCGGAGGCGAGCCGCTCGAGCGCGATGGTCGGCTCGCCTTCGCGGGCGATCTCGATCAGGTGCGGATCGGGCGCGCCCGCACCGGCCAATGTCGCCGGGGCTTGCGTAACGGCAAGCTCGTGACGAATCGCCCAGCCGAGTGCCGAGAGGACCAAGATCAGAACCAGGTTGAGGATCCAGCGCGACCTCATGTCCCTCTCCAGCGCCGCCAGCGGATACCGAGCCCGATCAAGAGGAAGAGCGCGGGCAAGATGACCAGCGACCCCAGCCCGATGCGCAGCCGTTGCTGCTCGTCGAGGACGAGCGCGTCCAGCGCGAGCGGGTCGGGCGGGAGCACGGTGAGATCGCCCGGATCGCTCAGCCAGGCCAGCAAGGCGAGCGCGAGCGCCCGATTTCCGTAGGCGCCGATCTGGGCGTTGCTCGCGAAGTCGCCGTCGCCGACCACCAGGACGCGCTGCTCGCGACCGTCCTCCGGCATCGGGCGATTCAGGGCCAAGACGACCGGGAGTGGACCAGGCTGCTCGCCGATGACCTCGTCGCGGTCGATCAGGCCGTCGAGCCGCCCGATCTCGTTCCAGCTCCGCGCGCCGGTCGCCAGATAGGTGTCCAGAATCCATCCGGGAGCGGGCTCGGTGCCGAACGCGATGCTGCCCGGCAGCAGGGCCGGGACGTCGAGATCGGCCGAGAAGGGGTGCTCCGGATACTCGGCGATGACCGCGACGGCCGGGGTTGCGACACCCAAGGCGGCGGCATCCGCGTCGACGACCGTGCCGGGCAGGATGGTCAGCCCCAGATAGTCGACCAGGGACTCAAGCCCGTTGAGCGCTCCGGGATCCAGCAGCCAGAGCAGGTTGCCGCCCCGATCGAGATACGCGATCAGGCGCTCGACGACGCCCGGAAAGAGGGGGATGCGGGGCGTGGAGAGGACCAGGATCCGGGTGTTGATCGGCACCTCCTCGACGCGACCCAAGTCGAGCGGACGCGCGAGAAAGCCGCGCTCCGCCAACTCCTCGCCCAAGCGACCCAGGTCGGCGCCGCCCTCGCCCTGTATAGCGCGCTCGCCGTGACCCTCGATCACGGCGACCCAGGGGACACGGCTCGCGCCGAGCCGGGCGATGGCGGCGCTGATCGCGCGCTCGCCGACCTCCGCGACGATCTCGCGTCGCCCGCGATAGTCGA
>NZ_DATITZ010000296.1:0-8285 GCF_035467215.1 Thiocapsa sp. | reverse complement strand
CCGGCACCGAGCGCCGTTCACGCCAGGTGTGCAGGGCTTGCAGACGCATACCCAGGTCCGCCGGGCGGCGTTGTCCGGGCGTGTCGAGCAGCGGGTCGCGCTCGGTGATCAGGGCGCAGAGATCGGCGGCGTCGCCGCGGGCCGATTCAGCGGCGCCGAGCAGCATCACGGCCAGTCGCGGATGGACCGGCAGCTCCGCCATCCGCCGGCCGAGCGGGGTGATGGCGCCGCGCGCATCCAAAGCGCCGAGGCGCGTCAGGAGTGCTGCGGCGGCATCCCACGCGGGGACGGGCGGCGGATCGGCCCAGCGCAGCCCGTTCGGATCCGCCACGCCCCAAAGCCGCAGCTCCAAGACGAGCGATGCCAGATCGGCTTGGAGGATCTCGGGTGTCCGGCGCTCGGGTCGCCCCTGCTCCTGTGCGCGGGTCCAGAGCCGATAGCAGACACCCGGACCCAGCCGTCCGGCACGCCCGGCGCGCTGCTCGGCCGAGGCGCGCGCGATCGGCTCGGTCACCAGACGCGTCAGCCCGGAGCCCGGATCGAATCGCGGTTTGCGGGTCAGACCGCTGTCGATCACGACCTGGATGCCCGGGATCGTCAGGCTGGTCTCGGCGATATCGGTGGCGACCAGCACACGGCGGTCGGCTCCCGCGTTCGGGACCAGTGCCTTCTCCTGCTCCTCGGTCGGGAGACTGCCGTGCAGCGGCAGGACCCGGATCCGCTCGTCCGCCAGCTCGCGCAGCCGCGCGACGCAGCGATTGATCTCGCCCGTACCGGGGAGGAATGCCAGAATGTCGCCCGAATGCTCGGCAAGCGCGGAGCGCACGCAGGTGATCACGGCCGCGACGGCATCGGCGCCGGGGGCGCGATCGGCATAATGGACCTCGACGGGGAAGCTCCGTCCCTCGCCGCGGATGACGGCGGCATCGCCCAAGAGCTCGGCCAGCGGCTCGGCATCCAGGGTCGCGGACATGAGTAGCAGCCGTAGATCCGGGCGCAGCCCGGCGACCAGGTCCAGCGCGAGCGCGAGCCCGAGGTCCGATTGCAGACTGCGCTCGTGAAACTCGTCGAACACCAGGAGTCCGACCCCTTCGAGCGTGGGGTCCGACTGGATGCGTCGGGTCAGGATGCCCTCGGTGATGACCTCGATGCGGCTGCGCGGTCCGATTCGGCGCTCGAAGCGGATCTGGTAGCCGACCCGCTCGCCGAGCGACTCGCCCAGGAGCGCGGCCATCCGCGCGGCGATCATGCGTGCCGCCGGGCGCCGCGGTTGAAGCATGAGGATTCGGCCGGCGCCGAGCCAGTCCTCCTCGAGCAAGGCGAGCGGAACCCGCGTGGATTTACCCGAGCCGGTCGGCGCCTGGAGCACCGCATGGCCACGACGCAGCGCGGCGCGCAGGTCGTCCAAAACGGGCTCGATCGGCAGTGGATCCATCGGCGGCTCGGGTGCTTGGTCGATTTCGGAAGTGTCGGCCGAGTTGAATGGATCCATCGGAGTCGAGCAGGCGCGTCCGTTGCTTACATTTTGTTCAAGCTCAGACCGATCATGCGACCGACCTGCGCACCTATCGCTTTAAGCCGCGCCCGGTGCAGTCTGCGTCATGTGTTGGGAGTGTGCGTCGGCTCTTCGGGTTTGCGACCTGGATGGCCGTGGTCACGGGCATCGGCTTCTTGATCATGTTGCCGATTGCGCCCGTGCGAGTGCGGTGACGCATCTAAACCGCGTCCAGAGCGACATGAGGCATTTTCATGTTGCGTTTGGCTTTGGTGTTGTCCTCGACCTCGGTGAAGCGCGGTTTAAAGTCTAGTTTTTTCCAAGACTTTAAACCGCGCCAGCTCCGACAGTCGTCGGAGCTGGCTCGCTCGAGCCACTCCGACACGTGACGCATACCGCACCGGGTGCGGTTTAGGCTTCGGTGCCGTTCGAGTTACTCGGCGGCTGCGGTCTCTTCGGCCGCTTCGGGTGCCGGCGGCGCCTTCGGGCGCAGACGCGTGATCAGTTGCTCGTCGAGCAGGATCTTCTCCTTGTCTTCGCCGTGGAGCCATTGCTTGCCCTTGGCCTGCACGGCATAGCGACCGGATTTCTTCTGGTAGATCCGATACTCGGCGGTCTTCTTGACTTCGTTCATCGTGGTTCTCTTCTGTTGTATGGCGGGTGTTTTCGAATCATTTTCAACATTTTAAACCGCGCCAGCTCCGACAGTCCTCGGAGCTGGCGCGGCCAAGACACTCCCGCAAACGGCGCATACCGCACCGGGCGCGGTTTAATCGTCCTGGTCGATGTCGCGCGGGTTGCGGAATCGCTCCGGCCCGTCGCGCTGGATCTCGACCCGGAATTGAGCGATCAGCGCAGCCATGGCGGCGAGCGCGGCGAGTACGGGCGCGAGGAAGGTCAGAAGCGCGGCGACGCCGACCCCTGCCGTCAGCGGGATCTCCACCAACGCCTCCCCGCTCGGGCGGCGGATGATCAGCCGGCGGATGTTGCCCTCTTGGATCAACTCCTTGACCTTCTCGACCAACGCACTGCCCATCACGGTGATCTCCTCGGTCGTGCCGCGTCCGCTTCGGTTGCCGGTCTTGTCGTTTCGCATGGTCGGGATCCGCGGTCTTGGTTGGCCGGGCATCCTAGCGGTTTCGAGCCGATTCGTCACTCGTTTCGGGCGGTTGGGACGGCTCGAGTGAGCCGATAAAGGCCGCAAGGCTGCGTTCATAGTCGGGTTGGCTGGCGAAAAAGCCGCTGTTGTGGTCGCCTCGCAGATCGACGAAACGTCGCGGCTCGCGTGCGGCCTCGAAGAGCTTCCGGCCCAGCGCGTAAGGCACGATCTCGTCGTCCGGGCTGTGCAGGACCAAGACCGGACTGCGCACGCGCGACAGCCGCTCGGCGGCATCGAAGTCGAAGCGCAGGTAGAGAACGCGGTGGAGTCCCGGATAGAGATGCCGCGCCATGTCGCGTGCCGAGCTGAAGCCGGACTCCAGGATGACCCCGGCCGAGGATACGCGCGAGGCCAGATCGGCGGCGACGCTTGCACCGAGCGAGCGTCCGAAGATGAGGATCGAGGCGGGGTCGACCCCGCGCACCTCGACCAGATGATCCCGGGCGGCGAGTGCATCGAGGTAGATCCCGGCTTCGCTCGGGCGCCCGGAGCTGCGCCCGTAGCCGCGATAGTCGATGATCAGGGCCGACAGCCCAAGCCGATGGAAGATGGCGATCGAGTCGCCCCGATGACTGATGTTGCCGGCGTTGCCGTGGAAGAAGAGCAGGGTATGGGTCGCGTCCGGGTGCGGGATGAACCAGCCGTGGAGCCGGGTGCCGTCCCTTGCGGTCAGCTCGACTTCCTCGAACGTGAGCCCCCAATCGGCCGGGGTCGCATCCAGCACACGCGTCGGGTAGAAGACCATGCCGGGTTGGAGCAGCCACATCGCGGCGTTCAGAAGCAGGATCGTCGATGCGATCCAGCCGAGACCGGAGAGCAGGCCGGACACAAAACCGGAAGCGGATGGCGGGAGACCGAGCATGCTCAGGGCGCTTGGCCGGCTGATCGGAATGCTGGACGCATCAGGACGGGCTCGCCCACAAAGGCCCTTCCTCCATCGCCGCGATCTGCTCGCGCAGCTGCAGGATGTGATCTTCCCAAAAACGCGGAGCCGAGAACCAAGGGAAGGCGGCGGGGAAGGCCGGATCCTCCCAGCGCCGGGCGAGCCAGGCAGCGTAATGGATGATGCGCAGTGTGCGCAGGGGCTCGATTAGATGCAGCTCGCGGTAGTCGAGCTCGAAGAAGTCCTCGTAGCCGGCCAAGACGTCGGCGAGCTGTCCGCTCATCTCCTCGCGATCACCCGAGAGCAGCATCCAGAGATCCTGGATGGCCGGGCCCATCCGTGCGTCGTCGAAGTCGACGAAGTGCGGTCCGGCGTCCGTCCAGAGCATGTTGCCGCGATGACAGTCGCCGTGCAGCCGGATCATGGCCGGCGAGCCGGCGCGCGCGTAGCAGGCACGCACGCCGACGAGCGCCTGCTCGACGACGCTCTTGTAGGCCGGAAGCAGATCCTTCGGGATCCAATCGTGCTCCAACAGAAAGCCCCGCGGCTCCTCCCCGAACGACTCGACGTCGAGCGTCGGGCGGTGCGCGAAGGGCTCGAGTGCGCCGATCGCATGGATGCGCCCGAGCAGACGCCCGAGCCACTCGAGGACGCTCGGGTCGTCAAGCTCGGGCGTGCGACCGCCGCGCCGAGGCGTGAGCGAGAAACGGTGGCCGGCATAGGCGTGCAGGGTACGGCCGTCGATGATCGACGGCGGGACTGCCGGGATCTCGTGCTCGGCCAGCGTCCGGGTGAAGCTGTGCTCCTCCAAGATGGCCTCGTCGCTCCAGCGTCCGGGTCGGTAGAACTTGGCGATGAGCGGCTGCGCATCCTCGATCCCGATCTGATAGACGCGATTCTCGTAACTGTTGAGTGCGAGCATGCGCCCGTCGGTGGGCAACCCGAGACTCTCGATCGCGGTGAGCACGAGGTCCGGGCTGAGATCGGCGTAGGGGGTGGGATTGGGCGTTATCATGCGGCGATTCTAACGGATCCCGATTCGCGGGGTCGGAAAACGGATCTGGGTTGAAGGGAACCGCGGGAGCACGAAAGTCATGTACCGACATCCGAAACGGCGCGGCGTTTGGCCTGTCGCTTTGCTCATTCTCCTGAGCGCAGCGTCCGCCTGTGCCGAGACGCTGCGCTTCTTCGCGGCGGGCGATCTGCCGTATTTCGCCGCCGAGACCGAACAGCTTTGCGATCTCTTCGACACGGCCGAGGCCGAAGGGACGCCCTTTCTGATCCATGTCGGTGACATCAAGTCCGGCAGCAGCCCCTGCACGGACGCCAACCTCAAGACGATCGCGGAGCTCTTTCGGGCGCGGGCCGTGCCTGTCGTCTTCACGCCCGGCGACAACGAATGGACCGATTGTCATCGCGAGCGTGCCGGCGCCAAAGACCCGCGGGAGCGGCTCGCGCGGGTGCGCGAGGTCTTCTACGGGGTTCCGGGCGTCTTGCGGCTCGATCGTCTCGGTGCCGTTCGCGGCGAGGGCGCCGACGCGACCGACTATCCGGAGAACTACAGCTTCATCCGCAACGGGGTTCTTTTCGTCGCGGTCCATGTCGTCGGCAGCAACAACGGCTATGCGCCGGACGACCCGGCCGCGGTCGCCGAATTCGAGGCACGCGACGTCGCGAACGTGCGTTTTCTTCGCCAAGCGACCGCGCTGGCCGCCGAGCGCGACGCGACGGCTATCGTCATCGTCTTTCACGCGAATCCGCAATTCGAGAAGGCCCGTCCGGCGCGTGGTTTCGTTCGGCTGCGGCGCGCACTCGTCGAGCTCATGCGCGCCTATCCCGGACCGGTGCTCGCGATCCACGGCGACACGCATCGCTTCAGGCACGATCGCCCCCTGATCGACCCCGCGACGGGCGCGCCCTTCAAACGCTTCGTGCGCACGGAGGTCCCGGGCTCGCCCGTGGTCGGCGGGGTCTGGATCAGTGTAGATCCGCAGGCGGAGGAGCCGTTCGGGGTCAGCGAGATGTATCCGATTTCGCGGACTCGCTTGATGCAATGAACATCGGGATCAAAATCAACATGAAATGGTAGGTTGGGCAAAGCGCAGCGTGCCCAACTGCCCTGTGATGCCGGCGCGGGTTGGGAACGCTGCGCTTTGCCCAACCT
The DNA here is from genome assembly GCF_035467215.1 of Thiocapsa sp. Lineage (GTDB taxonomy): Bacteria > Pseudomonadota > Gammaproteobacteria > Chromatiales > Chromatiaceae > Thiocapsa. Next base: position 2,584 of record NZ_DATITZ010000296.1, on the reverse strand, counting down.
ACGGCTGCAACGCGACCGCGATATCCCGGCGCGCAGATGCGGAGATAAAGAGCTTCGTCATCTCGACCGAGGCATCTCTGCCGGCTCGATGCTGTCGAGATAGTCAGCGATCTCCGCCCGCGTACCGACAGGCTGAAAGCGACCTTCGTCGAGATCGCGCAGACCGATATCGACATGCTGCGCCGCCGCAATTGAGTTTGACTGCCCCGGCGTTTATGCTTCGCGATTCGTTTTTGTTTCGAGGCCGGAGCCATGGGTGCCAAGACCCTCTACGCTAAACTTTGGGACGAGCATGTCGTCCATCTCGACGAGAACGGCACGGCCCTGCTCTACATCGACCGCCAGCTTGTTCATGAGGTGACCTCGCCGCAGGCCTTCGAGGGGCTGCGTCTGGCCGGGCGGCGTCCGTGGCGGGTCGCGGCGAATCTGGCCGTGCCTGATCACAATGTCCCGACGCGCGATCTCGCGGCCGGCATTACGGATCCGGTCTCCAAGATCCAGGTCGAGACGCTCGACAGCAACTGTGCCGAGTTCGGGATCACCGAGTTTAGGATGTCCGATCCGCGCCAGGGTGTCGTGCACGTGATCGGCCCGGAGCAGGGCTTTACCCTGCCTGGCACGACCGTCGTCTGCGGCGACTCCCACACCTCGACCCACGGCGCCTTCGGTGCGCTCGCGTTCGGGATCGGCACGTCCGAGGTCGAGCATGTGCTCGCGACCCAGTGCCTGATCCAACGCAAGTCCAAGACGCTCCTGATCAGCATCGACGGACAGGTCGGTCCGGGCGTCACCGCGAAGGACATCGTGCTTGCCATCATCGGCGAGATCGGCACGGCCGGCGGAACGGGCTCGGTGATCGAGTTCGCCGGCGATGCCATCCGCGCACTCTCGATGGAAGGGCGCATGACGGTCTGCAACATGGCCATCGAGGCCGGGGCGCGGGCGGGACTGATCGGGGTCGACGAGAAGACGATCGAGTACCTGCGCGGCCGTCCCTATGCCCCGACGGGCGAGCTCTTCGAGCAGGGCGCCGCCCATTGGCGCACCCTGGTCAGCGATGCGGATGCCCATTTCGATCGCGTGGTCCGGATGGACGCGGCGAAGATCCAGCCGCAGGTCACCTGGGGGACCTCGCCCGAGATGGTGGTCCCGATCGGCGGCGCCGTTCCTGATCCGCGCGACGAGCAGGACCCGGTGCGGGCCGAAGGGATCCGCCGCGCGCTCGATTACATGGGTCTCGAGCCCGGCACCGCGATTCGCGACATCCGCCCGGACAAGGTCTTCATCGGCTCCTGCACCAATTCGCGGATCGAAGACCTGCGCGCCGCGGCCGAGGTCGTCAAAGGCCGCAAGGTCGCCGACACCATCCAGCTGGCGCTGGTCGTGCCCGGCTCGGGCCTGGTCAAGGCGCAGGCCGAGGCCGAGGGCCTGGACCGCATCTTCACCGATGCCGGTTTCGAGTGGCGCGAGCCCGGCTGTTCCATGTGTCTGGCCATGAACGCCGATCGGCTCGAGCCGGGCGAGCGTTGTGCCTCCACATCCAACCGCAACTTCGAGGGCCGGCAGGGTCAAGGGGGTCGGACCCATCTGGTCAGTCCCGCGATGGCCGCCGCCGCGGCGGTGACCGGTCACTTCGTCGACGTGAGGGAGCTTTGATGGAACCCTTCCAAAATTTCACCGGCATCGTCGCGCCGCTCGATCGCTCGAACGTCGATACCGACGCCATCATCCCGAAGCAGTTCCTGAAGAGCATCGCGCGCACCGGCTTCGGGCCCTACCTCTTCGACGAGCTGCGCTATCTGGATCACGGCGAGCCGGGGATGGACTGCACGCACCGGCCGCTGAATCCGACCTTCGTGCTGAACGACCCGCGATACGCGAACGCGCAGATCCTGCTGGCGCGCGAGAACTTCGGCTGCGGCTCCTCGCGCGAGCACGCGCCCTGGGCGATCGCCGATTTCGGGCTGCGCGTCATCATTGCCCCAAGCTTTGCCGACATCTTCCACAACAACTGCTTCAAGAACGGTCTTCTGCCGATCGTTCTGGCGCCGAAGATCGTCGACGACCTCTTTGACCGCGCGAGCGGTCCGCAGGCGCTGCGGGTCGAGGTCGATCTGCCTGGACAGGTGCTCGTGCTGGACGACGGCACCCGCATTGCCTTCGAGGTCGAAGCAGGCAACAAGGAACGCCTGCTCAAGGGCCTGGACGACATCGGCGTGACCCTGGCGCAGGCCGATGCCATCCGCGCCTACGAGGAGCGGCGTCGGCGCGAGGCCCCCTGGCTCTTCGCGACTGCCGGTTAGTTGTTTGAACCGCAGAGGCGCGCAGAACCCGGAGGTCGGATTAGGCGCGCATGCTACAGCGCGTCATGCAAGCCTCGGCCGTATGACGCGCGCCGTAACCCGACACCCGGACGCCGAATGTCGGGTTACGCTGCGCTAACCCGACCTAGTGTGCCCGGCATGGGCCAAGACTTGCGATCTGCAAAGAGGTCGCCGGAGAGAGTGACGACAACCGTAGCGAAGCGCAAGGTGGACGCCGTGAGGCCAAGCTGAAAGAAGCGTGTAGCAAAGGCACGACCGTA
>NZ_DATITZ010000295.1:0-4942 GCF_035467215.1 Thiocapsa sp. | reverse complement strand
TGGGCATGCACGATCAAGGCATGGAGACCGAGCACGAAGAGCCCGAGCCCCGTCAGTGCGTAGAGGACCGCAGGTGTCACGGCTGCTCCTCCGGGCGTCCGCCGAGAAAGAGCGCCGCCAGGGTCGCCCCGATGGAGAGACTGGCGGTCGCCTCGATCAGCAGGATGACCGCGCCGGCCCAGTCGAGCGGATAGTCCAGCCAAACCGCGCCGAAGAAGAACGAGACCAGGCCCGCAAGGATGAAGACCGCCACGCCCGCCACCAGGATCAGCCGCAGCGGCCACCCCGCCAAGGCGACCGGCAACCGCCAGCCCGTGAGGGTCAACACCACGCCGGCCGCACCGAGCACCGCACCGGCCTGGAAGGCCCCGCCGGAGGATGCACTCCCGGCCCACAGGAGATAGCCGGCCACCATGAGCATCAGCGGCGCATAGAGTCGGCTTAGCCGGTCCAGCATGGTGCCGGGCCGCCGATCGGCGAGGGGAGAGCCCTCGGCCAAGGACCAGACACCGGCCAGCGCCAACAGCAAGACGACTATCTCGAGCAGGGTGTCGTAGCCGCGGAAGTCGAGCAGTACGGCCGTGACCGGATGTGTCACCCCGGTGTCGGCCATTGCCGCCTCGACCTGCGCGGAGAGTCCCGGCGCGTCGGACGGGAGCGAGAGGACGGCGAGTGCGAGTCCGCCGAAGATCACGGCCAGGAGCGCGATGAGGAGCAGATGCCCGGCGCGTGAGGCCAACCCCATCGGTGTCACGTCAGAACGCCGCATCGGCGCGGGCGGTCATGTCTCGGCATCTCGGCGTTCCTTCGATGGCGTCTTTTCTGTTTGGCCCGACTCGGCTCGCATCGACACGGGCAGCCGGGCGAGTGCTGCGAGCAGCAAGGCGCCGGTCAAGCCCGCACCGATTGCCGCTTCTGCCAATGCGATGTCTGGGGCGTCGAGCCGGATCCAGACCAGCGCCAGGGTCAGACCGAAGCCGATGAAGAGGACCACGGCCTCCAGCAACCGCGGGCTCGACAGGGCCCGTGCCGCAAGCCAAAGGAGCAGAAGTGCGAGAAGGCCATCGATGGCCCAGGCGACCGGTGCGATCAGTTCCATGGTGCCGATCAGGTCCATGGCCGGATCCCGCGGCGCAGCGCCGCACGTGCGACCAGATGGCAGGCAAAGGCGGAGGCAACCAAGACCAGGAGCCAAATCAGCGCCAACTTGCCCACCCCCGCCCATGAGTCGGCCTGCACCGCAAGCCCGGCCACGACCAGTCCGAGCCCCAGGTTGTCGGCCTTGGTCAGGGCATGCAGACGGGTGTAGACATCCGGGAAGCGCAGCAGCCCCACTGTCCCGGCGAGAAAGAAGACACCGCCGAGGATCAGCAGGCCGGCCGAGACGATATCGACGCTATCAGGGATCGACATGGCCGTCCTCCCCCTCGCCGCTCCAACTGCGGCGCACGAAGGCGACCATGGTGACTGCGGCCAGCAGCGCGAACACCAGGGCCACATCGCGCACCGCCGGATGACCGGATGCCTCCGCAAGCAGCAGCAGGACCGCGACGGCCGTGGTGCCGAACAACTGGGCCGCGAGCATGCGATCCGCCGGCGTGGGTCCGCGCAGGATGCGCCAAAGTCCGGCGGCCAGGGTGAGGATCAAGACGAGCGCAAGTACGAGATACAACAGGGTCATGGTGTCTCGGCGTGGGTGCTCGGCCGCGCGCTCAGCCGAATCCGAAAGAGCGCGGCGACCTTGGTCTCCAGGAGCGCCAAATCCGCTTCGCTTGAGGCGCGCTGATCCAGAATGTGGATGACGAGGTCATTCCGAACGATCTCCGCGCTCAAGGTTCCCGGCAAAAGGCTGATGACGGCCGTCATGAAGACACGCGCCCGACCGGGCGGAAGACGTAGCCGATAGGTCAGCATGCCGGGCGCGATGGGGAGGCTCGGCGCGCAGGCGCGCCAGGCAACATCGACCCCGCCACGCAGCGACCACCAGAGGAAGAAGGGCACGAAGCGGGCAAATCCGATTGCGGACCAGGGCACCGGACGCGACAGTGCGAGGCTCATTGCAGTGGCCAGCACGACGAAGAGACTGCCGAGCGGCCAGGCGCCGGATTGGCCCTCGGTTAAGATCCACCACAGCAGCGAGAAGAGCGCCAGACGCAGCGCCGCGGTTCGCGCAATCGGCAGCTGTCCTTGCAGTCGCATCAGTCATTTCCGACCGGATCGGGTGCGTTGAGCGCCTCGTCCGGCCAGAAGCGCGTCCCGAACAGGGTCGCCTCCAGGCGCATGCCGGACTCGGTCACGCGATAGACGGAGACGCCGCGGCTGAACGGCTTTGTCACATCGCCACCTTCGCCCGAGACCGAGCCCCGCGCCTCGGCGGAGACCTCGAATCCCAGCTCGACGAACCGCGAGAAGGCCGCTTCGTCCTCGAAGAGGATGACCAGTTCGGAGGCAAAACCGCCCATGCCGTAGCTGAATCCGACCCCGCCGGTGGCCATCTTCATATAGATCCGATCGGTCTCGTCACGCCGCATGGCCAGGCCGTAGCCGTAACCCGCCGTCGCGCCGACCGCGATCTGACGGACGGTAAAGACCGCCCAGCCGAAGCTGCGATCGAAAAGCGCGTGGATCTCCGGGTCGGTCGAGAAGAGGCGATCGAGCGTGCCGAACGCCAAGCCATCGACAAAGGCCCGCTGCTCCTCGGGCGTTCCCTCGCGGAGCAGGAAGGCGGAGGCATCCTCGGTCGCGCGCCGGGTCCGATCCATGCCCTTGGCGGCCAGGTCGGCGCCGGTCGCGAGTGCGTCGAGCGAGAGTGAGCGGCCACGTTCGAAGGCGTTTCCGGCCCCGGCCTTGATCCCGTTCCAGAGACCCTCGGCGGCGACGAAAGACGGACAGACTGCCAGGATCACGATGAGTTTGGTCAGGGGGCTAAATATCCGCATGGTTCGAAGGATAACCTCCGGAGCGCAGCATGCACACCTTGAGCGGGTCGGCCGTCTCGCAATCTTCCGCTATTTGGCCGCGCCTTCGTGCGTTCGCAGGATCGACACGTGCGCCGCCCGTTCGAAGCTGAAGCTCGCCGGCAGCCGATGTATACTGCGCGACCGGCGACCCCCTCCGTTCTACCCCCTGATTCGATTTCAATATGGCAAAGAAGCAAAAGCGACCTTCCGTCAAGGCCCGTCAGCAGGCCTGTCCGGTCACGCCCGAGTCGGCGCGTGCGGACCTCGATGCCGGGCGCTTTCGCGAGGCGATGGCGGGCTTCAAGGATTTGCTCAAGCAGGCCCCGTCGGGTGAGGACAGGGAAGGACTCCGGACCGGGCTTGCCGATGCCTACGAGGGACGCGCGGGCCAGCTCGGCGCCAAAGGGATGCACAAGGAGGCGCTGGTCATGTGGGAGAACCGCGCCGCGCTGGGGGTGCTCCCGGTACATGCGGAGCATGCGGTCTGTCTGCTCCGTCTGGGACGTGTCGCTCAGGTCATGCCGATGCTGGGCGACGCCTCCTTGAAGGCCGATCCCGAGTCCAAAGCCTTATTGCTCGGCCACTTGGCAGCCCAGATGCTCGCCGGCACCGCCGGGATTGCCGAGGCACTGCCCGCCGACGACCCCGTCCGTGTCCAAGCGACCGTCGCCGAGGAGGCGCTCGACGCCTATTGTGTCGGCAACGATCAGGCGCTTGCCCAGGCACTGAAGGCGATCCCGTTCCGCTCGCCCTACCGCGATCTGGTCCAGATCCTCAAGGCATTGAGTCGTCTCGACCCCGCCGCGCGCGATCATCGCGGCGACTGGACCGATGAGGCGCGCAACGAGGCGGCCAAGCTCCTGGACCGCGTCGAGGACGACTCGGGCTTCGCTCGGTTGCGCGATGCCGCACGCCTGGCGTTGCTCTCGGAGACCGAGCTGGCACCCAAGCTCCGCGATGCCGGCCCGGCGACACGCGATCTGGTCTTCTCACTGCGCGGCTGGCCCGCCGAGCGCGCGGTCCTCTGGAACGAGCTGCAGACGCTCGGCAACTCCCCGCAGCCCAAAGAGCTACTGCGTCTGATGTTTCGGCATCGTCGCGTGCTCGGCGAAACCTGGGTTCACGAGCGTGGACTGCGTCTGCTTCTGCCGAAACCGCAGACCGGCGCGAAATGGTGGATCGAGGTTGGCGGCAAACCCCTGCGCAAGATCGACGGATACCTGCTGGATGCCTGGGAGAGCGAGGGGGGCGCGGATCCCTGGACCGTCGCCAGCTACTGGCAGGATTACGCGGACCTCATGACGGATGCCGCCGACCCCCGCGTCGAGCCGGGCAGCGATGCCGCGTTGCGCATCGCTCTCGCGCTGCGTCGTCCTGAAACAGTCTTTAAGATCCTCCAGCGGATGGAGCCGGATTTCGACCCGGACTCCTTGCCGGGGACCATTGCGGCCGACCTGGAAACCAGCCTCGAGCACGACCCCGACGACCGCGCCACCTATCTGAGCCTGATCGCCTACTACCTGCGGGGAGGCAAGGCGCTCAAGAACGCCCGCAACATTCTCAAGCGCGCCCAAGAGCGCTGGCCGACCGACAAAGCGATTCTGAGCGCGGCCATGGATACCGCCATCGCGAGCGGGGCCTTCAAGAAGGCTGCGACCATCGCCACCGAGATCCTGGCGGTTGATCCGATCAATAGCGGGGTGCGCGAGCGGCTGGTGGAGGCGCATCTCGCCCACGCGCGGAAGAACCTGACGGATCAACGGCCGGATTTGGCGATGCGTGCGCTGGCCCTGGCCGAGGACTGGAGTCGCACCGAGCGCACGCGCGAACGCCTGGAGCTGGTGCGCGGCCTGGCCGAACTGCTCGCGTTCGATCCGCAGGGCGAGGCACGTCTGCTGGCCCTGGCCGAGGGGCTCGGCAATGGGCTGGCCGCACGCCTGATCCTGCTGCTGGAGGCCAGCGCCTGCGGTATTCCGGGCGCC
>NZ_DATITZ010000294.1:0-9717 GCF_035467215.1 Thiocapsa sp. | reverse complement strand
TGGATATGGAGCTGGCCGTCCTTGATGACGGCGGTGCGGATGGCGATGGCCGTGTCCATGTTGCCGTTCCAGGACAGATAACCGACTGCACCCGAATAGATACCGCGCTTGACGGGCTCCAGCTCGTCGATGATCTCCATCGCGCGGATCTTGGGCGCCCCGGAGACGGTTCCGGCCGGGAAGGTCGCACGCAGCACATCGATGGCATCCATGCCTTCGCGCAGAGTGCCGACCACGTTCGAGACGATGTGCATCACGTGCGAATAGCGCTCGACGATCATCTTGTCGGTCACCTGCACGCTGCCGATCTCGGCGACGCGCCCGGCGTCGTTGCGACCCAGATCGATCAGCATCAGATGCTCGGCCAGCTCCTTGGGATCGGCCAGCAGCTCGGCTTCGAGCGCTTGGTCTTCCGCCTCGGTCTCGCCGCGGCGACGGGTGCCGGCGATCGGGCGGACCGTGACCACGCCGTCCTCGAGCCGGGTCAGGATCTCGGGCGAGGAGCCGACGATGTGAAAATCGCCCAGATCCAGAAAATACATGTAGGGCGAGGGATTGAGCCCGCGCAGCGCCCGATACAGATCCAGCGGCGGCGCCTGAAAGGGGATGGAAAGACGCTGCGAGATGACGACCTGCATGCAGTCGCCGTCCAGGATGTAGTCCTTGATGCGCTCGACCGCGTGCTTGAAGCCGTCTTCGGTGAAGCCGGAGACGAAGTCGGTCTCGCTCACCGTGCGCCCCTGCTCCGCGGAACGTCGCGGGGCACCGCGGCGCATCCGCTCGCACAGTGCGTCGATGCGCGCCTCGCCGGCCTCCAGGGTGTCTCCGGCGCTCGGATCGAGGTTGAGGATGATGTACATCCGCCCGCTGAGATTATCGAAAACGACCACCTCGTCGGAGACCATCAGCAGGATGTCCGGTGTCTGCAGCTGGTCCGGGTTGGGGCAGGTCGCCAGACGCGGCTCGATATAGCGGATGGTGTCGTAGCCGAAATAGCCGACCAGACCGCCGGTGAAGCGCGGCAGACAGGCCAGATCGGCAACCTTGAAGCGCCTTTGGTAGGCGTCGATCCAAGCCAGCGGATCGGCGGTCTCGACTGACTCGATGACCTCGCCGTCACGTTCGACACGGATCTCGTGGCCGCTCACCCGCAACAGGGTGCGGCAGGGCAGGCCGATGATGGAATAACGCCCCCACTTCTCCCCGCCCTGCACGGATTCGAGCAGGTAGGAGTAAGGCCCCTCTGCGAGCTTGAGATAGACGCTGAGCGGGGTGTCGAGGTCGGCAAGGACCTCGCGCAGGATCGGAATGCGGTTGTGGCCCTGGTCGGCCAGGGCGCGAAAGGCAGCGGGGGTCATCGGGGTCTCCGAGCAATGGGATTTAAGGCAGGTCGGAACGCGGTCTCAACCTCGCCATCGCCACCCGGTCATCGCTCGCATCGTCCGAAGCCTCATGTTCAATCATCGAAATCGCGACCCCAAACGCAAGCCGCAGTCATCGCACAACTCAACAATTGTAGGATGGGTAGAGCGCAGCGAAACCCATCCTCACCGCGCCGACGTCACGGAACGACAGCCCGAAGACGTTGTGGTTTGGAGGATGGGTTTCGCGCCGCTCTAACCATCCTACCCGGCCAGAAACTGCTTGAGCTCGACCATGGAATCGATCACCGCGTCGGGCTTTGCCTCGCGGATGTCCTGACCGTGGTTGTAACCGTAGCTCATACAGATGATCCCGAAGCCGGCGGCACGCGCCGCCTTCACGTCGCTCACCGAGTCGCCGATCATGAGTGCCTCGGCTGGCTCGACACCGAAGTGTTGCGCCGCATGCAGCAACGGCATGGGGTCCGGCTTCTTCTTGGGTAGCGTATCACCGCTGACCACCAGGCCGAAATTGTCGCGGATCCCGAGATCGCGCAACAGCGGCTCGGTGAACTGAGCGGCCTTGTTGGTCACGCACCCTAGGGCGTAACCCGCACCCTTCATGAAGGCGATGCCCTCGATCACGCCCGGATAGAGCACGGAGCGCTTGGAGGTATTGTCCGCATACAGCTCCAGAAAGATCGGAAGCGCCGCCTCGAAATCCGCCTCGTCGGGCTCTCCGTCGAGCTGACCGATCAGCGCACGGCGCACCAGACGCTCGACCCCGTTTCCGACCCAATTACGCACGGCCGCTTCCCCATGGGGCGGACGACCGAGCCGCTCCATCATGGCGTCGACACAAAAGGCCAGATCCGGGACGCTGTCCACCAGCGTGCCGTCCACATCGATCAGGATCATCTTCGGTCGCAGCATGCGCTCACGGCTCCAGGCTCAACAAAACAATCGGGCAAGCTATTCAGGCCCTTCATCGCCTGAACCGCGTCGACTCGAATCGCGAAGGGAAGCTCAGCCGCATCGACCAAACTCCCACCCCGGCCTTAACCCCTGACGCGGTTTAGCGCGCCATCTGCTCGCGCATCTCGCGGATAATGCTGTCGTAGCGATGTGGATCGCTGTCGCGGCCCTTGCCGAAGATCCCGGAACCGGAGACGAAGGTGTCCGCACCCGCCGCCTTGATCTCGCCGATGTTGTCGGCCTTCACGCCGCCGTCGACCTCGAGCCGAATGTCGAACCCGGACGCATCGATCATCTTGCGTGCCGCACGCAGCTTGTCCATCGTCGCCGGGATGAAGCTCTGCCCGCCGAAGCCGGGGTTCACCGACATCAGCAGGATCATGTCGATCTTGTCCATCACATAGTCGAGATAGCTCAGCGATGTGGCCGGGTTGAACACCAAACCGGCCTTGCAGCCCTCGTTGCGGATCAACTGAAGCGTACGGTCGATATGCTCGCTCGCCTCCGGATGGAAGGTGATGTAGGTGGCGCCCGCCGCGGCAAAGTCCGGGATGATCCGGTCGACCGGCTTCACCATCAGATGCACGTCGATCGGTGCGGTCACGCCATGCTTGCGCAACGCCTCGCAGACCAGCGGGCCGATGGTCAGGTTCGGCACGTAATGGTTGTCCATCACGTCGAAATGGACGATGTCCGCGCCGGCGGCGAGCACATTGTCGACCTCCTCGCCGAGCCGGGCGAAATCCGCCGAGAGGATGGACGGTGCGATCAGATCAGGCGTCATGCTGTTGTCCCCTAAGATCTCGCTCACCGCGGCACACGCGCCTCGGCCCGGATCCGTTTTGATGTTGAAAGTGCGGAACTCTAACCGAAGCGGACCGGATTTTCACTCGGCACGCGGCCCCATACGCCTAGGCCGCCCGCGCCTCCGTGATCCTCTCGTAGGCACGCCGGATCTCCTGCGTCTTCTGCGAGGCCATTCGCATCGCCTCCTCCGGCAGGCCCTTCGCCATCAGTTTGTCCGGGTGATGCTGGCTCATCAGACGCCGATACGCCTTCTTGATCTCCGCATCGCTCGCCTTGGGGCCGACCCCCAGGGTCGCGTAGGCGCTGGCGAGCGGAGCCGGTCTTGCCGCCGTCGAGGACGTGCCGCGGCCGGCCTGCCCGGTCGCGCCGGCATACATCCGCTGCTGAAGCACCAGGAGGTTTTCGAGGTGCCGATAGGCCAAAGCCGAGACGTTGAGCCCGCGCCGAATGCTTTCGAGCGCGCGCCGCTGATCCGGCGTCGGTGCGCCGTCCACATAGGCGGTCAGGAGCTGCACCTCGAGGAACAGATGAATCAAGGTCCCTTGGCCCGTACAGACCGCCTTCAGCGCGGCGATGGCGGCCGCCAGATCGAAGTCGGGCGACTTACCTTGGTTGAACAGCTCGATCGCCACACGACGCTGGTCGGTGCCGAGGGACATCCGATCCATCACGGTGCGCGCCAAGGCGACCTCCGCCTCGCTGACCCGCCCGTCGGCCTTGGCGACATGGCCCATCACCAGGAAGGTCGTCTCGAAGAAACGCGCCTGGACACGCGCCCGTTGCGCACCCGTCAGGGCCGGGCGCCGCGGGCCGCCGATCCAGCCCCGATCCACGCCCTGACCCAAGGCCGCACCGAACACCGCACCGACCGGACCTCCCACGACCAGACCGATGGCGCCGCCGACGGCTGTGCCGACCCAACCCATGTTGAAAACTCCCTTATTTTCCTTTCAGATACTGTTCATCGCTGAATGAGTAGACCCACTGCGGCTTGAACGCGACCAGCACGGCCAAGATCCATCCGTTCAGGAAGGCCTCCGGCATGAACATCAAAGGAAAGAAGGGTAGCACCGTTTCGCTGAGATCCGCGAAGCTGTAAGCGCCGCTGACCACCAGCAGCCAGGCCGCCAGATAGCCCGTCAGCACGCCCACGAGACCGGCGGTCAGAAACCCGTTCACCAGCACATAGACGAAGAACTGCTTGGGCAGGTACCAGCGGATCAGGATCAAGGCGACCTGGGTCAGGGTCGCCGGCACGACACCCGTGAGCAGCGCATTGATCGCAAACCCGTCCCAACCCGTTCCCGCATTCAGGATCACCCCGAGCAACGCCAGCGCCGCCCCGATGACCGCCAACGACCACCCGAACATCAGGGTGATGGCCGTCACGCCGAGCAGATGAAACGACAACCCGGCCTGCACCTGAACGTCCATGTGCCAGAGCACCAGCAGCGCGACGACCGCCCCGAGAAAGACGTTCAACTGCTCCAGGTCGCGAAATTTCCGCCAAGGCGTCAGACGCAACGCGAGCAGCAGGATCAGTGCAAAGAGCAGGTTGACGACCCAAAGCAGGGCCGGCGAGAACAGCGTAGCGTCGATCGTCATGTCGAGCCTGTCGGAGGTGGCTTGGTCGAGGTGACCTCATCTGTCCGAAATTAGGCAAGTTTTCGGGTGGATCAACTGTGAGGCTGCGATGACGGGTTCCGCGGAGGACCAGGATTGCCGTGACCGGATCGGCGTTCGGCGTGAAAAAGGGAGAAACGCCGCGAATTGAGCGGCAAGGGTCGGCAGCGGGAGGAGAAATCGCGGGGATTCAAACGTCCGCGATCATGGCAGCCATGTCCGCCGCCCGCTCCGGCAATGCCCCGTCGGCCATCGGGTAGATGATTCCCTCTTCTTTGTAGTTGTGCTGCTGCACCAGAAGATGCAGCGTCTCGAGGATGCCGAGCAAGGCGTTCTTGTCGCGCGCATCGACCGCCGCTCCGATCTCGGCGAGGAGCTGACGCATCTGCGCGTGCTCGTTGCACATGATCTCGATGGGATTCTCCGCGACGAAAAAGACCTGCGCGAGTGCGGGGAAGACGACCTCTTCCTCAAGCGCGAAATGACGGTCCATCGCGGTGACGAGTGCCCCTGCGGCAGCGCCGATGGCGGACCAATCCGAGCCGCCGGCACTGGCTTCGGCCTCGGCGAGGAGACGGTCGCAGCGGTGGTGATCCTCGGTGAAGGTGTCGGTAATGGCCGTCATCATTCCGCTATTTTTCGGTGCCGATGATTGAGATACGTTGATTCTGCGGCGCCGCGAACGTCGATTCCTTGACATGAGTCAGGCGATGCGCGTGGGCCGAGACTGCAGCCGCGAGGCATAGGGCCATCATGCCGAGACGGAATCCGTGATCGGCAATGCGTTTTATCGTCAGAGTGCTCTCCGGTTGGGATCGATGAACGACGTGGCCTCGCACTCGTCGGCGCGCCATTGAAACGCACGGATGTTCATCGCGCATTGCGAAATGTAGAGAAAAAGCGTCGGGCTCAATCCGTTCCTTTTTTGGTGCACCCTCGCCTGTTATCGTCTTCCCATCGATCGAGAGCGGATGCCGCGCGAAGGCGTCGCGTGCGGCGCGCGTGCGTCGACCCGGTCCGCTTCAGTCGACAGAAGCGGCGCCCGCTGCGAAACCCCGTTCATGGGCCGCTCGTACCGAGGCGTCCGGAGCTGCCGTGAAGATGTCGTTTTCCATTCACACCAAGGTCTTTCTCACGCTTCTGCTCGCCTGCGTTCTGGTCTTGTCGGGCACTCAGGCGTTCGTGCATTGGTCGCTTCAACGCGGATTGGTCGAGCTGGCCGAGGCGCGCGAGCAGGCGCGGGTCGAGGCCATCGGCGAGCGTCTCGTCGAGATCTATGCCCGCGAGGAGAGCTGGACGCCGCTGCGGGCGTCGCCGCGACTGTGGCTCGGCGCGCTTCTGGGGCGCGATTGGCCCGCGGAGGGGCGTCGAGGTCGATCGGGCGAGTGCTCGCGTCCTCCGCCGTGGGCACGGCGCTTTCTCGGACCGCATCATCAGGCGGACGGCGGCGATGGCTTCGTCTGGCCACCGCAGCCGACGTTGCACGACGAGCGACGGGATCAGGGGGCGCCGATCGAGCTGCGCCTGATGCTGCTCGACGCCGAAGGCGCCCTGATCTACGGACGGCCGGAGCTGTTGCCCGACACCCGGCGTTTTGCGTTGAATCTCGACGGCACCCCGATCGGCGCGCTTGCGATCATCGCGGGCGCCCCGGTCGCGGAGCTCGCCGATCTGCATTTCGTCGAGCGCCAAGGCGGGCGGCTCTGGCTGATCGTGGCGGCGATGCTGGCACTCGCGGCCGCCTTGGCCTATCCGCTGTCCAGTCGATTGATCCGTCCTGTGAAGGAATTTCAGCAGACCGCGCGCCGACTGGCGGCCGGGGACTATGACGCCCGGGTGGGGATCGGCGGCGGCGACGAGATCGCCCGCTTGGGCCGCGACATCAACGCCCTTGCGGATGCGCTGGGGCGCAACGATCGGGCGCGCCGTCAGTGGGTCGCGGATATCTCCCATGAGCTGCGCACGCCGATCGCGCTCTTGCGGGCGCATCTCGAAGCGATGCAGGATGGCGTGAGGAAGCTGGAGCGCGCGGAGGTCGACCGGCTGCACGGGGACGTGCTGCGGCTCTCGCGTCTGGTCGAGGACCTGAACGATCTTGCGACGACGGATCTCGGTGCACTCGCCTACCGCATGCAGGAGATCGACCTTGCCGAGATCCTGCGCGAGGATATCGATGCCTTCAGGACGCGCTTCGAGGCCGCGGGGCTCGCGTTGGTCTTCGACAATCGGCTCGCCGGTCGGATCGACCCGCCTCAGGCCGGGGATGCTCCTCTGCACGCGGACGCCGGCCGGATCTCCCAACTCTTCGGCAACCTGCTTCACAACAGCCTGAGCTACACGGATCCGGGCGGAGGGTTGACGGTGACCTTGGACGCAGCTCCGCCCGGCGGCTATCGGATCACCTTCGAGGACACGGCGCCCGGCGTCCCGACCGAGGACCTGCCCCGGCTCTTCGACCGACTGTATCGGGTCGATGCCTCGCGCAGCCGCCATACGGGCGGCGCCGGACTGGGCCTTGCGATCGCGAAGAACGTGGTGATGGCCCATGGCGGGACCATCGAGGCACAGGCGGCGGCAGCGGGCGGATGTGCGATCCGCATCGAGCTGCCGGCAGACCGAGAGGCGAGGATGTAGATGAACCAAACCGCACTGCCGTTGATCCTCGTTGTCGAGGACGAGGAGCGTCTGGCCGAGGTGGTCGGCGACTATCTGCGTGCGGCCGGCTTTCGGGTACATCACCTGGCCACCGGCACGGGTGCGGTCGCCTGGATCGAGCGCGAAGGACCGGATCTGATCCTGCTCGACCTCATGTTGCCGGGTCAGGACGGGTTGAGCATCTGTCGAGAGGTGCGCAGCCGCGCTCAGGTGCCCATCATCATGACCACGGCACGGGTCGAGGAGATCGATCGCCTGCTGGGGCTCGAGCTGGGTGCCGACGACTATGTCTGTAAACCCTACAGCCCGCGGGAGTTGGTGGCCCGCGTCAAGGCCGTCCTGAGACGAACCAGCCAGGCGCCCGAGCACCGACCGAGCGGTTTCTTGACCCTCGAGCCGGACCGATTGCAGGTCTCGCACGACGGCAAGGTCATCACGCTGACCGCCGTGGAGCTTGCATTGCTCGCCACACTCCATCAGGCCGCGGGCCGAATCCTCTCGCGCGACCAGCTCATGGACCGGATCTACCCCGATAACCGGGTCGTTTCCGATCGCACCATCGACAGTCACATCAAGAAGCTCCGGCGCCGACTCGGCGAGCTGGTGCCGGATATCGAGCTGATCCACTCGGTCTATGGTGTCGGCTATCGCTACGAGGAGCCCGACACCAACGAGGCCATCTCGCGAGAAACGGGCTGAGCCTCGACCGCTCGGCTCGGACTCGCCCGCTTCCACGAAATCTGCACGATCTCTGCACAGCTCCTGCACCCCGGTCACCTAACCTGCACTGCGTCGGGACTGGACTCGACATCCCGTCGGGACCCTCCCGAGACGCAACAAAGACATCAAAGGTGACACATCATGAACACAGGCAAGAGCTTTCGCACCGCAACCTTGGCGTTCGCCGTCACGGCAGTCATGGCCACCTCGGTCTTGGCCGGACCACGCGGCTTTGATCAGGATCCGAGCGCGTTCGCGGACCAACGCATCGAACGCATGACGCGGACCCTCGACCTGACGACCGAGCAGCAAAGCGAGATCCGGACCATCCTGGAGGAGCAACGTGCGCAGGCGCTGCAGCAGCGTGAGGACACACGGGCACGCATCGGCGCCCTGCTTACGCCCGAGCAACAGGCACGCATCCAAGAGCAGCGGGACACTCGGATGGAAAGGCATCTCGATCGGCTCGCCGACCGACTCGATCTGAGCGAGGATCAGGTCGCGCAAGTGCGCATCGTCATGCAGGCCAAGAACGATGGCTCGGGCATGGCCCGAGACGAGGTCGGAGAGCAGATCAAGGCCGTCCTGACCGAGGATCAGCTCGAGCGGTTCGAGGCCCGCGGAGCCGGGGCCAAGCGCGGAGGGCCGGGCGAACCCTGTGCGCAGGGCAAGATGCGCGGCGGGCCGGCGTTCTGATGCCGCGAGCCCCGGCCGAGAGCGGATCCAATTCGCTCCCGCCGGGGCTCCCGCCGCGCGGGACGCGTGCACGGAGAGGTGTGTGTCGTACCCGCGCCGTCTCCGTTACTGCATATCCGCAGCGCTTGCTTCTTCGATAGAATCAGGGCGATTCTTTGCTTGATCATGTGTTTGGGCGATGCGATCTAGCATCCTGGATCACCGACACGATTGAGGAGAACGCAATGGAGCTCAGACCGCTCGGGCGCTCGGACATCCGCGTCAGCGCACTTTGCCTCGGCACCATGACCTTCGGCGAGCAGAACAGCGAGGCCGAGGCACATGCCCAGCTCGACCGCGCGCTCGCCGCGGGGATCAATTTCATCGACACGGCCGAGATGTATCCGGTCCCGCCACGCGCGGAGACCATCGGCCGGACCGAAGCCTATATCGGCACCTGGCTCGCGTCGCGCGGTTGTCGTGACCGGGTGGTTCTGGCCTCCAAGGTGGCCGGTCCGGGCGCATGGCTGCCGCATCTTCGCGGCGGCAAGTCGCGGCTGGACCGCGCCAACATCGTGACGGCCTTGGACGGCAGCTTGAAGCGACTGCGGACCGACTGGATCGACCTCTACCAGCTGCATTGGCCGGATCGCGAGACCAATTACTTCGGCAAGCTCGGCTATTCACCGGTGGAGGACGCCCACAGCGTCCCCTTGCTGGAAACACTCGAGGTCCTCGCCGATCAGGTCCGGGCCGGCAAGATTCGGCAGATCGGCGTCTCCAATGAAACACCTTGGGGCCTGATGCGCTTCCTCGCGCTCGCGCAGCAGCATGGCCTGCCGCGCATGGTCAGTATCCAGAACCCTTACAGTCTCCTGAACCGGACCTTCGAGGTCGGCCT
>NZ_DATITZ010000293.1:0-5259 GCF_035467215.1 Thiocapsa sp. | reverse complement strand
AAGTGCGCTTTGCCGCCCGTCCCGCCGGCCCAGTCCCGCGCTCGCGGGGCGCCGTTGCGGGATCCGTGGCGCCTGCCGATGCGTAACGGCGCGCCGAACCGACGAAGACACGGCATAATCCTACTGCGTCTGCGTGCCGAGGCCCGCCCCGGAACGCACCCGAAGATCGGCGCCTCGGTGCACCGCCAATCACTCCGAGACCCGCGCGGAGAGGAGGCAGCGGACCGCATCGGGCTCGATCGGAATCGACAACGATTCCGCCCAGCGAAACAAGGAACCAAACGATGCGGATCTTCGATGTTCTCGCCGTCCTGATCGGATTCTCGGCGCTCTTCAGTTGGCTGAACGATCGCTTTCTCAAGCTGCCCAACGCGATCGGACTGATGCTGATCGCACTGGTGTTTTCACTGGTGCTCTTGCTGCCGTTTCCGTTCGCCAGGGCGTTGGAGCATGAGGTTCAGCGCATGCTGGCCAGCATCGATTTCAGCGAGGCCCTGCTGGAGGGGATGCTGGGCTTTTTGCTCTTCGCCGGCGCTCTGCACGTCGACCTGCGAGAGCTCGCCAGACACAAGTGGGCGATTGCGATCCTCGCCTCGGCGAGCGTCGTCGGCGCGACCGTCCTCATCGGCTGCGGCAGCTGGCTCCTGTTTTTCGCACTCGGGATCGACATCCCGCTCATCTACTGCATGCTCCTGGGTGCCCTCATCTCGCCCACCGATCCGGTCGCGGTGCTGGGCATCTTGAAGAACGCAAACGCCCCGAAATCGTTGGAGATGAAGATCACCGGCGAATCGCTCTTCAACGACGGCGTGGCGGTCGTGGTCTTCATGCTGCTGGCAGGTCTCGCCGCCGGCCAGACGCCCCCGGCGTTCGGCGACGCCCTGATGCTCTTCGCCACCGAGATCGTCGGAGGAATCACGTTCGGCTTCTTCATCGGCTGGATCGCCCTCTACATGATCAGCAGGACGACCAATTATCAGGTCGAGATCATGATCACCCTGGCGCTGGCCATGAGCGGCTATGCCATCGCCGAGCATGCCCACGTCTCGGCCCCCATCGCGATCGTGGTTGCCGGCCTGATCATCGGCAGTCGGGGCCGCGCCATCGCCGTGACCGAGGCGACGCGTTACCGATTGGACGATTTTTGGGAGTTGGTCGACGAGATCCTCAACGCCGTCTTGTTCGTCATCATCGGCTTGGAGGTCCTGGCGATCAGCATGACCGGGCAATTCATGCTGGCCGGTCTCTTCGCGATCCCGTTGGTACTCGCCGCACGCCTCGTCAGTGTCGGCCTGCCCTTTCAACTGTTGCGCCGCCATCGCGAGTTCGAGCCGGGCTTCCTTTCGATCCTGACCTGGGGCGGTTTGCGCGGCGGGATCTCGGTCGCACTGGCCCTGTCGTTGCCGGAGGGCGAGCCTCGCGATCTGATCCTGAGCGTCACCTATATCATCGTGGTCTTCTCCGTGCTGGTGCAGGGTCTGACACTGGGACCTTTGGTCCGCCGCGTGACCGCAAGTGCCGAGGAGACAAAAAACCCGTGAACGCCGTGGGCGGACGCGGACGACACGGCGGTGCCGGGGTGTCGCGCCAGACCCGGAGCGCCGCACCGCCGAGCATCGACCGCGAATCCCGACCGGACTCGACGCGTCGCCCGAGCCGAACACAACGCGCAACTAAACCGCGTATGGAGCGAGATGCTCATTTTCGAGTGAGTTCGACATTTGGTGCATCCACAGCCCTTAGCGGGGACGCGGTTTAAAATGATATATTTTTGTACTCGTTCAGACTCCCCTCCTGAAAACAGGAGCCTGAGAGACTCTGACGAGAAATTGTGGAACAATAGCGTCCCAAGAGAACAAGCATCTTGGACTTTCCGCGAACATCGAGACGCGACGTGAAGCTCAGTCCACACGATCTGCGACAATTGGACGACGCGTACCTGCGGCGGCTGCCGGAGGATGCGTTGCGGGCGCTGTCGTTGACCTTGTTGGAGGATTTGAAGGAAGCCCGAGAGCGGCTGCAACAGAACCCGAGCAACAGCTCGCGGCCGCCGAGCAGTCGTGCGCCTTGGGAGCGCCCGACAGCAGCCGAAACCGGGGAGGATGAATCCGAGGAGGATGCGGCCGCACCGCCCGGCGCCTCCACCGCCACGGCGGACGCCGAGAAGCGCTCGGACGACGAGGCGGCGCCGTCGGGGGCGGTGTCGGACGCGGCGCAGCCGGCCGAACGCCCGAAATGCAAGCCGGGCAAGCAGCCGGGTGCGCCGGGCGTGGGGCGCACCACCGTGTTCATGGCACAGGCGACCGAAGTGCACCGTCCCGCGGTCTGTCGCGGCTGTGGCGAGCCGCTCGCGGCGCAGGCGCCCGCCAAGGCGTATACCGGGTTTCAATCGCTTGATCTGCGTTGGGGTGACGCCGCGGCACCGGGTGTCCACCTGCACGTGGTTGATCACCGCTTCCTCGAGGTGACCTGCGGGTGCGGGCATCACACCCGTGAGCGACCCACGCAGGTCGCGGTCGAGGACACCCTGGAGGGCGTGCAGCTGCGCGAATGGCGTCTGGTCGGTCCCGGGCTGGCGACCCTGATCATCGCGCTGAGCCTGCGCTTTCGTCTCTCGCGCCGGCGCATCCAAGAATTCCTCGACGACTGGTTGGGCGTGCACCTGAGCATCGGAACCATCCACCAGACCCTGCATGAGAGCGCCGCCGTGGTCGCACCTGCCGAAGCAACGCTGCTCGCCGACATTCAGCGCAGCGGCCTGCTGCATGCCGACGAGACCTCCTGGCCACAACAGCCCCAACGCCTGTGGTTGTGGGTCTTCCTCACCACCACGACGACCCTCTTCGTGATCGCCGGACGCGGCAAAGCCACGGTGACCCGCGTGCTGGACGGCTTCGGCGGTTGGTTGATGAGCGACGGGTGGTTCTCCTACCGCGGGTATCCGCAGCGCCTGCGCTGCTGGGCCCACCTGCTGCGCAAGGCACAAGGGTTGATCGAGGGTTACGATGCGGACGGGCGGCGTTTCGGTCGCCTCGTGCACACGACCCTCGAAACCCTGATGGCGGCGATATACGCGGCCCGCGAGGGACCACCGCCCGACGCCGCCGCAGGCGATCCGGCGCGCACGCACGCGGTGGCGCTGGCGGCGCTGCGTCAAGCCTGTCTTGATCATCTCGGCCATCGGCACGAGAAGACCAAGGCGCTGGCGGTCGAGTTCTACACCGACTGGGACGCGATCTTCAACGTCCTGAAGCACCCGCACTTGCCGTTGACCAACAACGACGCCGAACGGGCCCTGCGTCACTGGGTCATCGCCCGGCGTCTCAGTCACGGTACGCGCACCGCCGTCGGCTCATGCGTCTTTACCCTGCTTGCCAGCGTCATCGAGACCTGTCGTCAACGCGGCCACTCGCCTTGGGAGTATCTGGCAACCGCCATCGCCGACCGGCGCGCCGGACTACCCTTGCCGCCTTTGCCGCAGCCGGGGGTGTGAACGAGTACATATTTTTTAATCTCTTAAACCGCGCCGGCTCCAACGGTCGTCAAGTCTGCCGGGACCGATCACATTCAAAAACATCGCATGCCGCACCGGGCGCGGTTTAACTGGAGTATCGAGATATGAGCGAAACCAAGCACTGCCGGCTCTTGATCCTGGGGTCCGGCCCCGCCGGC
The DNA here is from genome assembly GCF_035467215.1 of Thiocapsa sp. GTDB lineage: Bacteria > Pseudomonadota > Gammaproteobacteria > Chromatiales > Chromatiaceae > Thiocapsa. The sequence goes on along the minus strand of NZ_DATITZ010000293.1, from coordinate 1,587 downwards.
TACACGGCGGCCGTCTACGCCGCACGCGCCAACCTCAGCCCGGTCCTGGTCACGGGCCTGGAGCAAGGCGGCCAATTGATGACGACGACGGACGTGGACAACTGGGCGGGAGACCCCGACGGCGTTCAGGGACCGGACCTGATGGAGCGGATGCGGCGCCACGCCGAGCGCTTCGAGACCGAGATCATCTTCGACCACGTCAACGCGGTCGATCTCAAGACCCGCCCCTTCAAGCTGACCGGCGACTCGGCCCTCTACACCTGCGATGCGCTCATCATCGCCACGGGCGCGAGCGCTATGTATCTCGGGCTGCCCTCGGAGGAGACCTTCCGCGGCCGCGGGGTCTCGGCCTGCGCCACCTGCGATGGTTTCTTCTATCGCAACCAGAAGGTCGCCGTGATCGGCGGGGGAAACACCGCGGTCGAAGAGGCGCTTTACCTGTCGAACATCGCCTCCGAAGTGATCCTCGTGCATCGACGCGACGCCCTTCGCGCGGAGAAGATCCTGCAGAAGCATCTGTTTGAGAAGGCCGAGCACGGCAACGTCAAGATCGCCTGGAACCACACGCTCGACGAGATCCTCGGCGACGCGACCGGCGTCACCGGGATGCGCATCAAGAGCACGGGGGACGGCTCCACACAGGATATCGACCTTCAAGGCGTCTTCATCGCCATCGGCCACAAGCCCAACACCCAGATCTTCGACGGGCAGCTCGAGATGGCCGGCGGCTACATCAAGGTCCACAGCGGCATCGACGGCAATGCGACAGCCACCTCGGTCCCGGGCGTCTTTGCCGCGGGCGATGTGATGGACCACGTCTATCGTCAGGCAATCACCTCCGCGGGCACCGGCTGCATGGCCGCGTTGGATGCCGAAAAATTTCTCGACGCATTGGCGGCCGGGGACAAATAGCGGAACCGAGCCTACGATGCCTTGGGCACCGATCGGGCGCCCTCATGTGGCTGATACCGGCCCGGCCATCCGATCGACGCCAATGTACAGATTGACGACTCACTCGGCGATTTCCGACCTACCCGCGGATCAATGGAACCGCCTTGCCGGGGACGACAGCCCCTTCCTGCGGCATGAGTTCCTCGATGCCATGGAACGTCATGGCTGCGTCGGCGAGTCGCTCGGCTGGTTGCCGCGGCATCTCGCGCTGCACGACGCGCAGGGACACCTGGTCGCGGCCGCGCCCTGCTACCTGAAGTTCAACTCCTACGGGGAGTTCGTCTTCGACTGGAGCTGGGCGGACGCCTACCGGCGCAAAGGGCTTCCGTACTATCCAAAACTGGTGATCGCCTCGCCCTACACCCCCGCGACGGGACCGCGACTCCTGACCGGGGATTCGCCCGCGCGAAAAGAGCATGCACGCGCACTAATTCAGGGCGCGATCCGGGTGGCCGAGGAGGCGGGAGTCTCCTCGATGCATTGGCTCTTCACGGCGGACGACGAGCAGGCGTTGCTCGAGGGTCAGGGCCTGCTCGCACGCGTCGGCTGTCAGTTTCACTGGCACAACCGCGGCTTCAGCTCGTTCGAGGATTATCTCGGGACCTTTACGGCCGAGAAGCGCAAAAAGGTCAAACG
>NZ_DATITZ010000292.1:0-11038 GCF_035467215.1 Thiocapsa sp. | reverse complement strand
AGTGGCCGGATCGCCGTGGAACGGGTGGCCGAATCAGCGTGGAATCAGTGGCCGAATGCCCGTGGAATGGGTGGCCGAATGGGCGTGGAATACGCAGTTCAAGCTCAGGTATCGCGGCATCGAGCTGGTCTATCTGCATGTAAAGCAGCCGCGCGTCATGCCCTATCAGTGGGTCTATTTCGGCGACGGCGATGTCGTGATCAACCGGATGGCGGAGTTCCGCAACTTCCACGATCCGGAGGCGAAGGTGGACAACACGGTGCTCTGCGCCGAGGTAACCGCCGAGACGGATCGACCCGCCGAGGATGTCCTGAGCGCACTGGAACGTTATCACTTGGTTGACCGGGCCCGGGTGGACGACGTGATGGTCTTGCCCGAGGGCTTCGGTTACCCGGTCTACGACCGCGGATTCGAGGCCGTGAAGGCGCGCGCGGAGGCGGTGCTGGGTCGGTACGAGAACCTCCATTCAGTCGGCCGCAACGCCGAGTTCCGTCATATCGAGGTCGACGAGGATCTGGAGTCCGCACTGGCGACCGTGCGTCGCCTGTATCCCGACGCGATGCCCGAGTCGGTGTCAGAAGGACGGCCCGACGCATGAAACGGGTCCTCGCACTGCTGCTCCCGATCCTCTTTACGGTCGGGCTGCTCGTCTACGCACTGCGGGGTGTCGATTTGGGCACGCTGCGCAGCACGCTGCTCGAAGGCGAGCTCTGGGTCATCGCGCCGTTCCTGATCCTCTTGGCGTTCTTTTTCTTGAACAACGCGCTGCGTTGGACCCTGATCCTCAGACCTTTCGGTCGCTTCTCGATGCGGCAGGTCGCACCCTCGATGATGATCGGCTTTGCCGGGAACAACGTGCTTCCGCTGCGCATCGGCGAGTTGATCCGAGCCGTCATCTTCGCGAAGGAGTCGGGATGCTCGCGCAGCGGGGTCCTGATGACGCTGGTGGTCGAGCGGGCGCTCGACCTGGTGGGTATCCTGCTCGTCTTCGTCACCGGTGCAATCCTGGTCGGAGAGCTACCGCCCGGCTGGACCTATGGTCTCGCCATCGCGCTCGCCGGAATCTTGGCGCTGATAACCACCCTGGTCTTGCTCGGACGTTTCCCGGATGTCTCGCTGGGTCTCTGGCGACGTTTGAGCCCGTCCCTTCCCGTCCTCGTCGCCGAGCGCGGGCAGACCTATCTCGCCGAGTTGACGCGCGGATTGGCTGCGCTCGCCACGCCGTCAACCGCCGCAGCGCTGCTGTTGCAGTCGCTCCTGCGCTGGTATGTCGCGGCGGCACTGGTGTGGCTGAGTCTGGCAGGCTACGACGTTTCGGTGTCGCCCGGCGTGGCGATGCTGGTGGTCGGGGTCACCGCAGCGGCCGTGTCGCTGCCGAGCGTGCCCGGATTCGTCGGCCCGGTTCAGGCCGCCTTCGTCTTCGCCTTGACGCCGTTCGGCATCGGCCAAGAGGTCGCACTCGCCGCCAGCATCCTCTTCCTCGTCGGCCACTGGGTGCCGGTCACCTTGACCGGCGCCCTCTACTTCGTCTCGCGGCATTATTCGTATCGCCAGATACGGCGGGAGGCGGCCTCGCTGAGCGAGAGCGCGTAAACGGCGGCGTCCGAACATGCTCGAAACGCTTTTTCGAAGATCACCACCTACCGGCGAATCGGGCAGCGCGCCGCGGTCGGCTCGTCAGCCGATGCCGTCGCGCTTTCGGACGAGGCGTCCTCCGGTTCCGGAGGAAGACGGATCCACTGCACGGACGTAACCCCGAGCGCGCTCTTCAGCGCCTCCACTTGCGACTCGAGCCGTGCGTCGGGGCTCTCGGGCAAGGTCCAACGTCGGCGGTCTCGGATGAGTATGCGGTCGGATCCGCAATCGTCCTTCATCGTGAAGACGTCCCAGACCCTCGGATGGATCAAGCCGTTGAACCAACCCGTTCCATATGGGACCTCGACGGGTACGCCGTCTTGCTCGGTCAGGGTCGTGCGGAATGCGATCCCCTTGGCGTAGGCGGCGGCATAGAACGGATAAAACGCGCGTCCCTCGATGTAGACGGCCTGTTGCCCCGAGTCACACGCGAACGCGGCCGCGATTTCTGGACGCACTCCGCCGGTGTGGGCCTCGCCGACGGGGTCGGTCGCGTGGGCACGAAAGAGCCCGAACAAGGCGAACCCGACAACCGCAAGGCTGAACACCTGCTGCACGCGCCGGGAGTGCAGGCGCGACCAGACGAGATCGAGCGCCAAGACGATGATGACCAGATAGAGCGGCAACAGCATCGCTTGGTGGCGCATCTGTCCGCCGAACGGGTAGGCGCCCGCCATCCCAGCCGAAAAGACCAATGCGGTTGCGATCACGGCCGCCAGGACCATCAGAACCCGCGCGCTCCGCCGACGCCAGAGCCCGAGCGCCAGAACCACGACGGCAGCCGTCCAGAACAGCGCCACGGCAATTGTCTGCCCCAGATCGGTCGGCGAAAACTGCGGGATCAGCCAACCGGCGTTGCCGACCAGACCGCACCAGGCGAATTGGAGGATCGAATCGCCCTCGCTCAGCGTAAACCCCTCTAGATGCATGGGCGCCACGGCCCCGCGACCGCGTCCGTAACCGAGTGCAAACCACAGCAGCACCGAGAGGGCACCGATCACCAGAACAACAAAGGCGGTCCAATCCAAGAATCGCCAGGTCCGCAGCCATTGGAGCGGCCGTGCAAAGCGGCGTCCGGCCCGAACCGCCCACATCAGCGCCAAGGCCAGGATCAAGCCGAGTGCAACGAAGAGTGCCGAGTAGATGAAGCCGAAGGCAACGCTCAGACCCAACGCGGCCATCAGCGGCTGCGGTTTGGGCGTGTACCCGAGATCCATCGCGGCCGAAGCGCTCCGAGGGACGAGCGTCGTCGCCGCGAGCAGCCCGATGACCAAGAAAAGCAGTCCGAAGCTATAGGAGCGCACCGAGACCGCAAGCTCGAGGAAGCCGAAGCTTGTAATCAGCAACACCACCCCGAGCAATGCCATCTCCGGGACGACACGCAGACGCCGCAGCAACAGATACCAGAGCGGAACGGTCGCGACGGCCGCCAAGACCGACGGCAACCTGAACCAGAAGGGATCCGGGCCGAACCGGGCCATCGGCATGAGCAGGAGATGATGCAGCGGCGGATGGGCGTCGACCAGGCCCTCCTCCAGAGCCTTGGTCCAAGGCGAGACGGTGCTCAGATAGAGATGCCAAGCCTCGTCGTAACCCCAGCGCTGATCGAGCGCGAAGAGCAGCCCTATCCCGAGTGTCGCGAGGGTCAGCAGGACGAGCGTCAGAACGGACTCGCGCCTCGGCATCGCATCCCGGTGTCCTGTCTCGTGCGGGAGGTTGGAGCTGGACATGGATCTCTCGGCCGCGCAGGAATCAACCACCCCTGCAGCGACACCGTCTGGTCGTCATTTAAAGAATCCGCTGCTTGAACCCTGTCGACGCAGAAGTGCGTTGTCCGCGCGAGCGCAGCTGCACCCCGCGAGCAACGCAGATCGCCGAGAAGGCGGCTCAATCGAGCGAGCGATAGTAATCCATCAGGATCTGCGCAACCTCGGGTCGGGAGAACTCGGGCGGCGGGGCGATCCCGTTGCCGAGCATCTCGCGGACCTTGGTGCCGGACAGCAGGACGAAGTCATCCTTGGTGTGATCCGGGGCCTCGCACATCATAACCACGCGGTTGAGCTTCTTCGAGTAAGCGGTATGGTCGGCCTTGAAGATCTCGATCTGCAGGGCGTCTGCGGGAACCTCTTCGTCGAAGATCGTCTGAGCATCGAAGGCGCCGTAGTAATCGCCGACACCGGCATGATCACGGCCGATGATGAAGTGGGTCGCACCCATGTTCTGCCTAAAGTAGGCATGCAGCACCGCCTCGCGCGGTCCGGCGTAGAGCATGTCGAAGCCGTAGCCCGTCACCATGGCGCTGTTGGGCGGGAAATAGAGCTCGACCATCTTGCGGATCGCCGCATCCCGCACCGGCGCCGGGATATCGCCGGGCTTGAGCTTGCCGAGCAGCATGTGGATCACCAGGCCGTCGCAGTCGAGCCGCTTCATGGCCATGTGACACAGCTCCTCGTGGGCGAGGTGCATGGGATTGCGCGTCTGGAAGGCGACGACGCGCTTCCAACCGCGCTCGGCGATCTCGTTGCGGATCTCCACCGCGGTGCGGAAGGTGTCCGGGAAGTCGTCCTGAAAGTAGGAGAAATGCAGGACCTGGATAGGGCCCGAGACCGCGAACCTGCCCTGGCTGTTGAAGGTCTGGACGCCCGGGTGCTCCGGGTCCGAGGTGCGATAGACCTTCTCGGTCATCAGCGCCATCTGCGCGTCGCTCACCTGCTCGATCGCCTCGACATCCATCACGGCGAGCACCGGATTGCCCTCGACATTGGGGTCGCGCAAGGCGATCCGCTTGGCCCCCGCGATCCCGTTGGCGCTCTCGAGCAGGCAGAGAATCGGCACCGGGAAGAAGAGCCCGTCGGCGGTCCGCATTCCCTCCGCGACGCCGATGGCATCGGCGACATTCATGAATCCGGGCAGCGGACTGAAATACCCGCCGCCCAACATCACGGCATTGGCGGCCGCCTGCGAGCTGATAATGACCGACGGCAAGGCCTCGGCCTCGCGCATCAAGGCATGGTGGGAATCCGGGTCGTACACGAAAAGGGGCTTCAAAGCCTCGGAACCGACGGGTTTGATCATCTTCTGCCTCTCGGGGTGGGGTTCATCGTGCACCGCTCGATGCTCGACCGAGGAGGACGATGAAACGACTGAGGGAACTGCTTTCATGTCGGGTGCCGTAATCGGGGTTCGTGCGTGAACGGCACGGACCGCATCGGACGCGACAAGGTTCGGCCGGCAGTGGTGGCGCGGCCAAGCCAAGCCAAGCCAACAAACGACGTAAATCGCACGGCGCGCGGTTTAGGTCAAAACCATACCACGGACCTTGAAACTCCTTGCCCAGAGGATCTTTATGCAACGAACAAATTCACTTTGCACAAGGGCGCTCGCAATTCGGCGCTGCGGGGCGTGGAGTGCGCTAGACTTGCGCCCCGCCCGGGCGGGCCCATCTTCCGCCACGAGCAAACGATCGGCACCCGGAAAACAAACACCGCGAAGGACACACCCACCATGCCCTACTTCGTCTACAAGATCTCACCGCCCCTGCAACTGGAATACGTCGACACCATCGAACGCTATCAGGACGCCCGCGCACTGGTGCGTCGCCGCCGCGAGGAGGAAGGCACCGGGAGCGACATCCAGTACCGGCTCGTCTTCGCACGTCAACAAGGCGAGGCGGAGAAGCTGCTCTCGACCCCGCGCGACAACCGCGTCATCGGGGAGGACTAGCCCGCGGCGCCGGACGCAATCTCGACAAACGACCCGACGACCCCGCCCGCACGTCAGCGCACCGACATCACCACGCCGGTGCCGGCGTCCTTCTCGGCCCAGAGAAACTGTCGGACCTTACGCACGTAAGCCTGTGTCTCCGCATAGGGCGGAATCTTGCGCCCGTGCTTGATGACGGCCCCCTCGCCTGCGTTGTAACCGGCCAGAGCAAGCTCGAGGTCCCAATCGAACATGTCCATCAGATCGCGCAGATAGGCGGTGCCGCCGCGGATATTCTCGACCGGATTAAAGCTGTCCGTGACGCCGTAGCGGGCCGCGGTCCCGGGCATCAGCTGCATCAACCCCTCCGCGCCGGCGCTCGAGACGGCTGTCGCGTTGTAGGCCGACTCGGCACGCACGACGGCATGGATCAGTGCGGGTGAGAGCCCGTAACGGCGGGCGTTGGCGGCGATCAGCTTCTCGTAGGCGGCACGGCGCGTTGCCAGCGATCCCGTGATGGGCGCAGCCGCCTTGGCCCTTTCGCCGGTGAGTAGCTTGGGCTGCTTGAGGCCGGCCGAGCGCGTTTCGCTCTCGCGGATCAGTTTCTTCGACTCGCGCTTCCACTCGAGCCGATACTTGCTGCCTTTCAGCGGCGCGTCAGTAAAATAGACCTTGCCCGCGGCATCGACGTATTTGTAGACATCGGCCTGAGCCACGCCTGCGACGCCGCACGCTGCCAGGACGACGCATGTCGCCAGGAGTCCTCGCATCTCATCCCCCCTCCAACGGTGCCGAACCCGGTGCATCCCGGCGGTGCATGCTAGGGCGAGACGGCGGAGCCGTCGGCCTCTCGGCATGGGCGGGGAGCCCGTCGTCTGCCGATTTGCAATACATCCGCCCCCGAATGGCTTTACAGGACCATCATAGACGAATTATCGCCGGACGCGCACGATTGCAAAACGTACAGGAGCATCTTCGAATCGGTGTTCGCAATGTGGTCGGAACATGGTCGAAATAGAGTCAGAACACGACCGGATCCGTTTGAAAAATGTCTCTCGTGAGTCATCACGTAATCTGTTAGATCATCAAACTTTCAATATTTTCAACAGCATCTTATCATTGTTATCTTGTGTAAGATTTTAATCTCGACATCGAATGGAGCTGGATGACAAATTTTTGATTGCTTTTCGACGATCACTTCCTATACTCTCCCCTGCCTACAGGCTAGAACGTCCAATGTACCGGGGGGAACATGAATCGACGTTACTTTCTAGGTGCGGCTCTGTCCGCTGTCGCTGCACCTGCATTCGCCAAGAAACCGGCCGATCGTTCGCGTGTACTGGCCTTCAATCATCTCCACACCGACGAACGTCTTGCGGTGACCTATCGGATCGGAGATAGCTACCAACGCAGCGCCCTGCGAGAGATCAATCACTTCTTCCGAGACTTTCGCACCGGTGACCAGGTCTCGATGGATCCGCAGCTGCTCGACCTCCTGTACGACATCAAGACCCACCTCGGCGACCCCGATGCCCGCTTCGACGTCCTGAGCGGATACCGGTCGCCGCGCACCAACAAGATGCTCCGGGAGACCTCCGGCGGCGTCGCCAAAAATAGCCTGCATCTTACCGGACAGGCAATCGATGTACGCTTCCCCGACCTTCCGACACGCTATATCCGAGATGCGGCGATCGCCCTCGGGCGCGGCGGTGTCGGCTACTACCGTCGTTCCGACTTCGTCCACCTCGACACGGGTTCCGTCCGGCGCTGGGGCGCCTGAGCGGGACCTGTCCGCGCCGATTCCGCGAGCGGCCGGCGGTCGCTCGCGGAATCGGCGACTTCCGAGGCCTCGCGCGGCACCGGTCAAGGCAAACAGACCCGAGCCGGATCGGCCCGGGCCGATCAACCGAGAATCCGAAATCCGGACGTGAGCGCCGGGATATCGACCTCGGTCACCGTCAGTCGCAGGCGCTCGTTCAACCCGGGCGCATCGCGCGAGCGAACCCTCGCCTCCAGTGCCAGATCCGGGATCAAGACCGTCACCTTTCGCTCGTCGCTGTCGACGACGACCCCGTCGCCCCGCCACTCCTGATTCTCGCGCAGGAAGACGTGTTTCCAGTGCTGGTTGGAAAGCCGCTCCCCGCGGCGAACGGATGCCGCGGCAAGCTCCGCCTGAGCGACGCGAGCCGTGACCTCCTCTTCGGAGAGTCCGGGTCGGCCCGTCAACTCGGCCCGGATCTGCTGATGAACCAACAGGTCCGAGTAACGGCGGAGCGGGCTCGTCGCCCTGGTGTAGATCGGCAGACCCAGCCCGGCGTGCAGATCCGGCGTACCCGTCAGGCGGGTCGGCTTGAAACGGCGTCGCCGCGCGTACATGGACGCGAGATCGGTGGCGGTATCCAGTCCGTCGGGTAGCGCCTGAGTCGCATAGGGGATCGGGATCCCGCGCTCCAGACAAAACCGCCCCGCGGCCACACCGGCCATCAGCATGGCATCCGTAACCATCGCACGGCTGCCGAGCCGCAGGAGCTGGCGGATCCGTACCTTCCCTTCCTCCACACGGATGCTCACCTCGGGCAGATCCAGGCCGGTCGCACCGTCGGCATGACGACGGGCACGGAAGGGTTCGACCAAGGCTCGAATGGCCGCGAAGGGACCTTCGTCGAGGCGCTCTTCGACCCAGTCGTAGCTCAAACGCTCCACGCGCACCCAGGTGCGATGAATCCGGATGTCCAGGATCTCGCCTTGCGGGTCGCACAGCATACCGAAGGAGAGCGCCGGCGAGATCGGCTGCAGCCCGAGCCCGAGTTGATCCGTGACCTTCGCGGGCAACATGTTGACCACGCCCTCGGGAAGATACAGGTTCGCCCCGCGCGCCCTCGCCTCGCGCTCGATCTCGGACTCGGCATCGATCAGCGCGGCGACGTCCGCCACATGGACCCAGAGTCGATCGCCGTCCACGCTGATGGCGTCGTCCGGATCCTGATTGCCTTCATCGTCGATGGCATAGGCCGCAAGGTGCGTCAGGTCGAGACGTTCCTCCTCGATGAGCGCCGGGACAGGCAGATCGGGATCTCGGGTCGGGACCCCGCATCGCGCCGGGTATGGATTGTGAGTGGCGTGCCAATAGCCGACTTGGACCAGCGCGCGGTGGGCGTTTTCGGGCGTCTGCTGGTGACCCAGCGCGGCGAGGATACGACTGTGCTCGGATTGCCCGTGCTCCAAGCGCTCGACCTCGCCGAGTCGATCCCGATCCTCGGGTGCCGGCGCCGCCGCGGACATGCGCTCCAGGAACGCCTGCCAATCGCGCTCCTCGGCCGCCTTGGCCTCGCGCTCGGCACGATCGCGCTCGACCACCTCGCGGGGACGTGCTTGGATCTGCGCCGGGGTCCCGCTGAAGGTCAGCCCCTCGGAGACCAACTGCCAGGCCGCCCAAGCCGTGGCCGGGGTGAAGGCGTCGAACGCCAGCTCGGCGAGATCCTTGAGATTGGTCTCCGAACCCTCCAGCAGCTCCCAAGCCGCGTGCAGCTCGCCCTCTTGAGGCGCGAGATCGGCGAGACGATGCAGGGGACCCGGATGCAAAAGCTCGACATCCTTGGGTCGAACGCGCTTGTGCCCGCCGTCGAGCTCGATCTCGATCTTCTCGCCCACGCTGACCACGCGTGCGGGGCGGATCTTGTAAAGCACCAGGCTATTGACCGGCGGACTGGATTGATATGTCGACAAGCTGCTGTGATCTCCACTGCACCAACTAAACCGGCCTTGCGCGATCGATCCCTGTCGAGCGCGGTTTTCGCGGCACCTTTGGTTATGATACCGGAACCGGCCGCCTCCCGACGCAGCATCGTGCGGCCTCCCGGAATCCAGCCCGAGGTAATCAGCATGCATCCAGTTTGGCGCGACCATCTCACCGCGACCTCCGTGCGTATCGACGAGGACGGGATTCCCCGCTTCCCCGAGCCCGCTCCGGGCGCAGCACCCGACTGTCGTCTCTTCGATCTCTCCCATCTAGGACTCCTCGCCGTGCGCGGCGAGGACGCCTTCGGCTTTCTCCAAGGCCAGCTCAGCAACGATCTGCGCGAGCTCTCCGAGAGCCATGTGCAGTGGAGCAGTCACTGCAGCCAGAAGGGACGCATGCTGGCGAACTTCCTGGTGATACGGATCGGCGACACCTTTTATCTTCAACTGCCGGCGGAACGCGTCCCGGATCTCCTCAAACGGCTGCGCATGTTCGTGCTGCGCAGTCGCGTGACCATCGACGACGTGAGCGACGATCTGGTCCGCATCGCGATTGCCGGCGATTGTGCCGCGGCGGCCCTGAGCGCCCTTGGTCTGCCGGTGCCCGAGCTCGAGAACGGCCTCGCTTTCGTCGACGAGATCCTGGTGGTTCGCCTGCCGGGGCCCACGCCGCGGATCGAGATCATCGGCCCGCCCGAGCCGCTGCGCGCGCATTGGGACACACTGCAGACCCAAGCCGTGCCGGTAAACACCGACGCCTGGACACTGCTCGACATCCGCGCCGGCATCCCGAGCGTCTACAACGACACGGCGGATACCTTCGTTCCCCAGATGGCCAATATGCAGCTCATCGACGGTGTGAGCTTCCACAAAGGCTGCTACACCGGTCAGGAGGTCGTGGCCCGGATGCAGTATCTCGGCAAGCTCAAGCGCCGGATGTACGTCGGCGAGGTCGAGAGCGAGACGCCGCCGCGACCGGGCGCCCCGCTCTTCTCGCCGGACAGCACCTCGCAGCAGGGCAGCGGGACTGTCGTCGCGGCCAGCCCGCTCGATACAGGTCGTTATGCACTGCTCGCCGTCGTGGAGATCAAGGCGGCCGAATCCGGCGAGGTCAGACTCAGCGAAGACGGACCTCTGTTGCGGCTCGAGGCGCCGCCCTACGGTTTTCCGGTCGAGGAATGAGCGAGGGCGTCAATAGACTTTCGGAATCGGCCGCCGGCACCGGGCTTCCCGATCCGGCTGCACTCGGCGTCGAGGAATGGGTGCTGAGCGCGGTCTTGTGGCTGAAGCTGGGTGTGGAGGCAATGGGGGCGCTGATCATCGGCATCGGCGTCGTCGTGGCGACCTACCAGTTCATCCGCGCCTTGTTCTCATCCGGCATCAAGGACTACAACCCGATCCGACTCACGCTGGCGCGCTACCTGGCGTTGGCGCTCGAGTTCCAGGTCGGTGCCGACATCCTGTCTACGGCAGTGGCGCCGAGCTGGGATCAGATCGGCAAGCTCGGCGCCATCGTGGTCATCCGCACGGCGCTGAACTATTTCCTAATGCGGGAGATGCAGGAGGAGCACCAGGGTCGGTAGGTCGCTATTCGTAAACACCCGCCGCCAGCTCCTTCTCCAACATGGAAACCTTGAGCTTGAGATCGTCGCGGGCTGCCTGTTTCGCGGAAACATCGGAGCCCGAATCGGCTGCCTTGCGGGACTGAACGCTGCTGTCGATCGCGGAAACCCGCGCGGCGAGCGCTCGGTTGGCCTTGGTTTCGGCGGCTAGGCTTCGCTTCAGATCGCCCCAAGCGGCGTCGAGCCGGGCATAGTCGGCTTGCCGGCTGCTCAGCTCGCCCTTCACCTTGGACTGCTCGGCCTGAAGCTCCGAGAGCACGGAGCGGAACGAGGCGTTCAGACCCTGCTCCCGGGCGAGCGTCGCCTGCATGGCGTGCTGGCGCTCGCCGTAGGCGCCGGAC
>NZ_DATITZ010000291.1:0-10167 GCF_035467215.1 Thiocapsa sp. | reverse complement strand
GTCCCCAGCGTCGACCGGAAGAGGAGGTCGATCCGGACGCGCTGGCGCCCCCCGAGACGGAAGGGCTTACCTCGCTTGACGGCATGAACCTGAGCGCGGTCATCATCACGCCGACACTGGTCTCGGCCTGGATACAGGATCCGAACGAGCCGAAACTCAGACGCCTGCGCATCGGCGACGATCTGGAGGGCTGGTCCGTTCAGACCATCCTCCCGGATCGTATCCTGCTGGAGCGACAAGGCGAGCAGGATGCGCTAATATTGCGCGACTACGGAAAAACACCCACCCCGGCTGCCCCGATGCCGGTCCCGCGGCGTCCGCCCCGGGTGCTTCAACCCGCGGATCCCCGGACCAATGATACCCAGGACCAATGACCGCATCGGCCTGTCGAACCGAGACGATGTGAGCACGATATCGATGGACCCATCGCGCCGTTTCGGTGCCCGGTTTCTCGCCGGTCACCTACCCCGACTCGCGGCCCTCTTGATCGTTGCAGTCGTCTCCACGGCGTGCGAGCGCGCCTACTGGGATCCCACGGTCCGAATCGACGACATGGGAGAGGACGGAACCCGTGCCCTCCAGGGCGGGGACCGCGGCATCGTCTCGCCGGGCACGACCGAAGCCATGAGTATCGCCCTCGGTGAAGAGGACGAGCCCGGTGGCGCCGTCGAGTCACTCCAGCGCGGCACCGGGACCTTTGTCCGCGAGATTTCACCGCCCAGCGTGGACACCACCCCGGGCGACGTGACCCTGAATTTCGACGGGACGGATATCCGCGAGGTCGTCAAGGTGATCTTGGGCGATCTGCTCCAGGTGAACTATGTCCTGCATCCCGCGGTGCAAGGTGTCACCTCCCTGCAGACCGGGCGCCCCCTGCGTCGCGACCATCTGATCCCGACCCTCGAAACACTGCTGCGCATGAACAACGCCGCCATCGTCTACTCGGGCGGCACCTACGAGGTGGTTCCGCTCGCGAATGCCGTCCAGGGTCGCGTGGTTCCCCAGCTCGGCGAGTCCGGTCGAGCCCTCCCCGAGGGCTACAGCGTTCAGGTCGTGCCTCTGCAATACATCGGCGCGGAGGAGATGAGCAATATCCTCCAGCCTCTGGCGCCCGAAGGAAGCGTGATTCGCGTCGACAACCTCCGCAACCTGGTGGTGATCGCCGGAACCAGTCCGGACATGGGCAATCTGCTCGACACCATCCGCGTCTTCGACGTCGATTGGATGGCGGGGCTCTCCGTCGGCTTCTTTGTCCTGGAATACGCCAAGGCCAACGAGGTGGTGACCCAGCTTCAAACCCTCCTCGGGGACGAAGGCAGCAACCCCCTCAAGGGCGTGTTCAGGTTCGTCCCGGTCGAGAGCGCCAACGCCGTGCTCGTGGTCTCTCCCCAGGCCAGTTACCTCCAACAGGCGAGCAACTGGATCGAACGTCTCGACATGGCCGAGGCGACCGGCGATGCGGCCGAGCGCCTCTTCGTCTATCGGGTGCGCCACGGCGACGCCGAGAATCTGGCAGACACCCTCTCCCAACTCTTCGGTGGAGAGGGGTCACAGCGAACGTCCGACGTCGGCGGCGTCGCGCCCGGCTTGGGCGGCTCCTCGATCGGCTCGACCGGCGACAGCGACAGAACCGGCGGCTTAGGCGGCTTAGGCGGCTCGGACGGCGGGGGTGTCGGTGGACAGTCGGCACCGCGCCGCAGCTCCTCGCGCGAGATCGAGCTGTCCTCGCCGGTCAGTATCGTTGCCGACGCGACCAACAACTCGCTGATGGTCCGGTCGAGCCCGAGGGACTACAAGAAGATCCTCGACGCACTCAAACAGCTTGATATCCTGCCCCTGCAGGTCTTGGTCGAGGCCACCATCGTCGAGATCAGCCTGGAGGGTAATCTCAGGTACGGGGTCCAATGGAATCTCTTCGGACTCGCGACCAAGGACCAGCGCAGCCAATTCACTTTGGGCTCCGGAGACTCGCTCGCCAACAGCGTCGGCCTGAGCTTCCCCGGCTTCAACTGGGCCGTCATCAGTCGCCCCGATACCATCCGAGCGACCTTGAGCGCCTTGGCCCAGGACAACCTGGTCAATGTCCTGTCGTCCCCGTCCGTGATGGTCCTGGACAATCAGACCGCGAAGATCCAGGTCGGCAAAGAGGTCCCGATCGCGACCACCCAACAGCAGGGCCTAGCCACGAACGATCGCGTCGTCAACACCATCGAGTATCGACCCACCGGCGTCATGCTGTCGGTCAAGCCGCGGGTGACCCCGGGCGGTCTGGTGCAGATGGAGATCGAGCAGGAGGTGAGCACGGTCGACGAGGTCGGTAGCGGCGGTTCGGCGCTCGACTCGCCGACATTCTCCACGCGGAACATTACCAGCTCGGTTGCCGTGCGCTCGAATCAAGCCGTCGTTCTCGGCGGCCTGATTCAAAACGAGCGAAGCGACGGCAATCAAGGCGTTCCCGGACTCTACAACCTCCCCTTCGCCGGACCACTCTTCGGGCAGCGCTCCAAGGCATCGAGAAGGACCGAGCTCGTCGTGGTTTTGACACCGAAGGTCATCGCGAGCGATCAGGACGCCGAGACGGTCACGCGTGACTTCCGCAACAAGGTCCGCGGGCTTCAGATGAAGTTCTGATCGGCTCCGCGCTCGGCCGGCAGGGCCGGCATTATCCGAAGTTGATCTTGGCCTCGAGGTTCGGGGCCGAGTCAGCGTTGGCGAGCGCCTCTTCCAACGTGATGGCGCCCTTGTGGTAGAGCTTCAAAAGCGCCTCGTCGAAGGTGGTTGTTCCCTCCTCGCCGTGTCCCTGCATCGCCTCCTCGATTGCCTCGATGTGCCCGTCTCGAATGAGGTCGGCGACGTGCGGCGTGTTGACCAAGATCTCGATGGCCGCACAGCGCGCGCCGGTGGTGGTTCTAACCAGGCGTTGCGACACGATGGCACGCATGTAGGCCGAGAGATCGGTGAAGAGCGTCTTGTGCATCTCCTGCGGGAACATGTTCACGATCCGCTCCATCGCCTGATACGCATTGTTGGCATGCAGTGTCGAGATGGCCAAATGACCCGTCCCCGCCAGTTCGATCGCCGCCTCCATGGTTTCACGGGTCCGGATCTCGCCGATCAGGATGACATCGGGCGCCTCGCGCAAGGCACTCTTCAGCGCCCGCCGGTAGTCCTTGGTATCCAGCCCGAGCTCGCGTTGGCTGACAATGCACTGCTGGTGGGGATGCATGAACTCGATCGGGTCTTCGATGGTGATGATGTGACCCGGCGCCGTGCGGTTGCGATGACCGATCATCGCGGCGAGTGTCGTCGACTTCCCGGATCCCGTCGCGCCGACCATGAGGATGATGCCCCGCTTGTGCATCACCAATTGGCTCAAAACTGGGGGTAGGTCCAACTCCTCGAGGGTCGGAATGCTGCTGCGGATGTAGCGCAGGACCATCGCCCGTTGGCCGCGCTGATGGTATGCGTTGACTCGAAAGCGTCCACGATCCTCCAAGGCGACGGCGAAATCGAGCTCGAGCGACTCCGCGAGCTCCCGCTCCTGGTCCGCGTCGAGCAGGGAGGCAATCGCCTCCCGACAAAAAGCCGGCGTCAAAGGGGTCTCGCCGATCGAGCGGATGACGCCTTCGATCTTGATCTTGGCCGGTGCCCCGGGGACGAAGAAGAGATCCGACGCCTTGTGTCGAATCATCATCTCGAGATAAGGGTTGATATCCATTTCGGGGCTAAGGCTTTCGACCGCGGTCCGATCCGGGCAGTCCGTCGATCATGGTGGAATTCGTCACGGTCTCGCTGAACAGGGTCGAGTCGAACGAATCGCCATCGCCGTCCCCGAGGATGCTCAGACTGTCGGTCTCGGCAAAGGGATCCCTGCCCCGGGCTTCGTGGCCCTCCAACTTGATCGCCAAGCGCAGCTCGTTCATGGAATCGGCGCTGCGCAACGCATCCTCGTAACTTATCTTACCCGCTTCGTAAAGATCGAAGAGCGACATGTCGAAGGTCTGCATGCCCTGTTCGCGCGAGCGCTTCATGATCGCCTTGATGGACCCGACATCGCCCTTGAAGATCAGATCCTGGATCAAGGGCGAGTTGATCAAGACCTCGACCGCCGCAATGCGACCACCGTTCGTGCAGGGCAGTAGACGCTGGGAGATCACCGCCTTGAGGTTCAGGGACAGATCCATCAACAACTGGGCACGTCGCTCCTCGGGAAACAGATTGATGATGCGGTCGAGGGCTTGGTTGGCGTTGTTGGCGTGGAGTTTCGAGAGGCAGAGATGGCCTGTCTCGGAGAAGTTGATGGCATGCTCCATGGTCTCTCGGCTGCGAATCTCGCCGATCAAGATGACGTCCGGTGCCTGGCGCAGCGTGTTCATCAGCGCGATTTCCCAACTCTCGGTATCGACGCATTGATGGTGCGCAGGACCGCGCCGCAATGACCTTGCTGGATGAAGGCGTTGACCCGAAACCGACCGATCGACTGCGGGCTGATCGCGAAATTGCACTCTTTCGTGGCGTCGAAGTCGCGAATCTACCGGTCGTTCATGATGGAGCGCACCAGCACGTTGGTCTGTGCGGAAGTCAGCGCCTGCTCGCTGATGGGCGTCATCCGCCCGTCGATCTTACAGGCCGGCGGAAAACCCGCGGAGATGAAGAGGTCGGAGCCCTTCTTGGCCATCATCTTGCGCAGGCAATCGAGCAGGAAATGGGCGGCTTGCTGACGATCCATCTCTAATCCCGACCTTTCGACTCGATGTCGCCTTCATGAGGCGCCGAAGAGCGGCCCGACCGGATCCGAGCCGCGCCGTGATCTATAAGGCATACCTCGGAAAGTCCGACCGCGTCAGCGACGCTGCTTGGGGGATCCGGCGCAGCTAGGCTACGCGAACACACCCCAAGCAGCGCACAAGGCGTCCCGACCGGGCTCAACGCGCTAGATCGGAGCGGCCCATCAACCACTCATCCACTGCCCTCGCGCACTGGCGGCCCTCGCGGATGGCCCACACCACGAGCGACTGTCCGCGTCGCATGTCCCCGGCGCAGAAGACGCCGTCGACCGAGGTGTGATAGGCGCCGGGCCCGTCCGTGGCGCCCTTAATGTTCCCTCGCGGGTCCAGCTCGAGCCCCGCTTTCTCGCGAAGCTCGGCGATCATACCTTCGTGAACCGGATGCACGAATCCCATCGCCAAGAGCACCAGGTCTGCCTTGAGTTCGCCGATGCTGTCCGGGACCGTCTGCATCTGCCAGCGACCTCCGTCGGTGCGTTCCCAGCGCACCAGCTCGAAGCGCAACGCCTTGACGCGGCCGTTCTCGTCGCCGACGAACGCCTTGGATGCGACATTCCACAACCGCTCGCAGCCCTCTTCCTGTGAGCTGGATGTCCGCAGCCGATTCGGCCAATCCGGCCAGGTCAATCCCTTGTCTTCCTTCTCCGGTGGCTTGTCCAGGATCTCGATCTGGGTGACCGATTTCGCACCGTGTCGATTGGAGGTCCCGATACAGTCCGAGCCGGTATCCCCGCCCCCGATGACGACGACATGCTTGCCGTGAGCGCTGATGAAGTCGTCCTCGGGGACGTAGGAGCCCTGGACGCGCTTACTGTTGCGCGTCAGGAAGTCCATCGCGAAATGGATTCCGGACAACTCGCGCCCGGGCACCTCCAGATCACGTGGCTTCTCCGACCCGCCCGCGAGGACCACCGCGTCGTACTCCTCGCGCAACCGCTCGACCGGGATATCCACTCCGATGTGGGCGTTGGTGTGAAACTCGACGCCTTCGGTGCGCATCTGCGCCATGCGTCGGTCGATCAGCGATTTACTCAGCTTGAAATCGGGGATTCCGTAGCGCAACAACCCACCGATGCGATCCGCCTTCTCGAACAGGTGAACCTGGTGGCCGGCGCGTGCAAGCTGCTGTGCGGTTGCCAAGCCGGCTGGACCCGAGCCGACCACGGCGACACGCTTGCCGGTGCGTCGCTCCGGGACCAGCGGCTTGATCCAGCCTTCCTGCCAGGCCTTGTCGACGATGGCGCATTCGATCGTCTTGATGGCGACCGGCGTGTCGTTCAGATTCAGCGTGCAGGCGGCCTCGCAGGGTGCGGGACAGATGCGCCCGGTGAACTCCGGAAAGTTGTTGGTCGAGTGCAGGACATCGATCGCGGACTGCCAGTCACCCCGATAGGCTAGGTCGTTCCAGTCCGGGATGAGATTGTCGACCGGGCAACCCCGATGACAAAAGGGAATACCGCAATCCATACAGCGGGCACCTTGCTCGCTGACCTCGCGATCCGCCATCGGGATCACGAACTCGTTGTAGTGCACGACGCGATCGGCGGCCGGCTGATAGCGCCGGTCGCGTCGGTCGAACTCGATGAATCCGGTCGGCTTACCCATGATCCACAATCCCCTTCGACTGCTTGATCGTCTGTGGCGGACGGCTTTGGCGCGTCTGCATGGTTTCGAGCGCCCGGCGATAGTCGACCGGCATCACCTTGACGAACCGCGTTCGATAGCTCTCCCAATCGTCGAGGATCCGGCGCGCCACGTCGGAGTTGGTGTAGTGCAGATGGTTCAGGACGAGACGCTTAAGCCGGGCGGCATCGTAACGACTCATGTCCTGACTCAGATCCACGAGACCGTGCGTCTCGAGGTCGCCGCCCTGGTGGTCGAGCGCCTCGAGGATGTCGTCCTCGCGTGCGATCGGCTCGAGCTCGACCATCGACAGATTGCAGCGGTCGGCAAAGGTGCCGTCTTCGTCCAGGACGTAGGCGACACCGCCGGACATCCCCGCCGCGAAGTTTCGCCCGGTCGGCCCCAGCACGACGGCGATACCGCCCGTCATGTACTCGCAGCCGTGATCACCGACACCCTCGACCACGGCGATGGCGCCTGAGTTGCGCACGCAGAAGCGCTCGCCCGCCACGCCCCGGAAGTAGCACTCGCCGTTGATCGCGCCGTACAGCACGGTATTGCCGACGATGATGTTGTCTTCGGCGCGCTCGATCGCGGATTCGGCCGGAGGATAGATGATGAGCCGTCCGCCCGAAAGGCCCTTGCCGACATAGTCGTTGGCCTCGCCCTCGAGCTCGATGGTGACGCCCGCGGCAACCCAGGCGCCGAAGGACTGACCGCCCGTGCCCTTGGCCTTGATGTAGATGGTGTCCTCGGGCAAACCGGCATGCCCGAAGCGCTCGGCGACTCGGCCCGAAAGCATGGCGCCAAAGCAGCGGTTATAGTTCCTGATCTCGGTCTCGATCCGCACCGGCTCGCGGCGTTCGAGCGCCGGACCGGCCTGCCGGATCAGCTGGTGATCGAGCGCCTTGTCGATACCGTGGTCCTGGCTCTCGCTGTTGTAGATCGCCACGTCCGAACCGACGTCCGGGCGCGCCAGCAAGCGCGAGAAATCAAGACCGCGGGCCTTCCAGTGCGAGATCGCACGCCGCATCTCGAGCCGCTCGGAATGACCGATCATCTCGTTCACGGTGCGGAAACCGAGCTTGGCCATCAGCTGACGGACCTCTTCGGCCACGAAGAAGAAGAAGTTGATCACATGCTCGGGCTGTCCGGTGAAGCGGCGGCGCAGCTCCGGATCTTGGGTCGCCACACCGACCGGACAGGTATTCAGATGGCACTTGCGCATCATGATGCAGCCCTCGACGATCAAGGGCGCGGTCGCGAACCCGAACTCGTCGGCCCCGAGCAAGGCACCGATCACCACGTCCCGTCCGGTGCGCATGCCGCCGTCCACCTGAACCGCGATACGCCCGCGCAACCGGTTGAGCACCAGCGTCTGATGGGTCTCGGCCAGACCGATCTCCCAAGGCGAGCCCGCGTGCTTGATGGATGTAAGCGGGCTGGCGCCCGTGCCCCCGTCGTAGCCGGCGATGGTGACGTGGTCCGCATGGGCCTTGGAGACGCCCGCGGCCACCGTTCCGACGCCCACCTCGGAGACCAACTTCACGGAGATGCGGGCCTTCGGATTGACGTTCTTCAGATCGTGGATGAGTTGCGCCAGGTCCTCGATCGAGTAGATGTCGTGATGCGGCGGCGGGGAGATGAGACCGACTCCCGGCGTGGAATGACGGACCCTGGCGATCTGCGGGCTCACCTTGTGGCCCGGCAGCTGGCCGCCCTCGCCCGGCTTGGCACCTTGGGCGATCTTGATCTGGATATCGTCCGCGCTCACCAGGTACTCGGTCGTGACGCCGAAACGCCCCGAGGCGACCTGCTTGATGGCCGAGCGTTCCGGGTTCGGCGAGCCGTCGGGCAGCGGCTGGAAGCGCTCGGGCTCTTCGCCGCCTTCACCCGTATTGGACTTGCCGCCGATCGCGTTCATCGCCTTGGCGAGCGTGGAATGTGCCTCGGGCGAGATGGAGCCGAAGGACATGGCGCCGGTCGCGAAGCGTTTGACGATGGCGCTGGCCGGCTCGACCTCCTCGATCGGGATCGGCTCGGGCGCGAACTTCAGCTCCATGAGGCCGCGCAGGGTCAAAAGCCGCTCGGACTGGTCGTTGATCAGGCGGGAGTATTCGCCGAAGGTCTCGAAGCTCTTCGCACGGGTCGCATGCTGGAGCTTGGAGATGGTCTCGGGGGTCCAGACATGATCCTCGCCGCGCAGTCGATAGGCGTAGTCCCCGCCGACGTCCAGGTGTTTGCGGTAGATCTGCTCGCGTCCGTAGGCTTGCGCGTGCCAGCGCACCGCCTCCTCTGCGACCTCCTTCAGACCGATCCCTTCCACCTTCGATTGAGTGCCGGTGAAATAACGCTGGATGAAGGGCGTGTTCAGCCCGATCGCGTCGAAGATCTGTGCCCCGCAATAGGACTCGAGCATCGAGATGCCCATCTTCGACATGACCTTGAGCAGACCCTTGCCGATCGCCTTGATGTAGCGCTTCTGGGCCTCTTCGAAGGTCAGCGGTTCGGGAAGATGCGGCAGCAGCGACTGGATGGTGTCGAAGGCGAGATAGGGGTTGATCGCCTCGGCGCCGTAGCCCTCCAGCGTGGCGAAGTGATGAACCTCCAGGGCCGCACCGGTTTCGACCACGATGCCCGAGCTGGTGCGCAGACCGCGTCGGATCAGATGGTGATGCACCGACGAGGTGGCGAGCAGCGCCGGGATCGGGATGTGGTCGAGATTGGTATTGCGATCGGAGAGGATCAGGATGTTGTAGCCGGCCAAGACCGCCTGCTCGGCCTGCTCGCAGAGTCGATCGAGCGCCGAGCCCATGCCTTCGGCGCCCTCGGACGCCGCGTAGACCATATCGAGCGTGCGGGTCCGAAAGGCTGCACCGGCGCTGTACTCGATGTGCCGAATCCGCTCCAGATCTTGATTGGTCAGAACCGGCTGCGGGGTCTCGAGGCGCCAGTGCTTGCCGGCCTCGTTGATCCCCAGGAGGTTCGGGCGCGGCCCGATCATGCACACCAGCGACATCACCAGCTCCTCGCGGATCGGGTCGATCGGCGGATTGGTGACCTGCGCGAAGTTTTGCTTGAAATAGGTCGAGAGATGCTTGGGACGGCTCGAAAGCACCGACGGCGGATTATCCGCACCCATTGAGCCGACAGCCTCTTGACCCGTGAGGATCATCGGGCTCAACAGGAATTTGATGTCTTCCTGGGTGTAGCCGAAGGCCTGCTGGGCGTCCAACAGGGTCGCATCGTCCGGCGACATGGGTCCGACACTCGTCGGTAGCTCGTCGAGCCGGATCTGCGTCTTCTTGAGCCATTCGCCGTAGGGCTTCGCCTCGGCGAGCTGTGTCTTGATCTCGGCATCGTCGATGATGCGGCCCTGCTCCAGGTCGATCAGGAGCATCTTGCCGGGCTGCAGACGCCACTTCTTGACGATGCGCTCCTCGGCAATGTCGAGCACGCCCATCTCGGAGGCCATCACGACCATGTCGTCCTTGGTGACCAAATAGCGTGCGGGGCGCAGACCGTTGCGATCCAGCGTCGCGCCGATTTGGCGCCCGTCGGTGAAGGCGACCGCAGCGGGACCGTCCCAGGGCTCCATCAAGGCCGTGTGATACTCGTAGAAGGCGCGGCGCTTATCGTCCATCAAGAGGTTGCCGGTCCAGGCTTCGGGGATCAACACCATCATCGCGTGAGCGAGCGAATAGCCGCCCATCACCAGCAGCTCGAGCGCGTTGTCGAAGCAGGCGGAGTCCGACTG
>NZ_DATITZ010000290.1:0-4365 GCF_035467215.1 Thiocapsa sp. | reverse complement strand
CCGATCTGCACCACGCACATCACCAGCGCCAGCAGAGCCCAGAGCCCGGCCGCGGGGACGCCGATCGCCAGCCAACCGAGACCGGCGAGGAGCGATTGAATCAAAGCGACACCGAGAATGCCCCGGGTCACGCTGCGAACGGTCGCCTCGGAGAGCTTGGCGAACTCCACACCCCGTGCCCCGGCCAGCCGCCGCGCAAAGGCGACGCTTGCGCGCTGTCCGGCCTCGGCCTGCGCGAGCAGAAAGCCTGCGATCAGGATGGCCACGAGGATGTGCAGCAGGCCCACACCGGCGCCGCCGGCCACACCGATCGTCCAATGCAGGGCAACCTTGAGCTCGGGCTCGACCTCCATGAGCACCGCCCGGAAATTCGACGTGCCCTCGGACCAGACACGCGCGATGTCGTCACCGATCATCGGCAGCTGTGCAACGGCATCGGGCAAGGGCGGAATCTTCAGCGACTCGTGGCTGAAGGCAGCGATGACGGTGTGCACCTCCCCTACGAGCGAGGCACTGAGCAGCAGCGCAGGGATCAGCAGCAGCGCAAAGCAGAGCAAGGACATGATGACGGCGGCGAGGATTCGACGCCCGTGCAGAACCTGCGTCAGTCGCTCGTAACCCGGATAGAGTCCGATGGCGATGATGATCGCCCAGGCAAAGGGCACGATAAAGGGTCGCACGATATCGAAACACCAGGCGACCAGGATCGCGAGGATCACGATGCGGATGAACGCCTCGATGGCTCGGTCCAAAAAGATGCGATCCCCGTCGCCGCCCTGTCGCATGCTTGATCCCCTTTAACCTCGAAGACAGCGTTGTTTGCCCGCTTAAACCGCGCCCGGCGCGGTACACGATGTTTTCGGATTGGATCGGCTCCGGCAGACTTGACGACCGTTGGAGCCTGCGCGGTTCAAGAACGCTTCAAAAACAACCGAAACACGGATGGGTAGAGCGAAGCGAAACCCATCCCGCCCGCGCCGAACGATACCCCGGGCGATCCCCGAGCGCGACGATGACTCGACGCGTTTTGAGTTCCGTCGGGGCCGGATCCGGGCTAGTGCAGCACTGCAGATGTGTAGAGACCGTTCGTTGTCGTTGTCGTGTTCGTTATCGTATCCGATGGTCGATTACGACAACGACAACGAAAATGATCTCGGACGGTCTCGGAATCTCTGCACCGCTCCTCTAGAGATCACTCCACATGCGCACCAGATTCGCGTAGGAGCGATCGACGTAGGCGGTGGTGCCCTCTTCCGGTGCCGTCTTGAGCAATCGCTCGCGGGCGAGATTCAACTCGTAGAGCAGCTCTCGGCGCGCGGGATCGCGCACGTAGCTTTGGATCCAGGTCAGGGCGACCAAGCGCTCCCCGCGCGTGACCTCTATCACGCGATGCAGACTCGAAGAGGGATAGACGACGGCATCGCCCGCGGCGAGCTTGATCCTCTGCTCGCCGAACGGTGTGCGGATGGACAGCTCTCCGCCGTCGTAGGACGCGGGATCGTTGAGAAAGATCGTCATGGAGACATCCGAGCGGAAACGCGGACCGGTCGTCCCCATGATCGGATCGTCGACATGCTCACCGTAGGCCATGCCCGGGGTGTAGCGGGCGACGATGGGGTCCGCCACCCGATACGGCAGGACACCGAACCGAAAGGTCTCGTGATGGCCGAGACTCGCCATGACGATGCGGATCAGACGCTGCATGCGATCGGGTTCCGGGCGCAGCTCCTCGTTGCGCTTGACCCGACCCGCGGCGAATCCGGCGGTCAACTTGCCGTCGACGAAGGGGGCGTCCGCGATGGTCTCGTGGATCTTGGCGATCTGGGCGCTGTTGAGAAGCGCCGGGATGGTCAACAACATGCTGTGCTCCGAGAACGACCCGACGCGCCTTGTCGTCGCCGCGGCCGAAAAAGAAATCGATAGACTGAAACCGCGTCTCGGTACCGAACCTACGCGAAGTCGAGCCCGCTCGGTATAGTACTATCCGAAACCATAACCAACGACGAGCGAGGCAGCCGATGCTTCTGAAAGCCATCATCGACGATCGGATCTACGAGCTCAACGTCCCCGATGCCCTCATCGGCCAAGCGCAGCCCTTTTTCGAGAAGCTGGACCAGGACATGGACGCCGGCTGGCAGATGAGTCGGGAGTGGGTCGAAAGGCCGGACCGGCTGCAACGCTGCCAGATCGTCGCCGACAAGCTGCTCACCGCGCTCGAGTCCGAGAACCAAAAGCTCGGGATGATGATGGCCGGCTACATCTTGGCGCGCCTTCCCGGGGTCGAATCGGTCGAGCTCGACGTGCAAGGCGAGATCCAAAACAACCGCTTCAACCTCGCCGAGCACCGACCGGCCGAGGCGCCGCCGCACGCGACGACTGCCCCCGGCGATCTCGGCAAGCTCGGCAAGCTCGAGGCCATGGAACAAGCCGGCAAGGACGTGACCAAGGTCTTCAAGGTCGGTCGAGGCTGGCGGTTCTCGGTGTTCGATCACGCCACCGGCACCTGGTTGGACTCGCCGCTCGCACCGACGGAAGAGGACGCCTCGCGGCTGCGCCAAGAGGCATTCAAGGCCCGTTACGAGGCCCTTCAACGCGGTCGCGATCACTAAACGGGATTTCCGGCCCGTCCGACCGGATTCCACGAGTCAAGCAATGGCCGACATCTTCAGTGTCACTGCGCCGTTGGCCCTGCGCTGCCCGGACGGCACGCGCAAGGTGATCGCGGCCTGTTTTCCTCATTCCAGAGGGCTTCTCTATCTGGATCCCTTCTGGCACCGACGTACCCCTCGGGAGGCCGCCCATCTCATCGACGGTGAACTGCAAGGCGAGGGTCCGTGGAAGATCGGCGGATGCGTGATCAGCGTCCTGGGCTGTCACGGCACGGATCCAGACTTGGCCGTAGCCTATGCGCAATGGCATGCCTATCTGGAATCGGACGAGGGTGCTGACTACCCGGGGCGGGAGCAGATCCGCTCCATTGCCCGACGGCTCGGTGCCTCGATTTAACGTGGAGACGAGCGCCTTCCTTCAACTCGGCTGGCAGGGCTGGTTCAGCCTCGGC
Source organism: Thiocapsa sp. (assembly GCF_035467215.1). Classification (GTDB taxonomy): domain Bacteria; phylum Pseudomonadota; class Gammaproteobacteria; order Chromatiales; family Chromatiaceae; genus Thiocapsa. The sequence continues at coordinate 1,304 of NZ_DATITZ010000290.1, read as the reverse complement.
ATCGTCGTGCTCTGCTTCGGGCTCTTCGCCTTCAGCCGCGCGGCGCCGGATGTCGTCACGGCCGGTGCACTGACCCTGCTGCTTCTGTTCGGCATCCTAACCCCGACGGAGGCCCTGAGCGGCTTCTCCAATCCGGGCATGCTGACCGTCGGCGTGCTTTACGTGGTCGTCACGGGCCTCACGCAGACGGGTGCCGTCGGTTGGATCGGCCCCAGTCTGCTCGGGCGCCCGCGAGGACCGACCGATGCACGCCTCAGGCTGATGGTGCCGGTCGCCGGGGTGAGCGCCTTCCTGAACAACACGCCGGTCGTCGCCATCTTCATCCCGGCCGTGCAAGACTGGGCCAAGCGCAACGGGCTCGAGCTCTCGCGCCTGCTCATCCCTCTGTCCTACGCCAGCATCGTCGGCGGCACCTGCACCCTGATCGGGACCAGCACCAATCTGGTCGTCAACGGGCTCTATACGGAGCGCCTCGGCGGCGAGGGGCTCGGACTCTTCGAGCCGATCTGGATCGGCCTGCCGATCACGATCGCGACATTGGTCTTCATGCTCACGGCGGGACACTGGCTGCTTCCGAAACGCACCTCCGCGGCCGCCAGCTACGAGGATGTTCGACAGTACACCTCCGAGATGCTTGTCGAGCCGGGGAGTCCGCTGATCGGCAAGAGCATCGAGGATGCCGGTCTGCGCCAGCTCCCCGGGCTCTTCCTGATCGAGATCGAGCGCGGCGAGCAGGTGATCGCGGCGGTGTCCTCGCAGGAGGTGCTGCAGGCGAACGACCGGCTCGTCTTTGCCGGGATCCTGGATTCGGTGATGGACCTGCAGCGCACCCGCGGCCTGATCCCGGCAACCAACCAGGTCTTCAAGCTCGACGTGCCGCGCCCCGGGCGCTGTTTCGTCGAGGCGGTGCTGTCGGACAAATCGCCCTTGGTCGGCAAGAGCGTGCGTGCCGGGCGGTTCCGCAATCGCTACGACGCCGTGATCGTCGCGCTCGCACGCAACGGCGAGCGGGTCGACCGCAAGATCGGCGATATCGTTCTGGCGCCGGGCGACACCCTCCTCTTGGAGACACGCCCGGACTTCGTGGAGCAGCAGAGGAACTCGCGCGACTTCCTGCTCGTGAGTCAGATCGGGGATTCGCATCCGCTCAAGCACAAGCACGCGCCGGTCGCCATCGCCATCGTGGTCGCGATGGTCGCCGTCGTGACCATCGGCTGGTTCAGCATGCTGGAGGCCGCATTGCTGGCCGCCGGACTCATGATCCTCACCGGCTGCACCTACAGCCGCACCGCTCGGCGCTCGCC
>NZ_DATITZ010000289.1:0-1562 GCF_035467215.1 Thiocapsa sp. | reverse complement strand
GGACGCCGAGATCACACTCTCGGCAATCTCCGCCAGTTTCTTGTTCTTCCGCATCGCCAACCGCCGCATTGCCTGGAAGGCCGCGTCCTCGGACAATCCCTGCTGCTTCATGATGATCCCTTTGGCGCGTTCGATGAGCTTGCGCTCCGCCAGCTTGCCTCGAGTCTCGAGAAGCTCCTTCTCCAACGCTTGAAACTGGCTGAACCGCGCCATCGCCGCCTCGACGATCGGGCGGACACGCCGCCGCTCGATCCCGTCGACGATGTAGGCGCTCACGCCCGCCTCGATTGCACGGCGGATGCTCTCGTTGGCGTCGTCCTGCGTGAACATCACCATTGGGCGGGGCTGATGCGCCTGAACGGTGCGTAGATTCTCCAGCGTATCCCGGCTCGGCGAGTCGATATCGATCAGCACCACGTCCGGTGCGAAACGCACCACCGCGCTCAAGAGACCCTCGTCCGGGTCCACACAGGCCACCACGTCGAAACCCTCCGCGCTCAAGGCCGGCCCGAGCACCTCGCGCCGGTCAGGGCGCGCGTCCACAAGCATGATTCGGATCGACATCGGGGACTACTCCGGGAGAGAACCAACGATCGGCGAACAGTTGGCTGAACAGCACACTACAGCAAACAACGCGCCAGCCTGGTCCAGGCTGCATTGTCCTCTATGGATTCCCCGCCCCGACGAACGATGTCGACCGACAGGCATACCTCGCGCGGTGTGCTCCGGCCCCGTTTCCGGACGCTCGAATCATTCACTCGTGATTCTTGATCGGAATCAAGGTTCCTCGACAGCTGCGGCGCTAGCGTCCGGAGTGATTGAGCCGGCGTCGTCCATCAGTCCGGCCCGCGTAGGGTGGACGCGCGAGAGCAAAGTCCACCCGACCACTAGGATCAGCCATGCGGCCGGGTTTAGGCGCAAAGCCACAAGCCCCAACCCAGCCCGGAGACCCACCGATGAATATCTCAGGAATCCTGGTCGTCGTCCCGCCCGCCCGAATCGAAGACGCCACGCGCGAGCTCAACGCGCTGCCGGGTGTGGAGGTTCACCACACCGAGCCTTCGACCGGGCGGATCGTGGTCGTGCAGGAGGCCGAGACGGTCGAGCAGGAGATCGCAGCACTCTCTCGCATCAAGGCGTTGTCCGGCGTGATGCTCGCCGAGATGGTCTACCACGTGTTCGATGAAACGCCGCCCGAATGGGGTGCGATCCCTGCTGAAATGGCCGCGTCATAGTCCGCAAATCCAACCCGACCCGGTCGGGCGACGCCAAAAAAATACAACGAGATCGAGGAGGAATCATGGAGCTCAACCGCCGTACCTTTCTGAAATCGGGCGTCGCCGCTGCGACAGCCATGGCCGTCGGAATCCCGGTCAGTCGTATCGCCAGCGTCGCGGCGGCCGAGACCGAGCAGGACTGGCGGTGGGATAAAGGCGTCTGCCGCTTCTGCGGTGTGGGCTGCGGGATCATGATCGCGACGCAAGACGGCAAGATCGTCGCGACCAAGGGTGATCCCGACGCTCCGGTCAATCGCGGTCTGAACTGCGTGAAGGGTTACTTCA
>NZ_DATITZ010000288.1:0-14434 GCF_035467215.1 Thiocapsa sp. | reverse complement strand
ACACCGAGTTCGAGGTGCGCTTCTTCGTCGAGGGCAGCGGTCTGTTTTATCTGCACACCAACGGCCGGGTCTACGCCGTGATCTGCGAGCAGGGCGATCTCATCAGCGTCCCCGACAGTACGACCCACTGGTTTGATATGGGCCCGCGCCCGCACTTCACCGCGATCCGCTTCTTCACCAACCCGGAGGGCTGGGTCGCCAACTTCACCGGCAGCGACATTGCGTCGCGTTTTCCGCGCTTCGAGTAATCAGTCCGCATGGTCAAAGCGATCCTCACCGACATCGAGGGCACCACCTCGAGCCTCTCGTTCGTCAAGGACGTGCTCTTTCCCTACGCGGCGCAGCGTCTGCCCGACTTCGTGCGGGCGCATCGCGATGATCCGCAAGTGGCGCAGCTGCTCGAGGATGCACGCGCCGTCGCGGACGGGGCAGGGGACGAAGAGGCGCTGATCGCGCAGCTGCTTGAGTGGATCGCGACCGACCGCAAGATCACGCCGCTCAAGGCATTGCAGGGGCTGATCTGGGAGGAGGGTTACGCCCGCGGCGACTTCCGAGGCCACATCTACGAGGATGCCGCCCGCCGCCTGCGCGACTGGCACGGCGCCGGTCTGAGGCTCTATGTCTATTCCTCGGGCTCGGTGCATGCCCAGAAGCTGCTGTTCGGGCACACCGACTACGGCGACCTCACGCCGGTCTTCGGCGGCTTCTTCGATACGCGCATCGGCGGGAAGCGCGAACCCGAATCCTACCGTGCCATCGCCTCCGAGATCGGTCTGCCGCCCGGAGAGATTCTCTTCCTGTCGGACATTCGAGAAGAGCTCGATGCCGCGCGGGATGCCGGGATGGCGACGACCGCCCTGCGCCGCGAAGGCGTGACCGGGCCCTTCGGGGAGCACCCGGTCGCCGATGATTTCGATGGGGTTCGGCCGATCGAGGATTGAGCGGCGGCCTCAATTTCGGACCAAGGCGTCTCGCATCTGCATAAAGGCGATCAGATACTCGAACATGATGCGCCACATCAGCTCCATGAAGAGGAACGCAGCGACGAACAGCAGGATTCCGAGCACGCGCCAACGCAGGCGCACCGTCGCGGTTAGAAGCCCCATCCCGGCTCGATATGCGTCGCCCACCGGCTCGAAGCGGCGCATTAAGAACAGCGCCATGAGCCAGGCTGCGAGGGGCATGACGACGGCGCCCAGATAGTAGAAGACCAGCAGCGCATGGCGGCTGATCATGGTGTCGAAGGAGAGGAAGTCGGTCATCCGAAAACACCATGGTGTCTCGCTACCGCGTCCGGGGAATGCGGGAGGCGGAGCGCCGGCCTTGCGGCGATCGGTTCAGATGCGGGTGCTGGCTCGGGCTCCCGTCATTCGGGGTGAGCCTGATTCGAAATTCGATATGAAATGGTGCCGAGGAGAGGACTCGAACCTCCACGAGCTTTCGCCCACATGGACCTGAACCATGCGCGTCTACCAGTTCCGCCACCTCGGCATGAGGTTCCGGGGATGTCTTGAAGAAGGCCGCCCCCGTGGCAAGGCGCGAATATTAGTGAGACAACCGAAGGGTGTCAAGGCTACACTAACCTTTTCCGGACAAGAACGAGCCCAAGTGACAAGACGCCGAAATCCGACAGCCGCCAAAGAAGCGGATCCCCATCGCCAGCGCGAGGCGAAAAAGTACGCCAACCCCATCCCCAGTCGCGAATTCATCCTCGAAACACTCACCAATCTCGGCGCACCGGCCGGTGCCGACGAGGTCGCCCGCGAGCTCAATCTCACCGACGAGCAGGATCTGATCGCCCTCGAGCGGCGACTCGGTGCCATGGTGCGCGACGGTCAGCTGGTGCGTAATCGCAACCAGGCGTTCTGTCTCGTGAACCGCCGCGATCTCATTGCCGGTCGTGTCATCGGACATGCAGACGGCTTCGGTTTCGTGCGCCCGGACGAGGGTGGCGACGACCTCTACCTCTACCCTAAAGAGATGCGCGCGCTGTTTCACGGCGATCGTGTCGTCGTGCGTGTCGCGGGACGCGATCGACGGGGTCGGCTCGAGGGTGCGGTCGTCGAGATCCTGGAGCGTAAGACCCGGACCGTCGTCGGGCGGCTCTACAAAGAGAGCGGTGTCGGCTTCGTCGCGCCGGACAACAAGCGACTGACCCACGATATCATCATCCCGAGCGACCGGATCGCGGGGGCCGAGCAGGGCCAGATCGTCGTCGCCGAGATCACGGATCAGCCGACCCAGCGGACCCAGCCGATCGGCCGGATCCTGGAGGTCCTTGGCGACCACATGGCGCCCGGGATGGAGACGGACATCGCGATCCGCGCCCACGATCTGCCGATCGAGTGGCCGGAGGAGGTCGAGGCCGAGATCGCCGGGCTCGGCAGCGAGGTCCCGGAGGCTGCGAAGGAGGGCAGGACCGACCTGCGCAAGGTCCCGCTGGTCACGATCGACGGGGCCGATGCGCGCGACTTCGACGACGCCGTCTATTGCGAGCGCAAACCCAAGGGCTGGAAGCTGCTGGTCAGCATCGCCGATGTCTCGAGCTATGTGGTGCCGGGTACGGCGCTGGATACCGAGGGCTATTCGCGCGGCAACTCGGTCTACTTCCCGGACCGCGTCGTCCCGATGCTGCCGGAGGTGCTCTCCAACGGACTCTGCTCGCTCAACCCGCATGTCGATCGGCTCTGCATGACCGCCGAGCTCTACATCAACGCCGAAGGCAAGGTCACGCGGACTCGCTTCTTCGACGGCGTCATGCGTTCGCATGCGCGGCTGACCTACGATCAGGTCGCCGCCATGATCATCGACGGCGATGCCGATCTGTGCGAGAAGCATGCGGACCTGCTGCCGCACCTGCACGAGCTATACGCCCTCTATCAGACACTGCACCAGGCGCGAGCCGAGCGCGGTGCCATCGACTTCGACACCGTTGAGACCAAGTTCGTCTTCAACGAGCAGGGACGCATCGCCGCCGTGGTCCCGCTGGTGCGCAACGAGGCGCACAAGATCATCGAGGAATGCATGCTGGCCGCGAACGTGGCCGCGGCGCGTCTCTTCGAGCGCAAGAAGATGCCGGCGCTCTACCGTATCCATGACCTGCCGAATGCCGAGAAGCTGAGCGACCTGCGCGAGTTTCTGGGGCAGCTCGCGCTCAAACTTCCGGGTGGCGAGAAACCGACCGCAAAGGACTATGCCGCGCTGCTCGAGATGGTCAAGGAGCGCCCGGATCGGGGCTTGATCCAGACCGTGTTGCTGCGCTCCATGCAGCAGGCGATGTACAGCTCCGACAATGTCGGCCATTTCGGTCTGGCCTACGAGGCCTACACCCATTTCACCTCGCCCATCCGGCGCTATCCGGATCTGGTCGTCCATCGGATCATCAAGCACATCCTGCGCGGCGGGACCGCTGCCGATCTGGACTACTCCAAGATGGAGCTACAGCAGATCGGCGAATACTGCTCGGGCACCGAGCGGCGCGCCGACGAGGCGACCCGCGACGCCGACGACTGGCTCAAGTGCGAGTTTATGCAGGGCAAGCTCGGCGAGAAATTCGACGGCATCATCACCAGCGTCAACTCGTTCGGCATCTTCGTCGAGCTCGACGAGGTCCATGTCGACGGTCTGGTGCACATCACCGCGCTCGACAACGACTTCTACCATTTCGACCCCATCGGTCATCGTCTGCACGGCGAGCGCACCGGCACTGTCTACCGTCTCGGCGATCCGCTGCGGGTGCAGGTTGCGGCCGTGAATCTCGACGATCGCAAGATCGACTTCGTGCTCGCCGAGCCGAGCGGGAAGGCCGGCAAGGGCGGACAAGGTGGGAAGGGCGGTCAAGGCGGACAGGGTCCGCGCAAGTCCAAGCCAAAGCAGAAGGCCAAGCCGACCGCGCAGGCGTCGGACCAGGCGACGGCTGCGGCACAGACTCCGGCGCCTGAACCGGCACCGCGGGCACAGGCCCATGCAGACAAGCCCGCCGAAGGCGCCAAGAAGCCGCGCTCGCGCAACCGACGCAAGCGCAAACCGACGGGTGCGGCGCCGACATCCTGAGCATGAAGCCATCGAGACGTCCTGCCGTGGACCGCGGCGGCGAGGTGCGGCACCCCACGGCGGGGCTGCACCCGGTCGGCGGTATCCACAGCGCGCGAGCCGCGATCAAGTTCGGGAGCGAAGGGGTCGGTGAGCTTTGGCTCGACCGCAGTCGTCGCGACCGGCGCTTGTCCGAGCTGGCCGATCTGGCGAGCCAAGCGGGCGTGAAGGTCCGCCAGGTCGAGCGCGACGAGCTAGAGCGCGCCGCGGAGGGGACAAATCATCAGGGCGCCTTGGCCTGGGTGCGGGTCCCCTCGGCACGCTCCGAGCAGGATCTCGATCTGCTCCTGGAGCGCATCGAAGGTCCGCCCTTCCTGCTGCTGCTCGACGAGGTTCAGGATCCACACAATCTCGGCGCCTGTCTGCGCACCGCTGAAGGCGCCGGCGTTCACGCGGTCATCGCACCGAAGGACAACGCCGTCGGTCTCACTCCGGTCGTCTGCAAGGTCGCCAGCGGCGCCGCCGAGACGCTGCCCTATGTCCAGGTCACCAATCTGGCCCGGACCATGGGGTACCTCAAGGAGCGAGGAGTCTGGCTCACCGGGACCAGCGGCGATGCCGACACCGAGCTCTATGCCGCCGACCTCACCGGGCCTCTCGGCCTGGTCATGGGCAGTGAAGGCACTGGCCTGCGCCGTCTCACACGCGAACACTGCGACCGTCTGGTCCGTCTACCCATGTGCGGGACGGTCGAGAGCCTTAATGTGTCCGTCGCCGCGGGTGTTTGTCTCTACGAAGCGTTGCGTCAACGCAGGGTCTGATCTAACCGGAGAATGTGGCGGATCAGGCGCGCCGGCGCGCTTCTCGGGTTAGGCTTCTCTGATCCGACCGAGGGCGGAGGTGTCGACAAGCGGCTCGATGGTGAGTACGTGCATGGTGTTGCCGTCGATCCTCCAACGGATGTTCAGATCGTAAAGCCAGAGGCCGAACTCCCGACGCTCGGGATAGCGATCCATATAGCCCGGGCGCGGGTCCTGGGCGAGGACCTGCTCGATCAGCGCGCGCAGTCGGAGCGTCCCCGTCGGATCGGCTTCGGCAATGCCCTGTAATGCCCCCACGGAAAAGGTGACATCGGCGGCGTCGATCTCGGGCGCCATGGCAAAGCCGCTGCGGGCTCCGGGGATGTTGTCCGCGTACGGCACATAGGGTTTGATGTCCAGGACCGGGGTGCCATCCAAGAGATCGACGCCCCGAACCTTGAGTGCGAGTCCGTGCGCATCCCTGATGAGTCCAAGCTGCTCGACCGCGGAGATCCCGATGGGGTTCGGCCGATAGGGCGCGCGGCTGGCGAAGACACCGACACTCTCGCGGCCGCCGAGACGCGGCGGTCGCACCGTCGGGCTCCAACCTGCGGTCAGACAGTCCTCGTGAAAGACGAAGAGGATCCAGACATGCGAGAAACCCTCGAGTCCCTTGAATGCCTCTTCTCGGGCAAACTTGGGCAGAAGCTCGATATGCGCCTCGGCGGCGGTCACCAACCCGGGCTGGCGCGGAATCCCGAACTTGTCGGTGTATGGGGAGCGTACGTGGCCGATGGGTGCGAAGGTGAAGGACATGCGCTGGCCTGCTGTCTTTGGATGGGGCCAATTATGCCGGAGAATGCCGCTGGCCTCCCGCCACCAGCCTCCGGCAGTGACTTGCGGTATCGCTTTGGTGTGGGCCTGACCGCGCTGCGCCGGGATCGATCTCCGGCAAGACAAGCGCACACCGGCATCTCGAAGGGCAGACGGCTGGAAGCCGGTGGCCGGCGGCTTCCCCCGAGATGACAGGACCGACCAAGCCCGCCGGACGCGGCGCGACCCTGAACCCGGACTCGCGCTATTCGGCCGAGCGACGCGAGGCCGAAGACGACGGCTGGCCGGTCGACGATGAGCTCCCGCCCCTGCGCACGCAGCTCGGGGTGGACACGAGCCGCACCCTCATCAGCTACAACCAGTCGCCCGACATCCCCTTTGATCGCTCGATCAATCCGTTCCGCGGCTGCGAGCATGGCTGTATCTACTGCTATGCGCGTCCGACACACGCCTGGTTGGGTCTATCGCCCGGGCTGGATTTCGAGACCCGCCTCTTCTGGAAACCGGATGCGGCGCGCCAATTGGAGCATGCGTTGGCCGCTTGGAGTTATCGCCCCGCAACCCTGGTGCTCGGTGCGAACACGGATCCCTATCAACCGATCGAGCGACGCCTCGGGCTGACACGCTCCCTGCTTCGAGTGCTGCATGACTGCCGCCACCCGGTCGCCATCACCACCAAGTCGGCCCTCGTCCTGCGCGATCTGGATCTGCTGGTCCCGATGGCCGAGCTTGGACTGGTCTCGGTGCAGATCTCTGTGACGACGCTCGATCCGCACCTGTCGCGTCGGCTCGAACCGCGGGCGGCGTCCCCGGTGCGGCGCCTGGAGGTCGTGCGGACGCTCGCACAGGCGGGCGTGCCCGTCGGCGTCCTGGTCTCGCCGCTGATTCCGGGCCTGACGGATGCGGATCTGGAACGCATCCTGGAGCGCGCCGCTGCAGCGGGTGCTTCCCGCGCCGGCTGCCTTCTCATCCGTCTACCGCGCGAGGTTGCGGAGCTTTTCGATGCCTGGCTTCGAGCGCATGTCCCGGATCGGGCCGAGCACGTGTTGAGCCTGATCCGACAATGCCGAGGCGGACGTCTCAACGACCCGGAATTCGGCTCTCGCATGACCGGGCGCGGTCCGGTCGCCGAGCTGCTTGCTCAGCGCTTTCGCCTGACCGCGCGTCGCTTGGGTTTGGACCGACACGACATCGGATGGGACCTCGACGCGTCCCGTTTTCGTCGACCGCAGCTCCCGGGGAGCCAGCTCGATCTCTTCGATTAGGATTAAACCGCGCCCAGCGCGGTATGCGATGTTTTTGGATGGGATTGGCCCCGGCAGACTTGACGGCCGCTGGAGCCGGCGCGGTTTAAGATTTTAAAAAGTATATTATTTTAAGCCGCGTCACCGCTAAGGGCCGTGGATGCACCAAACGTCGAGCTCACTTGAGATTCAGCATCTCGCTCTGGACGCGGTTAAGTCAGGATGAGCCGCGAAAGAGGCGGAGCAGACGACGGTTGGCGGTGATTGATCGGCTATATTGGCTCTCGGTTGTCGGTCTCCAGTCTCCAGCTCCGCGCCGCCCGCACCCCCGATCGATCGTGCCTGGTCTGGATCCGCCGCTGACCGCGAATAGCTGGAAGCTCTTCGCTTTCTCCGCGTTGTCACCGCTTTGTCACGCCCAGCGCATTCCCTTATCCTTCACGCGCTTTTAGGGCGCGAGGAGGGTCGCGCCTCGTCTCAACACTCAATAAATCAGGGCGCGACGATGACGAAGAAGGGCGCAAGACTGTTGGTGGCTGCGGTTGGTCTCGGAGTGTCGTCGCTGACACAGGCGTACGACCTGCCTGCAGTGAATCTCGGCTTTACCAGTTTTCTCGACGGCGCACCGCCGGCCGGGCCGGGCTGGTATGCCCAGCAGTACGTGCAGTATTACCGCAACGGGCGCCTGAAGAACGCAAGTGGCGGTGACCTGCTTCTGCCGACCGCGCGCGGGTTCGAGAAGGCCGAGGTCGAGGCGAACATCGGTCTGACCCAGGTCCTCTATCAATCGGATCAACCGCTCCTGCTCGGCGGCAAATGGGGCATGAATCTAATGTTGCCCTATGCCGGTTTCGATCTGGATCCGAAGGACAACTTCGCGCTCTCGGCGAACGGCGGGAATCTGGGCGATCTCCTGATCGGACCTTTTCTTCAGTGGGATCCCATCATGGGAGCCAACGGACCGAGATTCGTGCAGCGGGTTGAGTTTCAGCTGATCTTCCCGACCGGATCCTACGACGCGAACGATGCGTTGAACGTCGGCAGCAATTATTTCTCTTTCAACCCCTATTGGGCCGCAACCGCCTTCCTGGCGCCGAAATGGACGGCCTCATGGCGTCTTCACTATCTATGGAACGCGGAGAACAACGATCCCTACAAACCACTCGGCGCCAACGATACGCAAGCCGGTCAGGCCATCCATGCCAACTTCGCGAGTGCCTACGAGGTGCTGCCGAATCGTCTGCGTCTCGGCATCAACGGCTATTTTCTCAAGCAGTTCACCGAGAGCAAGATCGACGGCAGAGGCGTGCGCAACAGCGAGGAGCAGGTCGTCGGCATCGGGCCCGGACTGGTCTATCACTTCTCCAAGCACGACCATCTCTTCGTGAACGCCTACTGGGAGACGGAGGCCGAGAACCGTCCGGAGGGCTCCAGGTTCAACCTGAGGTTCGTGCATCATTTTCATTGAGACTGAACCGCGTCTCGTTCGGTGTGCGTCGGGCCGAGTCGGATCGGCGCTGCCGGATCCTCGCGAGGCTGGAGTCGACGCGGTTCAGGTGAGTGCTCGCCGAATGAAGAATTCGACGGTGGCCGTCCCTTGTCCTCGCTGGTCGGGTTAGCCCGTTCCAGCGACGAAGCGGGCGACGTCGGCGGCGAGGTCTCTCAGCAAGGCGTCCGGGATCGCCTCTGCGCCTTGCGACAGGGCGAGCGCCCGCATGAGCAGGCCGGCCTCGTCTTGTGTCAGGATGCCTTTCGGGAGGGCCTCGCTGTAGAGCCAGATTCCTGCCTGTTGGGGTGTCGGCGAGGTCTTTTGCTCGGCGCGGACGGCGGCGCAAGCGAGGAGGGCGCCGAGCAGCAGGTCCATGGCCGGGGCGGGGCAGGCCTGTTGGATCAGGACCTCGGCGCCGCGGAGCTTCTCCCGCGCCCGGGACAAGAGTCTGGGTTCTTGTGGGCGACGCCGGTCTTCCGAAGGCTCGACGAGGGGGCGCGGATGAGCGATCGGAGAGGCGTCCCCGAGACGCCGCAGTCCGCTCAGCGTCCGCGGGTCGATCAATGCCACGGGCACCTGACCGGCGATCGCGGCGGCGAGTCGATCCGCCTCGGCATCCACGCGATCCAGGACCACCAGCAGGCCGCCGCCGGAGCCGAGGATCCGTTCGATCCGCGTGCCGAACGCGTTCTGGGCGGCCTCGATGGCATGGCGGATGGATTCTTCCATCTCGGCATCTCGGTTCGCATCCGCGAGCGGGATGGGCTCTGCCCGCTCTACCGGCCTGTCGTCGGTCGCGGCATCGTCGACGGTTGTCGTTGCGTCGGGACTCGCGTCGATGTCCGGAACCGGCGTCGGGTCCGCGTCGGCCTGTTCGGATGCCGACTCTTGGGAAGCGATTTGCGCGGCCTGCCCCTCCGGTGTCTCGGTGGCCGTCTTGGGGACGCCCGCCAGCACGACGAGATCCTCCGCAAGCACCTCCACGAGCTTGCGCGAGACTCCGACAACGTCCTCGGTGGCGTCTTGGTCGACCACGTTGTCGAAGAGATTGCGCTTGCCCTGGACCAGCTCCAGGACACGACACTCGTAGGACTCGGCGGCGACCAGCAGGATGATCTGAACCTTCCTGGTCTGGCCCAGACGGTGCACCCGCGCGATCCGCTGATCCAGCACCGCCGGGTTCCAGGGGATGTCCAGATTGATCAGGACCGAGGCCGTCTGCAGATTCAGTCCGACCCCGCCGGCATCGGTCGAGATGAAGACCTGACAGGCGTCGTCGTCGTTGAAGCGATCGATCAGCTCGCCGCGCTTGGACGTCGGTACACCGCCGTGCAGGCGCACGCAGCCGAGTCCCAGCGCGCGCACGCGCTCCTCGACCATCCGGGTCATCTGCTCCCATTGGGAGAAGACCACGGCCTTGAGTCCGGATTGCAGACAGAGCTCGTCGAGCAGATTCGCCAGCTCGTCGAGCTTGGGCGATCCTTCCGTCTCCTTGTCGACCAGACCGGCCGCATCGCAGGCCATCCGCGCCTGCTGCAGATGGGCCATCAGGCGGTTCGACTCGCCCGGTGTGAGCGGACGACGCTTGGCGATCTGTGCCAGAATCCCGGCGGCCTGGATGCCCGCGTCGTGCAGCTCTTGCTGGCAGGCGTCGAGCGGGATGTCCAGACGGCTCTCGATGCGATCCGGGAGCTGGTCGCGGACCAGTTGGCGGTCGCGGCGCAGCATGACGGGTGCGAGCCGACGCCGCAGCTCGGAGAGGTTGCGGTAGCCCAGGACCTTGCCGCGCTCGTCCGTAACGTGGAAGTCCACCAGATAGCGCCAGAGCGGGCCGAGCACCTTCTGATCGATCACCTGCATCAGGCTGTAGAGGTCTTCGAGCCGGTTCTCGAGCGGGGTGCCGGTCAAGACGAAGGCGTAGCGCGAGGGGATGCGTTTGACCGCGGCGGCGATCTTGGTGCGCCAGTTCTTGATGCGCTGCGCCTCGTCCAGGATCACCAGATCCGGTCGCAGGGTCTCTGCGATGATGCTGCCGTCGCGCAGGATCAGCTCGTAGTTGACGACCAGGAAGCCGCTGCTGCCTCGGTACTGGGCCGCCCGCGCAGCGGCCGGTCCTTGGATCACCCGCGCCTCCTGACCGGTGAATTTGCGGATCTCGCGTGCCCACTGTTGCTTGAGCGAGGCCGGGCAGATGACCAGGATCCGCTCGACCTCGGCATGGCGATGTAGCCAAGCGGCCGCCGCGATGGCTTGGAGCGTCTTGCCGAGACCCATGTCGTCGGCCAAGAGGGCGCGGCCGTTGGCGGCGAGAAAGGCCACGCCCTCGACCTGGTAGGGATAGAGTCGCGCGGTCACGCCCGGCAGGCGCCCGCCAGAGGCGCGGATCGCCTCGCCGATGTCGCGTGCACGCTGCCGTTGGGCGGCCTGCTCGGCTAGGCGGCGGGCGAAGCCAAGTGCATCTTCGCCGAGATCGATGTCCGCGCGCCCGGCCAGGGCATCGGCCAGGCGCAGGAAGTCTTCGGGCAGACGCCGTCGGTAGGCGCCCGCGTCGTCGAAATGCGCGTCCAGCAGCGCGACGAGCTCGGGATCGAGCGGGTTGTCCGGACGTTGCATCGCCCGATGGAGACGGATCTGGGGCGCGGGGTCGCCCTCCCATTCGAGATAGACGAAAGGCGAGGGCGGTCCAAGCGCCTGCAGACGCTTGGCGTCTCGCCGTTTGGCGATACGGTGCAGCACCGCCTCGATGTGCTTGCATGTCCCCAGCTGGTTGGTCGCGAAATCCGGGCAGGTGCAATAGTTGGCGCGCCGCTCCAGAGAACGGATGTGCACCCGGTAGCTGACCGGGACATGGGTGGAGGAGACGAGCGAGCGCGCGGTCCAGGCGCCGTAGTCCGGATCGCCCGAGAGGGGCTCGACCCGGACCTCGGTCCGTCCGCGCTTGATCCGCTCGTCGATCGCGCCTTCCACGGCGCCGAGCAGCTCGCCCTCGGCTGCTCCGCGTGCCGAGCGGGCAAAGAGCGCGGCGAGTGCATGGACGCAGGCTTGGTCCGAGCGCGTGCCGCAGTCGCATAGACAGACCAGATTGCCGTCGCCGTCGTAGCTCAGCTCGAGCGCGACGATCTCTTCATCCTCTTCGTCTTCGACGTCGGCACGCAGATAGGCACCGTCCAGCTGCAGTTCGGCGACGCGGTTGTCCTTGTAATGGCGCAAGCCGGCACGCACCAGATCGGCGGGGGCCAGGGCGTGGAGCTCGTCTTGATCGAGCGTGAAGGGATCGAGGTCGTGCGTCTGGTCTGGGCCGGCGTGCATGGAGACGGAGATTCCCGGTTCTTTAACGATAGACCATGTTAAACCGCGTTCGGTGGGAAATGCGCTGTTTTCGCGTCGGACAGTGCGTCAGAGAAAGATCAGAATGGTCATGTAGTGGCTGATACTGCCCGCGAGCACGAAGAGGTGCCAGACGCCGTGGGACCAGGAGAAGCGGCTGTCGAGTGCGTAGAAGACCACGCCGAAGGTGTAGAAGAGACCGCCGGCAACGAGTCCGCGCACGCCTGCCGGCGGTAGGGTCGCGACCAGCGGCTCGAGGGCGAAGACGATCAGCCAGCCCATGGTGAGATAGATGATCATCGGCAAGATCCGCCGCCGTCGATGCGGGATGCTGTCGATCAGGACGCCGATGCCGGCGAGGGTCCAGATGGCGCTGAACATCCACCACCCCGTCTGCCCCTTCAGCACCAGCAGACTGAACGGGGTGTAGGTGCCGGCGATGAGCAGATAGATGGCCGCATGGTCGAGGATCTTGAAGACCCGTTTGGCCCGGCCTCGCAGGCTGTGATACAGGGTCGAAAAGAGGTAGAGCAGGAAAAGCGTGGCGCCGTAGACGCTGAAGCTCACGATGCGCAGCGTCCCGCCCTGAATTCCGGCAACGGTCACGAGCACGGCCACGCCGATCAGCGCGAGGGCCGCGCCGACCAGGTGCGAGATGCTGTTGAAGCGTTCTCCCGGGTACATCGAAGAGGATTCGGCGCGTGCTCAATTTCCGGCGATGCGTTGTCCGCCGACGAGCCAGGTGCGCAGGCGGTTCGAGTCGCCGACCGGGGTCAGCTTTCCGACGGCGTCCAGGAAGACGACATAGAGTCGCCGACCGCCGATCCGGGTCTGCATCACCAGGCAATGACCGGCCTCGTTGATGAACCCGGTCTTGCTCACCTCGACATGCCAGTCCGGGTTGCGCACCAACGGATTGGTGTTGCGATACTCCAATGCACCCTGGTCGGCGAAGGGATGAACCGTCATTTCCCCGCGTGATCCGGCCTCGCGGATCAACGGGTATTGAGCGGAGGCGCGGACCATCTTGATCAGATCCTCCGCCGTGGAGCGGTTGCGGTTGTCCAGCCCGCTGCTGTCGGCAAAGGAGGTGTCGTGCATCCCGAGCGTTTGGGCCTTGCGGTTCATGGCCGCGACGAATTGCGGGGTCCCGCCCGGCGAGGTGCGTGCCAAGGCGGCGGCCGCGCGATTGTCCGAGGACATGAGCGCGACCATGATCATCTCGCGGCGCGATAAGGTCGCTTGGCCGATCCGCAGGCGCGAGCGGCTGTGGCGCAGGGTGTCGCGATCCTCCTCCGTGATGGTGATGGGTGCATCCAGCGAGACGCCGGAGTCCAGGACCACCATTGCGGTCATGAGCTTGGTGACGGAGGCGATGGGTTTCACCTCGCGGGTGTTCTTGCCGTAGATCCGGTTACCCTGCTCGTCGACGATCAAGGCGCTGGCTGAATTGATCTTCGGGCCAGGGACGCCGGAGCCCTGGTGCTGGCTCGCGGCGAAGGCGTCGCTGCAGAGCATCAGGCCGAGGATCATCGACGCCGACAAAAGCATCCGGCCGATGTCTTTGATTAAGCGACCCTGCCGGGCCGGCGGGTAGAGCGTGTCGAGTAGATTGATCGGCGACAACGACGACGATGGGGGCATGTGAGAGACATCTCGGCGATAATGAGTGGTGTATGAACCCTGTCCGGCAAGACATGCGCCGTTCCCGCCGGGACGTCGGCCTCGCATGAGTCCGAGTCAGCGGCGGTCGGGGTTCACGTGAGTCGACGTAGGGCCGGCAGTGGCTGGTCATCCGGCGTCGGCAGGAATTATTGCACAGGATCGGGAAATCGCCCGAGTCGAAAGGGGGCGAGCCGGATCGGGCTGCCGGCGGCGCAAGGCCCGCTTGCGTCGCTGTTTCATCGGGCTGTCTCATCGGAGAGTCGGGATCGAGGTGCTGATGCGTAATCCCTGGACACGGTGGTCGGATCGCTGGCGCGGATTGCGCGACGCGTTGCTCGAGCCGCGGGTCGACGATGCAAGCCTCGGCGCGGCCTTGCGCGAGGCCCGCGCGCGTCATCCGCTCCCGGTGGTCTGGCTGATCGGCAAGACCCAGTCCGGCAAGACCTCCATCATCCGGGCGCTGACCGGGAGCGGACTGGCCGAGATCGGCAACGGATTCCAGCCCTCTACGGCGACCACGCGGCTCTATGACTTTCCGGCGGAGGCGCCCCTCGTGCGCTTCCTCGATACCCGCGGTCTCGGCGAGGTCGCCTATTATCCGAGCGCCGACATCCACTTCTGCGAGTCGCAGGCGCACCTCCTGTTGGCCGTGATGAAGGCGACCGACATCCGCCAGGACGATGTCTTGGAGGTCCTGCGGCAGGTGCGCGGTCGCCACCCGGAATGGCCCTTGGTGATTGCGCAGACCGGGCTGCACGATGCCTATCCGCCGGACGGCGAGCATCCCTTGCCCTATCCCTTCGAGGACGACGACTGGCCGGCGTCCGTCCCCGTCGATCTCGTCCGTGCGCTGCGGGCGCAACGCGATCGACTCGGCGCACTGCCGGGCGAGATCCCGGTGCGCTGGGTCCCGATCGATCTGACGCTTCCCGAGGACGGATTCGAGCCGTCTGACTACGGTCTGGATGCACTGTGGCAGGCGATCGACGGGGTCTCGTCGCTGCGTCTTCAAGCCCTGTTGCGCAGCGACGCCGGGGTTCGCG
>NZ_DATITZ010000287.1:0-6203 GCF_035467215.1 Thiocapsa sp. | reverse complement strand
GGTGTCTCCGGAAGCACCTCGCCGGAAGCCGCGACGCGCTGGCGTTGCGCGCGGCTCCCGCTGTATTCGGAGAAGGTCGCCCCGCCGGCGGGCGGAATGTCCAGTGCATCGTCGAACCGCCCGGCGGTCAAATCCGGCGGAATTTCGAGATTCTCGCCGGACTCCTGCTGCTTTTTGTAGGCAAGCCGCTGATCGGGGATCGCGTCGTTGATGACGTTCGAGCCGCAACCGGATAGGAGCAGAGTCAGCGCCAGGCCGGCACAGACGCCGCCGGTCAGCCAATTACGTGGTCTCAAGGTGAGCGACCTCTTTAATCGATTGCGCATAGGCCACCGCCCAAGGGCGCGTCGGCGCGACGGATGGCTTCAGAGCACACCCGCCTGCTCCATCGCGGCGCGCACGCGTGCATGATGCTCTTCGGAGAGCCAGGTGAGCGGGAGACGGATCCCTTTAGTGCAGAGCCCCATCTCGGCAGCGGCCCATTTTACCGGGATCGGATTGGACTGTACGAACAGGTCGTGATGCAGGGCGTCGAGCCGCCGATTGATCGCTTCCGCGTGCTCGCGATCGCCCCCGAGCGCCGCGTCGCACATGTCCTGCATCAAGCGAGGGGCAAGATTCGAGGTCACCGAGATCACACCGTCGCCGCCCGTCAGCATGAACTCGCATCCGGTCGCATCGTCTCCGCTGTAGAGCGCGAACCCGTCGCCGCAGCCTGCGCGCAACCGCCCGACGCGCGTCAAGTCGCCCGTCGCGTCCTTGATACCGACGATGTTGTCGATCGGCGCGAGCCGAGCGGCCGTCTCGGGCAACAGGTCACACGCCGTGCGGCCCGGGACGTTGTAGAGGATCAGCTGGATGTCGACGGCCTCGGCGATCGCGCGGTAATGCAGATACAGCCCCTCTTGGGTGGGCTTGTTGTAATAAGGCGTCACCAGAAGAGCGGCCTGTGCACCAGCCTCTTTCGCGCAGCGGGTCAGGTTGATCGCCTCGCGGGTGGAGTTGGCGCCCGTGCCCGCGATGACGGGGATCCTGCCGGCGGCAAGCTCGAGCGTCCTGCGAATGACGGCACAGTGCTCCTCCTCGTCAAGCGTCGCGGATTCTCCCGTGGTCCCGACGGCGACGATGGCCGTGGTCCCCGCGTCGACGTGAAAGTCGACGAGACGCCGGAGGCTCGCGTCGTCGATGCCCCCGTCCTCGTGCATGGGGGTGATGAGGGCAACGATGCTGCCGCGAAACATGTCCGACTCCGTTAGGCGAAAACCTTGATGGTAGTACGCGAGACGGCGCCGGCACAACCGAGATGATCCGACTCCGAATGTTCGAACGCGCGGAGTTCCATCACGGTGGACTCAAGCCTCGGGGACTCAAACCCGAGTGGCTCAAACGAAGACACTTTGACACCAACTCAGAAGCGTCGCCGGGAAGAGGCCGAGCGCCAGAAGGGAAAGGCCGTTGAGGCTCATGGCGAATCGCACGCCGCCGCTCGTGGTCAGCACCGGCATGTCCGGATCCGGCTTGTCGAAATAGATGACCTTGACCACGCGCAGATAGTAGAAGGCGCCGATGATCGAGAAGGCAACGGCGACCAAGGCGAGCCAGACCAGGTCGATGCGCACCACGGACTCCAGCACGAGCAGCTTCGCCATGAAGCCAACCGTCGGCGGAACACCCGCCATCGAGAACATCACCAGCGCCATCATGGCGGCGTACCAGGAATCCCGGTCGTTCAGTCCTTTTAGATCATTCAGGTTCTCTGCATCAAAGCCTTTTCGGCTCAGGATCAGCAGGATACCGAAGGCGCCGGTCGACATCACGGCGTAGATGATCGCGTAGAACAGTGCCGAGGCGTAGCCCTGCGCGGAGCCGGCCAAGAGCCCCAGGAAGACGAAGCCGACGTGCGAGATGGTCGAGTAAGCGAGCATGCGCTTGATGTTCGTCTGTGCGATCGCGACCAGGTTGCCCAGACCCATGGAGAGTACGGCGAGGATCAGGAGCATGCCCTGCCAGTCCGGCTGGATCGCCTCGAGTCCATCCACCAGCATGCGGATCGCCAAGGCGAAGGCCGCGATCTTGGGGGCGCTGCCGAGCAGCAGGACGGCCGGCGTCGGCGCGCCCTCGTAGATGTCCGGAACCCACATATGGAAGGGCACGGCCCCGAACTTGAAGCCCACGCCGATGACCAGGAAGACGACGCCGAAGACCAGGACCTTGTTGTCCATACCCTGCTCGGCCACGGCTTGCGCGACCGGACCGAACTCGATCGAGCCGGTCGCGCCGTAGATCATGGAGACGCCGTAGAGGAGCATGCCGGAACCGAGCGCGCCCAGCACGAAATATTTCATCGCCGCTTCGGCGCCCTTCTTCGAGTCGCGATCGAAGGCGACGAGGGCATAGAGCGCGAGGGCCTGAAGCTCGAGACCCAGATAGATGGTCAGGAAGCTGTTGGCCGAGACCATGATCAGCATCCCGAGGATCGCAAAGAGCCCGAGGACGTAGAACTCGCCGACGAAGAGCCCGCGATCCTTCAGCCAAGGCCGCGAATAGACGAAGGCGAGCAGGCTGACCACCAGGATCGCGCCCCTGAGCAGGTCGGTCAGGCCGTCGCGCACGACGTTGCCGTCGAAGAGGATGCGCGCCTCGCCGCCGCCCACGGCACCCGTCAAGCCGATCGCGACCAGCAGACCGATCAGGGTCAGGTTATGGTTGATGTCCTTGTCCTTCTCCTCGAGATAGAGATCCAGCACCAGCACGACGCTGGCGGTGACCAGGATCGCGATCTCCGGCAGGATGGGGAACAGATTGGCGGCATCGAATGGCATGTGAGAATTCCGATTAAGTGAGACCCGCGCCCGAGCGCATCCTTACGGCTGTCCGGTCAGACCCGCCACGGATGCGGGCACCGCAAGGACGCAGTCCGCCGCCTCGGAGGCCGGCAGCTTGCACTCCCCGACATGGGCGACCAGGTTCTCGACCGAGGCGTGCATCACCTCCATCAAGGGCGCCGGCCAGATCCCGAGGGCGAGGACCGCGGCGGCAAGCACCCCGAGATTGAATGTCTCGCGGCGATTAAGATCCTGAAGAGCCGCCACCTTCTCGTTCTTGACCTCGCCGAAGATGACCCGCTTGACCATCCAGAGGGTAAAGGCTGCCGCGAGGATCAGCGTGGTCGCGGCCAGGAAGGCCCACCAGAAATCGGCCCGGAAGGTCGCAAGGATCACCATGAA
Source organism: Thiocapsa sp. (assembly GCF_035467215.1). GTDB lineage: Bacteria > Pseudomonadota > Gammaproteobacteria > Chromatiales > Chromatiaceae > Thiocapsa. The sequence continues at coordinate 2,976 of NZ_DATITZ010000287.1, read as the reverse complement.
CTCGCCGACGAAACCGGAGGTTCCGGGCAGACCCGCATTGGCCATCGCAAAGAAGACCACGAAGGCACCGAACCAGGGCATGGTATTGATGACGCCGCCGTAATCGGCGATCTCGCGCGAATGCACGCGGTCATAGAGCACGCCCACACAGAGGAAGAGCGCGCCCGAGATGAAGCCGTGCGAGATCATCTGGACCATCCCGCCCTCGATCCCCATCACCGCCCCGCCGGCGATATCCGGGCTGCGAATGATGGTGAAGACGATAAAGAAGCCGAGCGTCACGAAGCCCATGTGCGCGATCGACGAATAGGCGATGAGCTTCTTCATGTCCTGCTGAACCAGGGCGACGAATCCGATGTAGACCACGGCGATCAGCGACAACGCGATGATCAGCCAATCGAGCGAGGCGCTGGCGTCCGGCGTGATCGGCATCGAGAAGCGCAGAAACCCGTAGCCACCGATCTTCAGCATGATGGCCGCCAGGATGACCGACCCGCCGGTCGGCGCCTCGACATGCGCGTCCGGCAACCAGGTGTGGACCGGAAACATCGGCACCTTCACCGCAAAGGCGAGCAGGAAGGCGACGAAGATCAGGATCTGGGCGGTCATGCCCAATTCCAGATCGTGGAAATCCAGGATGCTGAAGCTGTCGGCCTGGAAGTACATGTAGATCAGCGCGACCAACATGAAGACCGAGCCGAAGAAGGTATAGAGGAAGAACTTGATGGTCGCATAGACCCGATTCGGTCCGCCCCAGACCCCGATGATGATGAACATCGGGATCAGCATCGCATCCCAGAAAACATAGAAGAGGATGGCATCGAGCGCGGAGAAGACGCCGACCATCACGCCTTCCATGATCAGGAAGGCCGCCATGTAATGCGACGGCTTATAGGTGATGACATCCCATCCCGCGATGATGACGAAGATGGTGATGAAGGTCGTCAGGATGATCAGCGGCATGGAGATGCCGTCGACACCCAGGTAGTACTCGACATTGAAGGTCGGGATCCAGGACGCACGCTCCACGAACTGCATCTGTCCGCTGCCGGCGTCAAAACCGGTCCAGAGGCCGAGGCTGATGGCGAAGGTCAGGATCGCAAAAGCGAGCGCGATCCACTTGGAGATGTCCGTGCCGCGATCGCCGCTCGCCAGCACGGCGATACCGCCGATGATCGGTAACCAGATGACCAGCGTCAGGAGAGGGAACTCGTACATGCGGGGCGTCTCCTTCCGCTTAGAGCACGACGAAGAACGTCAAGAGCCCGACGAGCCCGACGATCATCGCAATCGCGTAGTGATAGAGGTAACCGGTCTGCAGATGCCGCGCACGCTGCGCCAGCTCCGCAACCCGATGCGCCGATCCGTTGACCACGCCGTCGTCGATGATGGCGCGATCACCGCCGAGCCAGAGCACCCGCCCGAGCATTCGGCTACCGCCGGCGAAGACCTTCTGATTGAAGTCGTCGAACCCGTATTTGGACTGCAGGACCTTGGTGACGGGACCGCCCATCGCCGGTAGTTGATCTTCGATCTTCGGATTCCTCGCGAAGGTGAACCACCAGACGACGGCGGCCAAGGCAAGCCCTCCCATCGCCAGGAAGAAGGGCGGCATGGTCATGCCGTGCAGGACGAAGGCCCATTGGCCGTGCCAATGCTCCCGCAGCGTATGCAGGGTGTCGTGCTCGGGCGCCACGACGATGGGGTTCCAGTCGCCGGTCACGAACCAATTGGTCACCAACAGCGGCTCGACGACCAACCAGCCGAGCACCAACGAGGGGATCGCCAGCAGCACCAGCGGCAGGGTCACCACCCACGGGGTCTCGTGCAGATGGTGCCGGGTATGCTCGTCCATCCGCGGCTTGCCGTGGAAGACCAGGAAGTACATGCGGAAGCTGTAGAGCGCGGTCACGAAGACACCGATCGTCAGCAGGAGCGAGGCATAGCCGGAGCCGTAGAGCGTCGAATGCCCCACCGCCTCGATGATGGCGTCCTTGGAGAAAAAGCCGGAGAAGGCCGGAAAGCCGATCAGGGCCAGCGAGCCGATCAAGGCGGTAATCCAGGTGATCGGCATGTAACGGCGCAGGCCGCCCATCTCGCGGATGTCCTGCTTGTGATGCAAGGCGATGATCACCGAGCCGGCGGCCAGGAACAGCAGCGCCTTGAAGAAGGCGTGGGTCATCAGATGGAACATCCCGGCGGCATAGGCCGAGGCGCCGAGCGCCGTCACCATGTAACCGAGCTGCGAAAGGGTCGAATAGGCGACCACACGCTTAATGTCGTTCTGCACCAGACCGATCAGACCCATGAAGAGCGCCGTGGTCGCGCCGATAATGAGGATGAAGCTGAGCGCCGTCTCCGACATCTCGAACAGCGGCGACATGCGCGTCACCATGAAGACGCCGGCGGTGACCATGGTTGCGGCGTGGATCAACGCCGAGATGGGCGTGGGGCCTTCCATCGAGTCCGGCAGCCAGACATGCAACGGCACCTGTGCCGACTTACCCATGGCCCCGATGAAGAGCAGGATGCAGATCAGGGTCATGAGCGACACGCCGCCGAACACCGCAACCTGCGTCTCGGCATGCGCAGGCGCTGCGGCGAAGACCTCGACATAGTCCATGCTGTTGAAGTACATGCCCACCGCAGCGATGCCCAGGATAAATCCGAAGTCGCCGACCCGGTTGACCAGGAAGGCCTTCAGGTTGGCGTAGATCGCCGTCGGCCGCGTGTACCAGAAACCGATCAGCAGATACGAAACGAGCCCCACCGCCTCCCAGCCGAAGAACAGCTGCAGGAAGTTGTTCGCCATCACCAGCATCATCATCGAGAAGGTGAACAGCGAGATGTACGAGAAGAAGCGCTGGTAGCCGGGGTCCTCGGACATGTAGCCGATCGTGTAGACGTGCACCATCAGCGAGACCGAGGTGACGACGCACATCATCGTCGCGGTCAGCGTGTCGACGAGGAAGCCGA
>NZ_DATITZ010000286.1:0-4519 GCF_035467215.1 Thiocapsa sp. | reverse complement strand
TGCCGAAGGGATGCGGCCCCGGCACCACCACGCCGATGCTTTGGCCTTCGACGAATTGAAAAGCAGGGTCGACCACCTGCAGGGTGATATGGCGGACCTCTTCCGAGCTCTCGGGTGTGATTCGCCTGGAATCCTTGATGAATGCCTGAGACGTCGGACCCAAATCGGCCGGGGCTTCACTCATGGTTTAAGTGCTCCTTTGATCTTGCCGGCTCCCTCGGAACCGAGACGAGATGGATGTAATGACTCGCCGTCGGACGAGCGACGACGACGCTGGAAAAGAACTCGCTCACTCAGGTTCCGCGAGAGGCTCCGTCCGAGCGCCGCTTGCAGCTTCCGCTGCCGCAGGAGCACCCGCCGTCGTTGCGGCGGAAGGGCCCTAGCTCAGGATGACGGGCGGCGAAGGCGGCATAGAGGCGCTCGACCATGATCCAGGCCGCGAGCACCACAAAGATGATCAGCGAGGCCAGAAGCACCTTAACCATGGGAGCCTCCCAGACCCGCGAAGCCCATAAAGGCGAGCGACAAAAGCCCCGCCAGCATCAGGCTCATGGCCGCGCCCTGGCTGACGCTCGGCACGCGGGCAAGCTCGAGCTTCTCGCGCAGCCCGGCCATCAACATCAAGGCCAGCATGAAGCCGCCACCCGCGCCGAGTGCATAGACCAGACTCTGTACGAAGTTGTATTCCTTCGCGGTTTGAAAGAGTGCAAGACCCAGGATGGCGCAGTTGGTCGTGATTAAGGGTAGAAAGATGCCGAGCGAGCGAAAGAGCGCGGGGCTGTAACGCTTGACGAACATCTCCACCAATTGCACCGCCGAGGCGATCACCGCGATATAGCAGATGAGCCGCAGGAAGAGCAGGTCCAGCTCGGTCAGCAGCCAATTGATACCGTAGGCGCTCATGGAGCTGACCAGCATCACGAAGATGACCGCCAGACCCATGTTCCAAGCGGTGTCTTTTTTCGCGGAGACGCCGAGGAAGGGGCAAATGCCGAGAAAGAGCGCCAGGACGAAATTATTGACGACGGCGGCATTCAGAAAGATGAAATAGAGCGATTCATCCTGCATTGCTGGCGACCCCGGATTGTTCCATCACCTTGCGCGCCTTGCGCAGACGTAGCCAGTTGAAGAGCAGCAGCCAAGCCCCGAGCACGAAGAAGCCTCCCGGCGGAAGAATCATCACGACCCAGGGTTGGAAGCCGTCTCCGAAGAGCGCGACGCCGAGAATGCTCCCGCTGCCGAGGATCTCGCGGACCGTGCCGAGCGCGAGCAGTGCAATAGTGAATCCCGCGCCCATCCCGAGACTATTGACGAACGTCGTGTGCAGGCGCTGTTTCGAGGCATAGGCCTCGGCACGCCCGAGGATGACGCAGTTCACCACGATCAGCTGAATAAAGGCGCCGAGCGCGGCATACAGCTCCAGGCTGATCGCCTGGATGCCGTAGTCGACGATGGTGACGAAGGTCGCGATGATGATGATGTAGCTGGCGATGCGGACCTGTTTGGGGATCCAGTTACGCAGCAGTGAAATCAATAGGCTGGAGCAGACCAGCACGAAGGTCGTCGCCAGTCCCATCGCAATGGCGTTCATGGTCGAGTTGGTCACGGCCAGCACCGGACACATGCCGAGCAGCATCGCGAACACCGGATTTTCGGCCCAGAGTCCGCGCAGGAAGGTATCCAGGCTGAGGTCTTCTTGAGGGTTTGGCAGTTTAGCCATGGGGCGTGCCTCGATTGACGCGCAGGGTGCTGGTCATGGTGCGCTTGCCTCCAACTTGGCCAGCTCGCGCCGGACGATCGGAACGACGCGCTGTGCGGCATCGTTGAGCGCCCGCGCCATCGCCTTGCCCGAGATGGTCGCGCCCGAGATGCCGTCGATCTGCCAGGGTGCGCTCTTGGTGCCGTGCGCGACCAGGACAATCGCGTTGGCCAGGCCGGTGCCCTCGGGATTCAGGCTGGCGTCGAGCGCGACGAAGTTGTCGAGAAAGACCGGATCGGTGTCGATCTTATCTCCCAGACCCGGTGTCTCGGTGGATCGCAACACCTTGCTGCCGATGATGCATTCACACGCCGGATCGTAGCCGAAGAGGAACTGGATCACGTCCTGATAGCCGCGCGCCGCGCCCGGGAAGGCCAGGCCACGCAGGTGACCGTCGGCCCCGAATCCGGCGAAGACCGCAACCCCGACGGCGCCCGCGCCCGCCGCCGCCAGGCCCTGATCGGTCAGCACGAAATCGACCTTGGAGACCGCACCCGGCAGCACCTCGAAGACCGCCTGCTCGGTGAGGACCCGCTCGTTCTCGGCGATGATGGGCTTGGTCGCCTGATAAACCAGCACCACCATGAGACCCGACAGGGTCGCGATGCCGGCCAGGGTGCGCAGCATCGGCCAGCTCGGTGCGACCTGCGCGCCGGGGTCCTCTTGATGCCGGGGCTGAGATTGGGGTTGAAGCTCGACCTTGATGCTCATGGCCTACTCCGCCCCCCGCGTCTTTTTGACCGCGCCGTAGACGCGCGGCTGTGTCCAGCTCGAAATCAAGGGTCCGGCTGCGTTGGCGAGCAGGATCGCGTACATGACGCCCTCCACGAGACCGCCGAAGAGGCGAATCACGACGGTGAGCACGCCGATGAAAAGTCCATACATGATGACGCCGCTGGTGGTGACCGGCGAGGCCACCATATCGCTCGCCATGAACCAGGCCCCGAGCATGAGTCCGCCCGAGAACAGCACGAACCAGGGGCTCGGATAGAGGCTGCTGTCCATCAGCCAAAAGGGCAGCGCCGTGAGTGCCGCGCCGGCCAGTACCGCGGCCGGGATGCGCCAGTCCAGCATGCGCTTGAAGGCGAGCCAGAGTCCGCAGATCAGAATCAAGAGTGCGGAGGTCTCGCCGGCGGACCCCGCGATCATGCCGGTGAAGACCTCGGTGACGGGCGGCTCGATCTGCTGGAACTTCTGAAGCGCCAGCGGCGTGGCACCGGTCCAGGCATCGAGCTGCAGACCCGCGATCCAATCCTTGACCGGGATCGGCTGCATGAAGGGCAGCGTGAAGGTCGAGGGGATGACCTCGGTGAACCGACCCGGCGCGAACGGCGGCGTCCAGGTCGTGATCGCGACCGGGAAGGCGGCCTGCACGAAGGCCCGTCCTACGAGGGCCGGATTCATGACGTTGTAACCCAGCCCGCCGAAGAGCGCCTTACCCAGCGCCACGCCGACGAAGGCTGCCACGGCAGCCATCCAGATCGGAAAGCCGGGCGGCAAGGTCAGACCGAGCAGGATGCCGGTGATGACGACGGACCAGTCCGACACGGTGTTGCCCCGACCGCTTGTCCGCGTGAAAAACCACTCGGTCGCGATCGCCGCTCCCGTTGTGGTGAGGAGCAGGAGCAGCGCGCTCAACCCGAATTGAAAGACCGCGAAGGCGCAGATCGGCAAGAGCGCAAAGACCACATTGCGCATGATGCGGTCGACGCTGATCGCCCGCTTCAGGTGCGGGGAGGTTCTGATCTCGATGGGTTTAGGCATTGCGATCCCGATTGATTGACTTGGCGATCCGGAAATACTGCGTCAGCGGGATATTCGACGGGCACACATAGGCGCAACAGCCGCATTCGAAGCATTGATTCAGATTGAATTCCTCGGCCATTCGCTCGTACTGGCGCGCGAGTGCCAACTCGCCGAGCATCGAGGGATTGAGCGAGACCGGGCATGCCTTGAGACATTCGGCGCACTTGATGCAGGGGTAGACCTTGCGCCGGTCCAGGTCCGGGTCTTCCCGCTCCAAGGCGACGACGCCCGAGACGGCCTTGGTGACCGGCACATCGAGCGAGGCTACCGCCATGCCCATCATGGGTCCGCCGAGGATGACCTCGCCGACCCGGTCTGCCGCGAGTCCGACCTGTCCGAGCAGAAACCGCAAGGGCGTGCCGATCGGAACCATGAAGTTGCCCGGGTTGGCAACCGCCGGACCGCTCACGGTGACGACGCGCTCGATCAGGCCCCTGCCCTTGGGCAGAAGATCGCCCATCTGGGCGAGTGTGCCGACGTTGTAGACCGCCACGCCGATATCCGCCGGCAGCCCGCCGACCGGAACCTCTTTGCGCAGGAGGCTCTTGATGAGCATCTTCTCCGCACCCTGCGGATACTTGGTCTCCACCGCCTCCGCGGTGATGGGCAGATCCTGCGGGATCACCGACCGCAGATGGGCGACCGCATCGAGCTTGTTGTCCTCGACGCCGATAATGGCGCGTCTGGCTCCGGTCGCATTGAGCGCGAGCTTGATGCCGCGGATCAGGGCGTCGCTCTGCTCGAGCATGATCCGATGATCGCAGGTCAGATAGGGCTCGCACTCGCAGCCGTTGACGACGACCGTCTCGATGATCTTGCCTGCGGGGGGCTTCAATTTGACGTGGCTCGGAAAAGCCGCACCCCCGAGTCCGACCAGCCCGGCATCCTGCACGGCCGCGACGATCTCTTCGGGCTTCATAGCGTCGAGGTCGCGCTCCAGGTCGTACAGGACCT
>NZ_DATITZ010000285.1:0-11742 GCF_035467215.1 Thiocapsa sp. | reverse complement strand
CGCTGCGCCTCCGTGCGACGCTCGATCTCGGCACGGCGCTCGGCCTCGGCCCTCGCGCGGCGTTCGTCCTCGGCGCGGACCGCCTCGGATCGGCGTTGCGCCTCGGCGCGGGCCGCAGCCTCCGCAGCGAGTCGCTTCTCTTCGGCCAGACGCTCCGCCTCGGCCTTGGCGGCTGCGGCCTCGGCGGCCAAGCGCTCGGCCTCGGCACGTCGCGCGGCCTCTGCACGTCGCTCGGCTTCGGCGCGTCGCTCGGCCTCGGCCCTGGCAGCGGCCTCCTCGGCCTCTCGTTCGGCCTGCGCTCGGCGCTGGGCCTCGGCCATGCGGTCGATCTCCAGCTGACGGCGCGCTTCGGCCTCGGCTGCAGCCGCTTCGGCCTCCGCTGCCAGTCGCTCGGCTTCGGCGGCGGCGCGAGCGGCCTCGGCAAGGCGCTGCGCCTCCTCGCGTTCGACGTCGGCCTGACGCTCCGCCTCGGCCTCTTCGGCCTCGAGACGCTCGGTTTCGAGCCGAACGGCCTCGGCCGCGCTCAGGTCTTCAAGCGTCGCCGCATCCCGCGGCTCCTGCGCTTCCGGGCTGATCTGCGTACCGACCTCGCGACTGACCTCCGGACCGGCCGGACGCCGCGCTTGCTCGGCCTGAAACTCCGCGACCATCGCCTCGAGCGCGGCATCGCTCACGATGGTCGCCTGCACCACGCGCGGCTTGCTCCCGGCCTCCGTGATCGGCCGCTCGAGCTTGACGCCCACAAAGAAGAGCAGGGCGAAAAAGACATGCAGAGCCAACGACCAATAAAAAGCCCTCGGGTTCTGCCTCAGGATCTGCCACATGTCGGAGCTCGTGCCGCCGCGTCAGCGCTCGCGGCGCTCCGGCGGCACCGTCACCAGACCGACCTCGGGCGCTCCTGCGGCTTGAGCCACGACCATCGCGCGAACGACACGCCCGTAGTCGACCCGATGGTCCGCACGCACCAGGATCGGCGTTTCGGGCGTATATTCGAGCACGACACGGATGCGGTCGAACAGGATTTGCTCGCTGGCCGGGGCGTTCTTCTCGTCTCCGACATCGATGTAATAGTCGCCGAACTCATCGACCGTGATGATCAGCGACTCGGTCGTCGGGCTCGGAATCCCGCCTGCCTTCTCCTGCGGCAACGCCACCTTCACACCCTGCGTAATCAGGGGCGCCGTCACCATGAAGATGACGAGCAGCACCAGCATGACGTCGATGTAGGGCACGACATTGATCTCGGCCATCGGCCGGCGGCGTTGTCTGGAACGGGTGCGCTTGAGCATCTGCGGGAGTCCTCGAGCGCTCAGTTGCGGCCTTGGCGCTGCAGGAGAGTGGAGAACTCTTCCATGAACTCTTCGTAGCGGCTGTTGAGACGCTCGACCTGATAGGAATAGCGGTTGTAGGCGATGACGGCGGGGATGGCCGCAAAGAGACCGATGGCGGTGGCGACCAGCGCTTCCGAGATGCCCGGCGCGACCAATGCGAGGGTGGCCTGCTCGACATTTCCAAGTGCATGGAAGGCATGCATGATGCCCCAGACGGTGCCGAAGAGGCCGATGTAGGGGCTGGTCGAGCCGACCGTCGCCAGGAAGGTGAGGCTTGTCTCCAGACGGTCCATCTCGCGACTGAGTGCGACGCGCATCGAGCGCTCGCTGCCCTGCAGTACGGCCATCAGGTCGTTGCCCTCGATCTTGCGCAGCCGTACGTATTCCTTGAAGCCCGCGCGGAAGATGGACGGCAGGCCATGCTCGCCCTTGCGGTTCTCGCTCAGATCCTTGTAGAGCGCGCTGAGATCGCCGCCGGACCAGAAGCGCTCCTCGAAGGCGTTGGCACTCTTGCGCGCGCTCGAGAGCACGCGCCCGCGGTCCAGGATCATCGTCCAGGAGGTCACGGAGGCGAGCACCAGCACCAGCAAAACCAACTGGACCACCAGGCTGGCCTGCAGGATCAGGTTGAACAAGGACAGATCGGACGTCATGACAGGGGCTCCGCTGGACCGCTCGCGAACGGCAACAACTCGGACAAGAGATCGCCGGGCAGACGCGCCGGGCGCAGGGTGTCGGCATGCAGGCAGGCGATCTTGACGGCGCCTCGGCAGCAGCAGGAAGCGTCGCTGTCGCGCATCACCTGCTGGTCGAACTCCAGACTCGCACCGCCCGCCCGCACCAACCTGGAGGTCACGCTCAAACATTCATCGAGACGCGCGGGCGCCAGGTAGTCGATGGTCACGCGTCGCACGGCGAAGAGGATCCCGCGACGCGCGCGCAAGAGATCCTGCTCGTAGCCGACGGCGCGCAGCCATTCGGTGCGCGCCCGTTCCATGAACTTGAGATAATTGGCGTAGAAGACCACACCGCCCGCGTCGGTATCTTCGTAATAGACGCGCACCGGCCAGGTGAAGGTCAACAACCGGGGATCGCTCGATGTCGGCACGGTGCGGACCGCATGTTTGGGATTGACTCAAACCGCGGGAGTGTACCGGAAAGCACCTGTTCGGGCACCTTACGTCGAAGCGGGCGGCGAAGGCGAGTGGTTGCAGAGAGTCCGAGACCGCCTGAAATCATGGTCGTTGTCGTTGTCGAAGTCGTCCCGATGGTCGATCACGACAACGACAACGACAACGACAACGAACGGTCTCGACGACATACCTGCAGTGCTGCACGAGTGGCTCAGGTCGACACCCGGGTCTCGTTCGCTTGTGCCGCACGACGCTCGGCACAACCTCCCGGATGTCAGACAATGCCTGTCTTCGCGACCCGACAGACGGTCGCCGGCGCTCAACCTCCGACAAGGACCTCGACATGACCCGTTTCTCGTTCCTGAAGGGCCACCGCGGCGAATATCTCGTCGTGCTGCAATTCGTGGTCTTCTTCGCCTTTCTCTTCACCCCTGCATGGAATCCGCTCGCGACCCCGGCGTTGCTGGATGCGCTCGCGCCCGTGCGCTGGCCGGCATTGATCGCCTTTTGGGCGGTCGCCCTTGTCCTCGGCGGTTTTGGCTCGCTCCATATCCGTGAGTATCTGACCCCCCTGCCCTATCCGGTGGATCACAGCCAGCTGGTCAAGCACGGCGTCTACGCCCGGGTTCGCCATCCGCTCTACAGCAGTCAGCTCTTCGCTGCGGCGGGCTGGGTGCTCTTCACGCTCAGCATCCCGCACCTTGCGATCCTGGTCATCGGCTTCTTCTTTTTCGACTACAAGGCCAGCAAGGAAGAAGGTTGGTTGACCGAACGTCATCCGGAGTATGTGGAGTATGCGAAGGGGGTGAAGAAGCTCGTCCCCTTTCTTTATTAGCGCTAAACCGCGTCCGAGACTAAACCGCGTCCGAGCTTTTCTTCGTGCTCGTCGCGCCGGGTCGGCCTTGGATGGTTTCGAGACCGTTTGAGTCGACGCGGTTTAGGAGATTAAAAGCATTGTTTTTCATTTCTTTAAACCGCGCCAGGTGTGAGCCCGTTCGTCGTCGTGAGGGTGATCCCCCGGCAAGACCTCGCATGTCACAAAGAGGCGCGGTTTAAAGTGGTTTAAAGCGGTTTTTGGGCTGCGGCGAGCACATAGTCCAGACCGCCGTAAACGCTCTCGGCGCTCATGCCGAGTGCGAGTCGGGCCGGAAGTCGGGTTGCGGGGTGGAGTCGCTCGAGCGTTTCCGGATGTCTCGAAAGATAGTCGTGCAGGGGGTTGTAGACGCGATCGCGGATGGAGGCGACCTCGACATCTTCGAAACCGCAGGCTTCGAGCTTCTCCGCGTAGATGTCGCGCGTGTAGACGTTTTCGGCGGGGATCGCGAACTTGCTCGCAACCAGTCTCCAGGACCAGCGCTGTTTCAGGCGGGTACGCCAGTCGTCGGACAGCGGCATGGGGATGATGTCGGCCGTGACCAACCGGCCGCCCGGGCGCAGAACACGGAAAGCCTCCTCGAAGAAGCGTTCGCGGGTCTTGAAGTGGAATGCGCACTCCAAGGCGACGACGGTGTCGACTGAGTTCGACGGCATCGGCATGTCCGTGGCCGAGCCTTCGCGCAGGTCGATGCGCTCTTCGAGACCGAGGTCTTTGACCCGCCCGCGCGCGACGGCCACCTGCGAGGCGGTGATGTTCAGGCCCTGGATGTGATCCGGCCCATAGGTCCGAAGCCAGTAGAGATCTTGGTCGGCGAAGCCGAAGCCGACGTCGAGCACCCGATCGCCGGGGCCCATCGATGCGCGCTCCGCCACCAAGGCGGCAAGCGCTTGGCAGGCTTCGTCCAGCGTCTGCTCGCCGGTCCAGTACCCCAGATTGAGATAGAGCCCGTTTTCGGTGGCTACATCCGTGGACAGGAGATCGTAGACGCGGGTGACGTCCCACGACCTGAAGGGGTTGTAGAGCCAATCGAGATAGGCGAGATGCCGTCGAAACGGCCGGGCTGTCGACATGGGGGTGACCTGCTGGTGGGCGAGGCCGCCGTCGTTGTCGTTGTCGTAATCGACCATCGATACGACTACGACCACGAATGCGACAACGACAACGAAAATGATCTCGGATGGTCTTGGTATCTCTGCACTGCTCCGCTACGGGGTTTGATTCAACACATCGGCGAGTGATTCGGTCGGCGGCTCGCACTGTGTGCCTCGGCAGCGGTAGATGCGCGGGCGCTCGCCGGGCACCATGGCGGCGAGCGTGCCGGGGAGATGGCTCTCCTCGGTCGGGATGCCCAGGACGAACCGTCGCGGTCGGTAGCCGCGCTGGGCCTCTCGGCGCCAGGCGTCGAGACGCTCGTCGCCCGCGCGGATGACCAGGGTCTCGGGCGGGTCGATCCACTCGTCGAGCGCGAACAAGAGCGTCGCGTGGGCATAGGGCATGCGGCCAATCGACTCGGCCGCCAGCTTCAGGGTCCGCTCGGCCGCGGCGAGATAGCGCGGCTCGCCGACGAGATGGCCGAGGCGCTGGAGCGCCACGGCAGCGATGCCGTTGCCCGACGGGACGGCCTCGTCGCCGAGCGGTTTGGTGCGGTGGATCAGGGTCTCGTGATCGCGGCCGGTGAACCAGAAGCCGCCGTCGATCGGGTCCTCGAACTGATCCAGGAGCACCTCCGCAAGGGCAAGTGCAAAGTCGAGATCGGCTCGTGACCAACGTGTCTGCAAGAGCTCCAGCAGCGCATCGAGCAAGTTGGCATAGTCGTCGAGATAGGCGTTGAGGTGGGCGGTGCCGTCCTTGTAGGTCGCGAGCAGCCGACCCTCGCGCCAGAGTGTGCCGCGGATAAAGGCGAGGGCCTGCTCGGCGGACTCCAGATAATCGGGGCGATCGAAGGTGCGCGCGGCACGCGCCATACCTTTGATCATGAGCGCATTCCAGGCGGTCAGGACCTTCTCGTCCCGGCCCGGGCGAACGCGCCGCTCGCGTGCGACATAGAGGGCCGCGCGGGCGGCAGCGAGTAGGGCCAGCACCCGTGCCGGTTCCAGCCCGAGCTCGCCGGCGACGGCTTCGGGCGTGCGGTACCCGTGCAGGTGCCAGCGCCCTTCGAAGTTGGCCGGGCGATCCAGACCATAGACGGCGCCGAAGGGATCATATTCGGCCGGTGCCACCAAGGCTTGGATCTCCTCGCGATCCCAGACATAGAATCGGCCTTCCTCGCCCTCGCTGTCGGCGTCCAGGCTGGACCAGTAGCCGCCCTCCGGGGACTGCATCTCGCGCAGCACCCAGTCCGCGGTCATGACGGCCGCATCCCGAAACAAGGGGTCGTCGGTCACGGCGAAGGCATCGCAGCAGAGAGCGAGGAGCGGACCGTTGTCGTAAAGCATCTTCTCGAAGTGCGGGATCATCCAACGCGTGTCGACCGAATAGCGATAGAAGCCTCCGCCGAGCTGATCCGTCAGTCCGCCGCGGATCATCCGCTCGAGCGTCCAAAGGGCCTTCTCGAGCGCCGACCGAGCGGGCTCACCGGCCGGCGACGTGTCCGCCGCATGCCTGAACAGAAGCTCGAGGTTGGTCGGATGCGGAAACTTGGGTGCATCGCCGAATCCGCCGTGCTCGGGATCGAAGCTCTCGTCAAGCTGCTGCAGTGCCGCATCGATCGTCGAGCGTTCGGGCAGCGCGTCCGAGGCGCGCGGCTCCAGCTCCGCGAGCGCCGCCATCAGGCTGTCGTTCTGCGACTCGATGGCCGTCTTCTGCTCGCGGTAGGCCCTCTCGATGCCCTGCATCAGCTGCTTGAACGCCGGCAGACCGTGACGCGGCTCGCGCGGGAAATAGGTCCCGGCGAAGAAGGGCTTTTGATCGGCCGGCATCAGAAACACCGTCAGCGGCCAACCACCGGGGCGTCGCGCGAGCAGCTGGTGTGCGGTCTGATAGATCTTGTCGAGGTCAGGCCGCTCTTCCCGGTCGACCTTGATGTTGACGAAAAGCCGGTTCATCAGCTCCGCCGTGCCGGGATCCTCGAAGGACTCATGGGCCATCACATGGCACCAATGACACGCCGAGTAGCCGATCGAGAGCAGGATCGGCCGATCCGTCGCGCGCGCCAGGGCGAGCGCTTCATCGCACCAAGGCCACCAATCCACGGGGTTGTGCGCATGCTGACGGAGGTAGGGACTGGTGGTCGCGGCCAGACGGTTGGCATGGCCGGTCGGGGACGGATGGGCGTTCGACATGGCGGGACCCGGGAGCTGAAGGATGGTTGGGAGATGAGGGTGAAAGGTGAAAGGTGAAGGGTCAAAGTGCGCTGATGGCTGATGGCTGGCGGCTGTTCAGACAAGACGGGTTCTGCCGACTCCCCTTTCCATGCCCCGGCCGACCTCGGCCGGTTCTGATAGTCTGTGACCGCGCAAGACGACAAGCGCCCAGACACCACAGGACATCCGATCATGAAGACCCAACCCCTCATCCTGAGCAAAGACCAGGAACGCCGCCTCATCGCCGGACACTGCTGGATCTACAGCAACGAGGTCGACACCAAGGCCACGCCGTTGAAGGATTTCCAGCCGGGTCAGCCGGTCGCGATCCGCAGCGATCACGATCGCTGGATCGGTCACGGCTACGCGAATCCGCATTCCTTGATCTGCGCGCGCGTGGTCAGTCGCGATCCCACCCAGCCGTTGAGCCCGACCTTGTGGCTGAAGCGCATCCACGATGCGCTGGCCCTGCGCGAGCGGCTCTACACGCAGCCCTTCTATCGGCTGATCTTCGGGGAAAGCGACGGGATGCCGGGCCTGGTCGTCGACCGCTACGGCGATCTGCTCGCCGTGCAGATCACCACCGCCGGGATGGAGCGGGTGCAAGGCGAGATCATCGCCGCACTCGAGCAGGTGCTGCGCCCCAAGGCGATCGTGCTGCGCAACGACACCTCGGTGCGCGAGATGGAGGGCCTAACCCAGGGCGTCGAGGTGATCCTGGGCTCGCCCGAGGACACCCTGCCCCTGATCGAGAACGATCTGGAGTTTCTCGTCTCGCCCCTGACCGGCCAGAAGACCGGCTGGTTCTTCGACCAAGCGGAGAACCGCACCCGTCTGGCTCGCTACGGCGTCGGTCGGCGCGTCCTGGATGTCTGCAGCTACATCGGTGCCTGGGGTCTGCGTGCCGCGGCATTGGGCGCCGAGCAGGTCGTCTGCGTCGACAGCTCGCTGCCGGCGCTCGAGCGGGTCGCCGACAATGCGGCGCGCAACCGGCTGGCGGAGCGCGTTCAAGGCCGACATGGCGACGCCTTCGAGGTGCTGCGCGCCCTGCGCGAGGAGGACGCCCGTTTCGACACCGTGCTCCTCGACCCGCCCGCCTTCATCAAGCGGCGCAAGGACGAGAAGGACGGGATGCAGGCGTATCTGCGGCTCAATCGACTCGGGATGGAACTCTTGGAGCCGGGCGGCCTGCTGGTGACCTCCTCGTGCTCCTTCCACATGGGCCGCGACGTCTTTGTGCGGACCGTCCAGCAGGCGGCACGCCGCGCCGGGCGCACCCTGCAGCTCTTGGAGACCGGACAGCAGGGGCCTGACCATCCGGTGCATCCCGCGATCCCGGAGACCGCCTATCTCAAGACGCTCTTTTTCCGCGTCCTTCCCGAGTTCTGACCGGCGATCCCGGGTCTCGGCTCGGGATTTTCAGATCGAAAAATCGCCAAACAAGATGGCGTTTTGTCATGCGGTTACCTACACTTTCGCGTGTTGCTTTTGAGCACGGCCGACGCCGTTGCACCCTTCCAGATACCGGATCAGACTCATGCACACCGACGCGAAAGACCCCATGACCGCCATCGCCCAGCACCCGACCCGCCGACCCGATCAGCGTGCGCATCGGGCCCGATACCTATTGGCGGCGCTCGCCGTTGCAGGGGCTTTGGGACTCGCCGGCTGCGGCAGCTCGACGAAGATGGCAACGGTCGAGCCGAGCCACGCGGACAAGGTCGTCGTGAAGAAATCGCAGCGCAAGCTCGAGCTGCACAACAACGGGCGGGTGATCCGCGAATACCGGATCGCGCTCGGCGGATCACCGGACGGTCACAAGTTTCGCGAGGGAGACCAGCGCACCCCGATCGGCGACTATTTGCTCAACTGGCGCAACCCGAACAGCAACTTCTACAAATCGATCCACATCTCCTACCCGAACGAGCGCGACAAGCTCGTCAGTCGCTCGCTCGGTTATTCCAACCCGGGCGGGATGATCATGATTCACGGGCTTCCGAACTACGTCCAGTCCGAAGCGCTGCGCGGACAATATGCCAACCGAGACTGGACACAGGGCTGCATCGCCGTGCAAAACCACGAGATCGACGAGATCTGGGCCATGGTGCGGGACGGCACGCCAATCAAGATTCTGCCCTAAACCGCGCCCGACGCGGCATGCGATGTTTTTGGATGGGATCGGTCTCGGTAGGCTTGACGACCGTTGGAGCTTGCCCGGTTTAGCTCAAAGAATCCCACAAAGGAAACCCATCCAGCCCGCACCGAGGGCATCGGACCGAAACCCGGCAACGCCGTGGTTCGGAGGATGGGTTTCGCTTCGCTCTACCCATCGCGTCCATCACGGTGTGACATTGCCTTAAATCCTGCCCTGGGCCGTATCCGGCAGGACGATATTCAACTCCAAGACCTCATGACTGTCCTCCTGCTCGTATTTGACGGAGACGGCATTCATGTCGACCTCCACGTACTTGCGGATGACCTCGAGGATCTCCTGCTGCAGCTTGGGGAGATAGGAGGGACGGCCACGCTGGGTGCGATCGTGGGCCACCAGGATCTGCAGCCGCTCCTTGGCTACACTTGCGGAGCCCTTCGGACGCGAGGAGCGGAAGTAGTCGAGTAAGCCCATAGGTCAGCCTCTGAAAAAGCGCTTCAGGAAGCCCTTCTTCTCCACTTGGAGAAAACGGTGCGGCACCTCGTCGCCCAGATAGCGAGCGACCGTATCGGCATACGCCTTGCCGGCATCGCTCTCCCGATCGAGGACCACGGGTACGCCGGAGTTGGATGCGGTCAGGACGGATTTCGACTCCGGAATGACGCCGATCAGGGTCAGCGACAGGATCTCCTGCACGTCGTCCACACTCAACATCTCGCCCTTCTCGACCCGCGCCGGATCGTAGCGGGTGAGCAGGAGAAACTCGCGGATCGGCTCCTCGTTGGATTCCGCCCGTCGCGACTTGCTCGACAGGATCCCAAGCATGCGGTCGGAGTCCCGCACCGAGGAGACCTCGGGATTGGTCACCACAATTGCATCGTCGGCATAGTACATGGCCATGGTCGCGCCGTGCTCGATGCCCGCCGGCGAGTCGCAGACGATGAAATCGTATCCGTGGGCCAGCTCCTCGAGGACCCGCCCCACACCCTCCTTGGTCAGCGCATCCTTGTCGCGGGTCTGAGAGGCCGGCAGCACATAGAGGTTGTCGCAACGCTTGTCGCGGATCAGGGCCTGGTTAAGGTTGGCCTCCTGATTGATGACATTGACGAAATCGTAGACGACACGGCGCTCGCAACCCATGATGAGATCCAGGTTGCGCAGGCCCACATCGAAGTCGATGACAACCGTGCGATGACCGCGTTGCGCCAGTCCCATAGCCAACGCGGCGGACGTGGTCGTTTTGCCGACCCCGCCCTTGCCCGAGGTGATCACAATAATTCTCGCCAAAGTAGCCGCCTCCAAAATGGGATGGTCCATCGCCCAACCCTGCGTCGGGTCAAAGTTTTTCGATTCTCAGGATCTTCTGGTCCAGATAGATCTGAACCGGCACGCCGCGCAGCTCGCTCGGGATGTTCTCGCTCACTCGGTAATGCCCCGCGACGGACACCAGCTCCGCCTGAAGGTCTTGGCAGAAGATCCGCGCATCCGTGTTGCCCTTCATGCCGGCCAGCGCACGACCGCGCAACGGGCCGTAGACATGGATGTTGCCGTCGGCCATCAGCTCCGCGCCCGAGCTTACCGCGGCGATGATCGACAGATCCCCGCCGGCGGCGTAGACGCGCTGCCCAGAGCGCACCGGTCGGGTCACCAAGGTGAAGGCCGCACCGGCTCCTGCACGCGGGATTGCCGCAGGCACGCCCTGCGGCACCGACGGCGCGGCTGGGGCGCTCGGCGCGGGCTCCTCGGGCGCGATGGCGCGCTCGGTGCGCGTCGCGCGGGTCTCGTGCTCGCCGAGGATCGCCAGCTCCATCGCCTCGGCGGCCTCGTTCTGGGCCTTGTTGCCGCCGCGCACGCCGAAGGGGATCATGCCGTAGCCGCGCAGCAGACCGACCAAGAGCGGAAACTCGACCTTGGCGCCGCCTTCGGGAAAGGCGCTCAGATCGATCACGACGGGCGTATTGCGAAAAAACTCCGGCGCCTGCTCCACCCGGGCTCCCAGCTCGGCGGCGACCGCCTCGATATCGGCCTCGAGCAGACGAATGATCGGCAGCGTGAAACCGGCCGCCTTGAGCTCGAAGACGGCGGGGCGATCCCCGACAGACGTGCGTTGATACCCTGCCATGTTGCTGCTTTCGGGGCAAACGCCCGTCGATCTCCGCTGGAATGAATCAAAAGGTCGCCGCTCGCCGTGACGCGCGGTGCGCTGCGACATCGATCAGCCGGGCGGCCACTGCATGGGGCGACCGCCCAGGATGTGCAGGTGCAGGTGGTACACCGTCTGCCCGGCCGCCGCGTTGCAGTTGATCAAGGTCCGGTAGCCGCTGGCGGCGATCCCCTCCTGCTCGGCAATCTTGGCCGCGGCCAGGAAGAGCTTGCCGATCAGCTCGGCATCCTCGGGCTGCACCGCGTTGAGGGTCGGGATCGGCTTGCGCGGGATCACCAGGATATGGGTCGGCGCTTGCGGGTTGAGGTCTCGGAAGGCGACCAGGTCGTCGTCCTCGTAGACGATGTCGGCCGAGACTTCACCGCTGGCGATCTTGCCGAAAATGGTATCAGACATCGTTGCGATCCGCTCCGTTAAGAGACCAGTGGTGTCAGAGTCGGCGCCGACCGTTGAAGGCCAGCGCCAGCGTCCCCCCGTCCAGATATTCAAGCTCTCCGCCCAGCGGGACACCGTGCGCGATGCGGGTCGCACTCACCCCGTGCCGATCGGCGGACTCGGCAATGAAGTGCGCCGTCGCACTCCCCTCCACCGTCGGGCTGATGGCGAGGATCACCTCGCGCACCTCCCCGCCCGCAAGACGCGCGTCGAGCAGGTCCAGGCCCAGCTCCTCCGGGCCGATCCCGTCGAGCGGGGAGAGCCGCCCGCCGAGCACGAAATAGAGTCCGCGAAACTCCGTCGCCTGCTCGATCGCCAGGATCTCGGAGGGCTGCTCGACGATGCACA
>NZ_DATITZ010000284.1:0-12265 GCF_035467215.1 Thiocapsa sp. | reverse complement strand
GAGCGTGACCCGCGCGCCGGACGCGCACGCCGGGGGAGTGACCGGCGCATCTGCGAAGACCCGCCCCTGCCGCAGACAATAGCTTAGCCATTTGCCGATGAAGGCATTCGCTTGCCACTTATCGACCAGCGCGGGCGCACGATAATCGGCCCGCAGCGGCAGGACGGTCTGACGCAGGTCGATCACCTCGACCTGACGGGCGTCGTGATACACCCTCAAGCGGGCATCCGGATCCGGGAGGACAACCCCTTGGACGGGGAAGAGATAGGTCAGACGAAGGATGGTGGTAAAGCGCGCCTGCTTCTGGACCTCGAGATAGAGATCGACCCCGTCCGAGCAACGCGAGCCGTAGACACCCGAGGGGCGCGCAACCAGATCAGGGACCAAACGGGCGAGGCGCACGAAGTTTTCTTCGCAGAGACTCATCAGCGCGCCGACGTTGGGGCGACCCGACAGGACGCAGGCGGTCGCCCAAGGGTGGCACGCGCGCTGCATATAAACCGGAACCGAGAAAGGTGCGTGACTGTCGAGCTAAGCGTTGCCGGAGGCCTGGGCCTGCTCCGCGATCTGACGCTTGACCTCGACCATGTCGAGCTCCCCGGCCTTGGTCAGGAGATCTCGAAACTGACTCTCCGGAAGGGCGCCGGGCTGCGAGAAGATGATGATCTGCTCGCGAAAGATCATGAGGGTCGGGATCGAGCGGATATGGAAGTGGCCCGCGATCTCTTGTTGTTCTTCGGTGTTGATCTTGGCGAAGACGACATCGGCCAGGTCTTCGGACACCTTCTCGTAGACGGGTGCGAAGGATCGGCACGGGCCGCACCAGGGCGCCCAGAAGTCCACGACGACGAATGCGTTGTCCTGGATCGTTTGTTCGAAATTGGTCCCGTCGAGCTCGATTACGGCCATAAGGATATCCTGCGATGAATTCGGCGATGAAACGTTGGCGGGGATGGTAGCAGAATCCCGGCCCTTCGGCAGTTTCACCGATTCGAAACAGGGATATTACGGAGCCGCGTGAGCCGCTCGGACCGGCACGGCCGGACCCGACACCGGGTGCTGCGCGCCGACGACATGTGCTCGGCGACGCGCGCTCGGAACGGCGTCAGCTTGCGGAGAGCTTCTCGATGATCTCGTCGCGAATCCCCTCGACAGAGCCGATGCCGGTCACCTTGACATATCGGGGCGCGCCGTCGCCGCCCTGCTCGGCCCATGCCGAGTAATAGTTGATCAGCGGCTCGGTCTGATCGTGATAGACGCGCAGGCGTTCCATGACCGTATCCTCGCGGTCGTCGTCGCGCTGGATCAACGGCTCGCCGGTCTCGTCGTCTTTATCGGCCTCCTTCGGCGGGTTGAAGACCACATGGTAGGTCCGGCCCGAGGCCGGATGGACGCGGCGACCCGACATGCGGCGGATGATCTCTTCGTCCGGCACGTCGATCTCGACCACCACGTCGACCCCCACGCCCGCCGCCTTCAAGGCGTCGGCCTGACCGAGGGTGCGCGGGAAACCGTCGAACAGATATCCGCTCTTGCAGTCGTCTTCCGTGATCCTGGCCTTCACCATGCCCATGATGATGTCGTCGGAGACCAAGCCGCCTTCGTCCATGATCTTCTTGGCCGCCTTGCCCAGATCGGTCCCCTGCTTCACATGCGCACGCAGCATGTCGCCGGTGGAGATCTGCGGGATCTTGAAGTGCTCCTTGATGAAGCCGGCCTGCGTGCCTTTTCCCGCGCCCGGGCCGCCCAATAGGATGACGCGCATTTCGCTTTCCCTCAGTGATGTTTTTAAAGGTGCGCCCGAGTGTGCCACAGTCCGATTCGAGACGACCACAGAACAAATCCATCGCAGGATTGGTCGGGCTTATGACCGGGGGTGACTCCGACGATCGCCCCACGCTGTCGCGCCGGCCAAGAGTGGCCGGCGCGGGAAGACAACCTCATGCGGTCGCCGCGGCGACCGTCAACGACCGGCGATCATCATGCCGAGCATCAGCTTATTGAGACGCGCGACGAAGGCTGCCGGATCGTCGAGCTGCCCACCCTCGGCGAGTTGAGCCTGATCGAGCAGGATGAGTGCGAGATCGGCGAAGCGGTCGTCTTGGGTCTCTGACTCCAGGCGTTTAACCAGGGGGTGGTCGAGATTGACCTCCAGGATCGGCTTGCTCTCGGGTGCGCTCTGACCGACGGCCTTGAGCACGCGCGCCAGATTGGCGCTCATGTCGTGCTCGCCGACGACCAAACAGGCCGGGGAGTCGACCAGACGGGTGCTCGGCCGGACCGACTCGATCCGTTCGCCCAGCGTGGACTTGAGCCGATCGAGCAGCCCGCCGTGCTCCGCCGCAGCCTTCTCCTTCGCCTCTTTTTCTTCGGCATCGGCCAACCCGCCGAGATCCAGATCGCCTTTGGCCACCGAGTGCAGCGTCTTGCCTTTGTACTCGGCGAGATGACTGACCAACCACTCGTCGACGCGGTCGGACAACAGCAGCACCTCGATACCCTTCTTGCGGAAGACCTCGAGATGCGGGCTGTGACGCGCAGCGGCCGCGCTGTCGGCAGTGATGTAGTAGATCTTCTCCTGCCCTTCCTTCATCCGCTCCAGGTAGCCGTCGAGCGACTCGCGCTGGGCATCGCCCTCGCCGTGCGTACTGGCGAAGCGCAGCAGACCGGCGATACGCTCCTTGTTTGCGAAGTCCTCGGCCGGACCTTCCTTGAGCACGCGCCCGAACTCGTCCCAGAACTCGGCGTACTTCTCGGGCTCGTCCTTCGCCAAGGTATCCAGAAGCCCGAGGATCCGCTTGGTGTTGGCCTGGCGGATGGTGTCGATCTTGCGGTTGTGCTGCAGGATCTCGCGCGAGACGTTCAAGGGCATGTCGTCCGAGTCGACCACACCTTTGACGAAGCGCAGATAGTGCGGCATCAACTTGTCGGCTTCGTCCATGATGAAGACGCGGCGCACGTAGAGCTTCACGCCATGCTTGGCGTCACGCTCCCAGAGGTCCCAGGGCGCCCGCTTGGGCACGAAGAGCAGCGTCGTGTACTCGTTCGTCCCCTCGACCCGGTTATGGGCATAGGCGAGCGGGACATCGAAGTCGTGCGACACATGCTTGTAGAAGTCGTGATATTCCTCCTCCGTGATCTCCGACTTGTTGCGCATCCACAGCGCGGTGCCACGGTTGACCTGCTCGTACTCGGGCGGTGCATCCTTGGCCTTCTCGGCCTCCTCGCCGTAAAGCTCCTTGCGCATCTCCACCGGCAGGGCGAGATGGTCGGAGAACTTGCCGATGATGCTGCGCAGACGCCAGGCATCCAGGAAATCCTTCTCGTCGTCCTTCAGGTGCAGGATGACATCCGTACCGCGTCCGGGTTTTTCGAGCGTCTCCAGGGTAAAGCTGCCGCGGCCGTCGGACTCCCAACGCACCCCGTGCTCGGCACCCAGCCCGGCGCGACGCGAGATCAGGGTCACCTTGTCGGCTACGATGAAGGCCGAGTAGAAACCAACGCCGAACTGGCCGATCAGCTTGCTGTCTTTGGCCTGATCGCCCGAGAGCGCCTCGACGAATCGGCGCGTGCCGGAGCTGGCGATACTGCCGATGGTGTCGATCACCTCTTGGCGGCTGAGCCCGATCCCGTTGTCCGACACCGTGAGCGTGCCGGCCTCCTTGTCGACCTCGACGCGAATGCGCAGATCGCTCTCGCCTTCGTAGAGCCCGTCATCGCTCAGCGCCTCGAAGCGCAGCTTCTCGGCCGCGTCGGAGGCGTTGGAGACCAGCTCGCGCAGAAAGATCTCTTTGTTCGAGTACAGCGAACGGATGACGAGATCCAGCACCTGGCTGACCTCGGCCTTGAACTCCAGTGTTTCTTTGTGCGCTTCGACTGTCATTGCTTGTAGTACCTCGATCGTTCTTCGATCCAACTGAATTGATGGGAGTATCCCGGCGACGCGTACTGCCGCCCGACAGCCGTCGCGGTGCCCTGGCGGCGCGCATCCGAGCCGATCCGGTATTGTCGCATGGGCTTGCGGGGATACAATGCCGCGCGAGTACGCCTTTCGGGACTGGAACCTGCCTCGCCGACAGAGCCCGCCGACGCCGCTGGCGAGACCCGATCGGAGGCACGCCCTCGCGCCCGCAGCCGGCCAAATAATGACCGGCTCCGGCCATGTCAATACACGTCAAGGGGTTGAAGATGCAACCGCAAGTGATCGCGACAACACCATTCGATGGGCAGCGCCCCGGCACCTCCGGCCTGCGCAAGAAGGTCGATGTGTTCCGGCAGCCGCACTATCTGGAGAACTTCGTTCAGGCGATCTTCGACACCCAGACCGATGTCACGGGCGGGACACTGGTCGTCGGCGGCGACGGACGTTACTACAATCGCGAGGCGATCCAAACCATCCTGCGCATGGCGGCCGCCAACGGGGTCAAACGCGCGCTGGTCGGGCGCGGCGGGATCCTCTCCACACCGGCCGCCTCCTGCGTCATCCGCAAGTACCGCAGCCGCGGTGGCATCATCCTCTCGGCGAGCCACAACCCAGGCGGCCCGGACGGCGACTTCGGCATCAAGTTCAACATCGCGGCGGGCGGACCCGCGCCGGAGTCGGTGACCGACGCCATCTTCGCGCGGACCCAAACCATCCGCGAGTACCGCACCCTCGACTGCCCGGCGACCGATCTGGACACGCTCGGCACGGTCCGCATCGGCGACATGGAGGTCGAGATCATCGATCCGGTGAGCGATTACGCCGAGCTGATGGAGTCGCTCTTCGACTTCAACGCCATCCATCAGTTGTTCAACTCAGGCATCTTCCGCATGCGCTTCGATGCCATGCACGCGGTGACCGGACCCTACGCCAAAGAGATCATCGAGGCGCGCCTAGGCGCGGCACCGGGCACCGTACTGAACGGCGAGGCGCTGGAGGACTTCGGCGGCGGGCACCCGGATCCGAATCTCGCGCATGCCAAAGAGCTGGTGGCCATGACCGAAGGACCGGATGCGCTGGACTTCGGTGCGGCCTCGGACGGCGACGGCGACCGCAACATGATCCTCGGAAAGAAGTGCTTCGTCACCCCGAGCGACAGCCTCGCGGTGCTTGCGGCGAATGCGCACCTGGTGCCCGGCTATCGCGCCGGCATCCGCGGCATCGCGCGCTCCATGCCGACCAGCCAGGCCGCGGATCGCGTGGCCGATCAGTTGGGCGTGGAGTGCTTCGAGACCCCGACCGGCTGGAAGTTTTTCGGCAATCTGCTCGACGCGGGTCGGATTACGCTCTGCGGCGAAGAGAGCTTCGGCACCGGGTCGGATCATGTCCGCGAGAAAGACGGTCTCTGGGCCGTGCTCTTCTGGCTGAACCTATTGGCTGTACGCCAACAGTCGGTCGCCGAGATCCTGGCCGAGCACTGGCGCCGTTTCGGCCGCAACTTCTACACCCGACATGACTACGAGTCGGTCGACGCAACTGCGGCGGAAGGTCTGATGGACCACCTGCGGATCCTCCTGCCGGGCCTGCCCGGCCGGCGGCTCGGCGATCAGACGGTGAGCTACGCGGATGATTTCGCCTACACAGACCCGATCGACGGCAGCCGCTCGGAGCGCCAGGGCATCCGCATCGGCTTCGAGAGCGGCGCACGCGTCGTCTTTCGTCTCTCGGGCACGGGCACCGAGGGCGCGACGCTGCGGATCTATCTCGAATTCTTCGAGCCGGATCCCGAGCGTCATCAACGCGACACCCAAGAGGCGATGCAGCCGCTCATCCTGATCGCGCGCGAGCTCGCTCAGATCGAGGCACGGACCGGGCGCAGCGAGCCGGACGTCGTCACCTAAAGCGCGTCCAGAGCGAGATGCTCATTTTCGAGTGATCTCAACGCTCGGTGCATCCAAAACCCTTAGCGGAGACGCGCTTTAAAATGACCTATTTTTTAGGACCTTAAACCGCGCCGGCTCCAGCGGTCGTCATGTCTGCCGGGGCCGATCCCATCCAAAAACATCGCATACCGCGCGGGGCGCGGTTGAGATCCGACAATCGTCGGAGCTGCCGCGGCCAAACCACTCCAACCCATGACGCAACCTACACCGGGCCGGATTAGAGCGTCTGCGGCGCGGGCTGTCGAATCGGCGTAGAGCGAGGCGTTTCGGCGCTCGACGCGGCCAAACGCTTATCCAAACAGGCATTCAGAATGATCCGCAAGAACCCCTCCGGCGATCTGCCGGTGATCGACGAGTCCGCTTACATCGACAAGACCGCCATCATCTGCGGGAAGGTCATCATCCACGAGAACGTCTTTGTCGGCCCCTACGCCGTCATCCGAGCCGACGAGGTCGATGCGCGGGGGGAGATGGAGCCGGTGGTGATCGGCGCCAACTCCAACATCCAGGACGGCGTGGTCATACACTCGAAGTCCGGCGCGGCGGTCACGATCGGGACCAACACCTCGATCGCGCATCGCTCTATCGTCCACGGCCCGTGCTCCGTCGGAAATCGGGTGTTCATCGGCTTCAACAGCGTGCTCTTCAACTGTCGCGTCGGGGACGGCTGCGTCGTCCGTCACAACGCCGTCGTGGACGGCTGCGACCTCCCGCCCGAGTTCTACGTCCCCTCCACGACGCGCATCGGCCCTTCGACCGATCTGGACTCCATCCGGCGGGTCACGCCTCAAGCGAGCGAGTTCTCGGAGGACGTGATCCGAGCCAATGTCGACTTGGTGCGGGGGTACAAACGCCTCCAGAACGAGTTCTAAATTAAACCTCGGCCTTTTGGGGCTTGAGATGTGGGTAGGCTCCGGTGATGTCGGAGCCCCCTGGATCGCCGGTGAATGCCGAAGTTTAAGTCATTATTTTTCGGTTTTTTATCTCCTGAATCCCGTCGTCTACTGAGGTCTTTAATTGGTACGGCGTCGATAGCGCGTCTCACCTGGCGGATCACTCGCGACGGGATTCAGTTGGATTCAGATCAGGCTCGGCGTCCATGGGGGGAGCACGCCGCGGGTCGACATCCTCCTCGTCTTCGTCCATCAGGATACGCCGACCGTCGCCGTCCAGATCGTCATATTGGCCGGTTCGGGTCGCCCAGAAGAGCACGGCGACCGCAGCGAGTCCGAGGACCAGCATGCCGGGGATCAGGCCGTAGATCACGTCCATCGTCGATCGAACCTCCACTTCATGCCGTTAAACCGCGCCCATTGCGGTATGCGTAACTTGGTCGAATGGATTGGCCGCGCCGGCTCCGATGACCGTCGGAGCTGGCGCGGTTTAAGAGATTAAAAAATAAATAATTGCAAGTTCCTGTTTTACTTTGCGTCCTTTGCGCCTTTGCGGATCAACTGCTCTTTCTGGGTTTAAGCGCCCGCGTCGCGCGGCTTGAAGACCGCACGAATCCGCGCCGAGTTGCCGATGACCGCCAGCGAGCTGAGCGGCATCGAGACGGCGGCGATCAGGGGCGTGATGACGGCGGCCATCGCAAGCGGGACCATGATGAGATTGTAAACCACCGAAATACCGATGTTCTGGCGGATGGTCCGAAGGGTGCGTCGCGACAGTCCGGCCGCCTCCTCGACACGCCCGAGCTCGCTGGACATGAGGACGATATCCGCGCTGGCGATCGAGACATCGGTCCCGCTCCCCATGGCAATGCCGACATCGGCCCGCACCAAGGCAGGCGCGTCGTTCACCCCGTCGCCGACCATGGCGACCCGATGCCCGTCGCGCTGAAGGTCGGCGATCACCCGATCCTTGTCCTCGGGCATTACCTCGGCGATGACCTCGATCCCGCCTCCGAGCTGGGCTGCGATCGCCTCGGCCGTCTCGCGGCGATCGCCGCTCAGGAGTGTCACCCGGATCCCGCGCTCGCGCATCCGCGCAATGACGCGTGCGGCATCGGGACGCAGCGGATCGGCGACGCCGAGCCGCAGCACCTCTTGGCCGGCTCGCGCGCCATGGACAAGACCCGATGTCCCGGCCGACTGCTCCGCCTCGTCTGGCCAAGGCTGCACACCGTTGCGGATCAACCACTCCCGCGAGCCCGCAAGGATCTCCACGCCGTCGACCTGCCCCTTGATCCCGAGTCCGGGCGCAACCTCGACCGCATCCACCGGCGCGGCGATGCGGCCGATCTCTGCACGCTCGCAAAGGTTCAGGATGGCGGCGGCAATCGGATGCTCGGAGAGCCGTTCGAGCGCCTGGAGCGCGCTCAAAATCTCCCGCTCGTCAGCGGTCAGGTCGTGCGGCCAGTCGAGCAAGCGCCAACCACCGGGCGCGCTCGCCAGCCCGGTCACGGTCGGCCGTCCGATGGTCAGTGTCCCGGTCTTGTCGAAGACGAAATGATCGATCGAGGAGAGTCGCTCGAGCACGGCGCCGTTCTTCACCAGGATGCCGCGCGAGGCGGCGAGCCCGGTCGCCACGGCGACCGCCATGGGCGTGGCCATTCCGAAGGCGCAGGGACAGGTGATAATGAGCACGGCCGTCGCCGCCATGACTGCGACCTCGACATCCGTCCGCATCCAAATCAGGAAGGTCAAGGTCGCCAGACCGAGGGTTGCCGCGACGAACCAGGGCACGATCCGGTCGGCAAGCCGCTGAATCGGGGCCTTGCTGGCTTGGGCGTCCTCGACCAGCCGGATGATGCGACCCAGCGCGGTCTCGCGCAGCAACGCACCGATGCGCACCGTCAGGACACCGGCACCGTTGATGGTACCCGCAACCACCTGATCGCCGATCGCCTTGGCGACCGGTCGCGACTCGCCGGTCAGCATGGATTCATCCACCCCGCTGCCGCCCGCGATCACCTCCCCGTCGACGGGGATCCGCTCGCCGGGACGCACCAGCACGCGCTCGCCGAGCTTGAGTGCGCGCACGGGAACAACCGACTCGGTCTTGCCGTCCTCCCCGTCCAGCCGGGTCGCGACTTTCGGCTGCAGATCGAGCAGCCGTTGTGACGAGGCCACCGCCTTGCGGCGCGAGATCGCCTCGAGATAGCGCCCGACCAGGATCACGAAGAGAAAATTGACGACGGTGTCCCAGTAAACATCGCCGATGCGCGAGATGCCGAGCGTGACATAGAGAGAGTAGATGTAGGTGGTCGTCACACCGATGGCGATCGGTAGGTCCATGCTCAGATGGCTCGAGCGCAGACCGGACCAGGCCCCTCGGAAAAAGGGCGCGCCCGAATAGAGGAGCGTGGGTGTGGCGATGGCGAAGCCGAGCCACTGAAAGAGACCGCGGAACTCGCCTTGATCGGCACCGGCATAGAGCGCGATCGAGATCCACATGAGGTTCATCATCGCGAAACCGGCCCAGGCCATGCGGTAGAGCATGGCGCGGTTCTCGCGACCGATCGCACCCTCGGCGGATTCGGGATCGAATGGCGCGGCGGCATAGCCGAGATCGGCGAGTCGGCGCAGGATCCGGGAGAGCTTCAGGCGCCCGTTGTCCCAGCGCACGCGCAGCCGCCGGCCGGTCAGATTGACACGGGCCTCCTCCACCCCCGGCATTGCACAGAGCCCCTTCTCGATCAGCCAGACACAGGCCGCGCAGTGGATGCCTTCGACCAGGAGGTTGATCTCGCGGGACTCGCCGGCGGTGTCGGTGAACTCCTCCTGCACGGCGTCGAGGTCGAAGACGGCAAGATCCTTCGGCGGCTCGGGAGGCGGACCGAAGATCTCGCCCTCGGGGGTGCGCTTGTAGAAACCCTCGAGTCCTGCGGCGAAGATGGCCTCGCAGACCGACTTGCAGCCGATGCAGCAGAAGTCTCGCTCGCGCCCGGCGATGTAGGCGCTCTCCCGCGCGGATTCGGCGACCGGAAGACCGCAGTGAAAGCAGCGCGCTCCGGCCGAAGACGCATCCGATACCGATTCAGCTTCGGAGCTGGAAATCGGAGGCGTTCGGACCTCAGGGGCGAGCGACGTTGACACGCTCGCCGACGCTGAATTCGTCCTCGCCGGTCTTCGCGGCGATCAGGATGTCCCAAACGCCGATCAGCGGAAAGGATGTCTCGACCAAATAACGGCCCTTGGCCTCGCGAATCATCGGCACCGCAAAATCGCGCGACACATCCGACGGTCGATAGGCGTAGAAGGTCGCCTCGTCGACATCGACGGGCTGCCCGGCCCGGTCGACCAGAACCAGGCGAATCGATTCCTCCGCACCGGCCGTCAAGGGCTTTGGAATATCCGCCCGCATCAGCCAACCCGGATCACGCGCCAGGCGCGAAACCATCGTGCGCTCGTAGTCTTGGCCGCGTTCGTAATAGTTCGCGTTGACCAAGCCTGGATTGGTGCGGATCGCGAGAAACACGAAGATCAGATTCACGGCCAGCACCGTGACGATCAGGCCGATCCAGGCCAGAACCCAGGGACTGCGCAGCGCCGGGGTCGGTTTGGAGGGGGATTCAGTGGTGCCGGTCATGGAGCTCATCGCTTTATCTCGTCTTAATCTCTTGTCGCTATTCCCCGGATTGTCCGGTTACCGCCTCGAGAGAGCCGACGCAGGCGTCGGCTCTCGATCGCCCGCATCGGCCTAGCGACGCGGCCCGATGAAGACGCTTTCCCGGTCGGCCTCGACCACGGCACCGGACGGCCTCGCCGCTTCGACGTGAAACTGCACGGGATGCTGTTCGCCGTCGAGCGAACGCTTCGGCACCTTGACGAAGACGACCGCTGGGGTCACCCCGCCCGGCGGTGCCGTGATCGGCTCGTCCGCGCCGACGAGCGTCAAGCCGTCGGGGCCCGTCACGCTGATCCGCACGGAGAGCTCCTCGGGCATCTTGTTGAGGATCTTCAGTGTGTATTTGTTCTGGATGGATCCGTCGCTGAGCCGCACATACAGCGGCGCGCGCTCGTGCAGGACCTTGAGGTCGATCGCCGCCAAGGTGGAGAACCCGTAAAGGATCCCGGCAAGCGCGACACTCATGATCGCCGCGTACACCCAGACACGCGGACGCAGCAAGAGTGTCTTGGTGGGCAATCCTTCAAGCTCGTCGAGCGAGGCATAGCGGATCAGTCCACGCGGACGTCCGACCTTGTCCATGACCTGGTCGCAGGCATCGATGCAGAGCGCACAGGTGATGCAGCCTTCCTGTTGCCCGTTGCGGATATCGACACCGGTCGGGCAGACGGCAACACACTGGTTGCAGTCCACACAGTCGCCGCCCGTGCGCGTCTCGCCCGATTCGCCCCGCTTCACGCGCCCGCGCGGCTCGCCGCGCGCGAGATCGTAGGTCGGCACGATGGTCGTCTTGTCGAGCATGACGCCTTGGATTCGCGCGTAGGGGCAGAGCCAGAAACAGGTCTGCTCGCGCATAAAACCGGCAAGGCCGTAGGTGCCGACGGTGAAGAGCGCCACCGTGATGTAGGCCACGGGACCGGACTCGCCGGCGAAGAAGCTACCCCATAGCGCGGGTGCGTCCGTAAACCAGGCCACGAAGCTGATACCCGTGATGAAGCCGATCAACAGCCAGAGTGCGTGCTTGGTCGCCTTGATCCGAAACTTGCTCAGGGACATGGGCGCCTTGTCGAGCTTGCGGCGCTGCGGCGGACTTCCCTCGAGCTTCTCCTCGATCCAGGTGTAGATGTCGGTCCACACCGTCTGGAAGCAGAAATAGCCGCACCAGACACGCCCGACCAATGCCGTCGCCACGGCGAGCAGGATGGCGAAGAACAGCAACAACAGCGACAGCATCCAGAAGTCTTGAGGAAGGACCGTCGCGCCGAAGATGTGATATTGCCGGTTCGGGATATCGAACAAGACCGCCTGTCGGCCGTCCCAGCGCAAGTAGGGGCCTAGGAAGTAGATCAACCAGACCGACGCGGCCGCCCACTTGAGGGTGCGCCACCGCCCGGCAAGACGTTTGGCGTGAATCGTCTCCCCGCCGGTATTGACATGCCAATGCTCGGCCTCGGCATAGAGGTCGTCGACGGCGGTTTGGGTTGCGACAGGATTCGTGCTCACTGACCATCTCCACGACGGGGTCAAGGTTACGACAGGCGCGCTCGAGCGTTGCTGTGCAGGCGCATCTTGGTGGCGCGCGAGGGGGAGGCGACGCGGGCGTGGTCCGGCCGATCAGACCGGGGGATCAAATCCGGTGGAACGGATCCACCAGAGAGCGACGTCGGCCCACCGAGATCATCCGGTCGAGATCACCCGATCGCCGCATCCATCAATTAACCAGCTTACGCCTCAACATACTTTTTAGCCATGCGTTTTCGCAAGCGCAACCAGTTGATTCAGAAGCTCTTTACGGTACAAAAAAAGGGGGATCTCAGATCCCCCTCGA
>NZ_DATITZ010000283.1:0-11009 GCF_035467215.1 Thiocapsa sp. | reverse complement strand
GAGGTGGATGTCTTCGTTGCCGGTCGCCGCTACGATCTCGTCTCGGGCGGCCCGCCCGCGTTCTTCGTTGCGGACCAGCATCCCGACGCGCATCCCGTCACGGGCAAAGGCGAGGGCGAGCGCCTTTCCCAAACCTGAGTTTGCCCCCGTGACGAGAACAGTGCTGCGATTCGCGTCGCTCATCCGCGGCCTCGGGTCGATGGTCGTTATTCGGAATAGCCGCCTCGCCCGGTGCCTCGGGTGTCGCGTGCGAAATAGCTGACGCGCCCCATCGGAACGACGGTGACGCCACCGGCACTGACATGGAAGCGTTGCTGATCCTTGACCGGATCAAAGCCGATGCGATCTCCTGCCTCGATGACGTTGTGTCGATCCACGATGACGTTGCGCAGACGAGCACCGCGGCAGATGCGGACATAATCCATGATGATGCAGTCCTCGAGGACGACATCCTCCTCGATCACGGTCTCGCGCCGGATGATGGAGTTGGTCAGGCGTGCACCGTCGTGGATCATGGTCGCCGCACCCAGGAGCGTGTTGCGCAGCTCCCCGCCCAGCACGCGAGCGACCGGACCCTGATAGCCGCTGGAAAAGACGGGCCATTCGGGGTTGAACATATCGAAGGCCGGCTCGGCCCCCAGGACGTCCTTGTGGGCGTCGAAGTACGCATCGATGCTGCCGACGTCGCGCCAGTAGACCGGCGTTTCGTAGGGGTGCACGCCCGGTATGACATTCGTCGCGAAGTCGTAGGCGAAGAGTCGGTGGGTGCTGAGCAGCCGCGGCAGGACGTGCTGTCCGAAATCCGACTCGCCGGCTGCCTCGCACTCCTTGAGCGCCTGCATCAGGACCTTCGCGTCGAAGATGTAGTTCCCCATCGAGGCGAAGGCCATGGTCGGATCGCCGGGCAACGGGGAGGGCTTCGCCGGCTTTTCCTCGAAGGCGTTGATCCGCCCCTCTTCGTCCGCCGCGATGACGCCGAAGCTCGATGCCTCGGCCAGCGGGACCGGCAAGGCCGCGATCGTCACGTCGGAGTTGCGTGCCTTGTGGAAATCGACCATCTGGCGGATGTCCATCCGATAGATGTGGTCGGCCCCGAAGACGGCGACCAGATCCGGACGATGCTCCTCGATGAGCGCGATGTTCTGATTGACCGCGTCGGCCGTGCCCTGGAACCAATGCGTCCCGGACATCATCTGGGGCGGAACGACGGTCACGAACTGACTCTGCAGCAAGGGCGAGATGGTCCAAGCCTTGCGTACATGCTCGATCAGAGACTGTGATTTGTACTGCACCAGCAGATAGATGGTCTGTATCTGAGAGTTGACCAGGTTGCTGAGCACGAAATCGACAATGCGGTAGCGGGCGCCGAAGGGCACGGACGGTTTGGAGCGTGCCGTCGTGAGCGGCTGGAGTCGCGAGCCTTGGCCGCCGGCCATGACGAAGGCGATGATTCGATCGGTTTGCATGGTTCCTCCGCGTGCCCCGCCTGTAGGAGCTTTTGTTGTGATGAGTGGGTCCGGCCATTGGATCCACAAGAGAATGATAAACCCGTCGACCGGAGCTTTCCCGATTATCGGAAGCCCTTTCGATCGGGTCCCGGCGGCAACCGAAACAAGGACGACGCGGCGTCCCGAACGTCTACAATGTGCAACCCCGACGGCAGAGGAGTAAGCGAGAGATGAGTCAACCGAGGAAGAAGGTTCCGGGACGCCCGGTCATCCTGATCATCCTGGACGGTTTCGGCTTGAACCCGGCCAAGGCCAACAACGCGGTCGTGCTCGCCGACACGCCGAATCTCGATCGCTACTTCTCGAGTCATCCACACACCGCGCTGCAGGCGTCCGGTCTGGCGGTCGGGCTCCCGGACGGGCAGATGGGCAACTCCGAGGTCGGGCACATGTGCATCGGCTCGGGCTGCGTCGTCCTCCAGGATCTGGTCCTGATCGATCGCGCGATCGACGACCGCAGCTTCTTCGACAATCACGCCCTGGTGAACGCGGCGCGTGCGGCCGCGGAGCAGGGTCGGCCGATTCATCTGATGGGCTTGGTCTCCGACGGCGGTGTCCACAGTCATGTTCGCCATCTGGCAGCGCTCATCCGATTGTGCAAGCGCCAGGGTGCGCGCCCGATGGTCCACGTCTTCACGGATGGTCGGGATACGCCCCCGCGCTCGGCGCTGAGTTATCTCAAGTGTCTCGACGAGGCGTTGGAGACGTCCGGGGGGCGGATTGCCACCGTCAGCGGACGCTATTACGCGATGGATCGAGACAATCGCTGGGATCGCACTGAGATGGCCTGGCGTGCCATGGTCGACGGCGAAGGCCGGCATGCCGAGACGGCGCGCGAGGCCATCGAGGCCGCCTATGCCGCCGGCGAGGACGACGAGTTCATCCGCCCGACGATCGTCGCCGGCGGCGAGCCGATCCGCGACGGCGATCAGGTGATCCACATCAACTTCCGCAAGGACCGCCCCCGCCAACTGGTCTCGGCATTGCACCAGAGCGATTTCGACAAGTTTGACCGCCGCGGTGTGACCCGGGTCCAGGTCACCGGCATGATGGAATACGACCCCTGGTTCGGGTTGCCCTTTGCCTTCGATACCGACACGCCGAGGACCACACTCGGGCAGATCCTGAGCGACGACGGCATCGCGCAGTTTCATTGTGCCGAGACCGAGAAGTACGCGCATGTGACCTTCTTCTTCAACGGTGGGCGAGGCGACCCCTTCCCCGGCGAGGAGCGCGCCCTGATCCCCTCGCCGAAGGTTGCCACCTATGACCTCAAACCCGAGATGAGTGCGCCCGGGGTGGCGGATGCCGTTATCGAAGCACTGCGCTGCGGCAACTTTCCCTTCATCGTGGTGAACTTCGCCAACGGCGATATGGTGGGTCACACGGCCGTGCGCGAGGCCGTAATCGCCGCCGTCGAGACACTGGATCGCGAGGTCGGCCGCGTGCTGGACGTCGCCGTAGAGTGCGGCTACTCGGTCATCTTGAGCGCCGACCACGGCAACTGCGACGAGATGGTCGATCCGGTCACGGGTGATCCCCATACCCAGCACACGACCTACCCGGTACCCTGTCTTGTCATCGACGAGGTGCCGTGGCGTCTGTCGGTCGGCGGCGGGATCAAGGACATCGCCCCGACCATCCTTCATCTGATGGGCATCCCCATCCCGGAGCAGATGGACGGGCACTCCCTCCTGCTCGGGCCGGCGACGGTCTGACGGATGCACGTCTATCTCGATCTGCTGCGCGATGTGATCGACAACGGCATCGACAAGGCCGACCGCACCGGCACGGGGACGCGCTCGGTGTTTGGTCGTCAGGTGCGCTTCGATCTGAGCCAGGGATTCCCGCTGCTGACCACCAAGCGGGTGCATACCAAGAGCTTGATTCACGAGCTGCTGTGGTTCCTGGCCGGCTCGACCGACAACCGCTGGCTTCGGGATCGCGGCGTGACCATCTGGGACGAGTGGGCGGCCGAGGACGGCCGTCTCGGTCCCATCTACGGCGCCCAGTGGCGCAGCTGGGCCTGTCCCGATGGCCGAGTCGTCGACCAGCTCGCCGAGCTGGTCGAGACCATCCGGACCCGTCCGGATTCGCGTCGGCTGGTGGTTTCCGCCTGGAATCCGGCGGATCTGCCCGACGAGACACGCAGTCCGCGCGAGAACGTGCTTGCCGGGCGCATGTCGCTCGCCCCCTGCCACTGCCTGTTTCAGTTCTATGTCGCCGAGGGGCGGCTCTCCTGCCAGCTCTATCAGCGCAGCGCCGATCTCTTTCTCGGCGTGCCTTTCAACATCGCCAGCTACGCCTTGCTGACCCATCTGATTGCACACCAGTGCGATCTAGAGGTCGGCGAGTTCATCCACACCTTCGGCGACCTGCATCTCTACCGCAATCATCTGACCGACGACATCGTTTTCGAGCAGCTCGGGCGCGAGCCTCGGGCGCTGCCGCAGTTGCGTCTGCTGCGTCGTCCGCCGAGCCTGTTCGACTATTGCTTCGAGGATATCGAGATCGTCGGGTATGAGCCGGAACCGGCGATTCGTGCGCCCATCGCAGTCTGAGGCTGAATCGCGCTCGGCGCGGTTTGCTCGGGTCGAGCCGGGTGTAGTGTTGTCGAGCTCTTGCGAGCGCTGAGCTGCGCGATTCAGGATGTTTTGATCTGGATCGGATCAGGCCGTGGGGCGCACGGTGGGCTTTCGAATTGCGGGTTTTGTCGATTTCCGTAGGGTGTCTTTTGTGTTGTGGGGGCTTGCGCAACATTCACGAAATTTCCGGGCGAGGAGTTGCCGCTGATGGAGTCACTTATTCAAGTCCTGCTCGCGTACGGACTTTTTTTGGCCAAAACGATCACCATCCTGCTCGGAATCGGCGTGCTGCTGGTTCTGGCATTGCGGCTGAGACAGGGTGGGCACGCCGATTCCGAGCAGTTGGAGATCACCGATCTGAACCAGCGCTATCGCGCGCTAAGCTCCGAGCTGAAGGCGTTTTCGCTCTCGAAGAAGGCGTTCAAGGCGTATCGCAAGGCCGAGCACAAGGAGGAGAAGGCCCGCGAGAAGGCGGGGCATGCGGATCGCAAGCGGCTCTTCGTGATCGAGTTCAACGGCGACATACGGGCCAGCGAGGTCAGCGCCTTGCGTGTGCTGGTCACGACGCTCCTGATGGAGGCCCGCGATGGCGATCAGGTCTTGGTGCGTTTGGACAACTCGGGCGGTCTGGTCAGCGATCATGGTTTGGCCGCGTCGCAATTGGCGCGTATACGCGACAAAGGAATTCCGCTGACCGTTGCGGTCGACAAGGTCGCCGCCAGCGGCGGCTATCTCATGGCCTGTGTGGCCGAGCGCATCATCGC
This sequence comes from Thiocapsa sp., assembly GCF_035467215.1. Lineage (GTDB taxonomy): Bacteria > Pseudomonadota > Gammaproteobacteria > Chromatiales > Chromatiaceae > Thiocapsa. The sequence continues at coordinate 6,152 of NZ_DATITZ010000283.1, read as the reverse complement.
CGCGCCCTTTGCCGTCATCGGCTCGATCGGCGTGCTGGCCGAGCTGCCCAACTTTCATCGACTGCTGGAACGCTACGGGGTCGACTTCGAGCTGCATACCGCCGGCGAATACAAGCGCACCCTGACCATCTTCGGCGAGAACACCGACGAGGGTCGCCAGAAGCTACGCGAGCAGTTGGAAGAGACACACGCACTCTTCAAGTCATTCGTCGCGACCTATCGCCCCGCGCTCGATCTCGACCGCGTCGCCACCGGCGAGTATTGGCACGGCCAACGCGCCGTCGAGCTGGGTCTGGTGGACGCCATCCAGACCAGCGACGATTTCCTCCTGGCCGCAACCGAGGACATGGACCTCCTCAAGCTCAAGTACAGCGTCCGCAAGAAACCGATCGAGCGGCTGCTGTCGAGCATCCGAGCGAGCTTGGACGGCGCCGTTGCCAACTGGCGCCGCGCGAGCTGAGCCTTCGTCTCGAGGCGCGCCATGGCACATCCTCGCCCAAGGTGCGAAAAGCAGGGGAAAAGGGGTCACGTTCGCTTTCTGCTAAGCTTTCCCTATGCCCAGACGCGGCTAGGGTTGAGCTTCCCCGAAATTTAGTCTTCCAAGGGTGACGTAGACTGTCTGTCACACCGGAGACGATGATGCAGAAGATTCCGAAGCAAGAGTACACCGCCGAGTTCAATGAACAGGCCTTGAAGCGGGTCAAGGACGGCAAGAGCGTGGGCGCGGTAGCCAAGGAAATGGGTCTGGTCGAGCAGACCCTGCGTAACTGGGTGAAGGCGTTCGACGTCGGCACGCTCAACGGTGCGGGCGCAGCGAAAGTCACACCGGAGGCGATGGAGCTGTCGCGTCTGCGCGCGGAGAACGCGCGGCTCAAGCGCGAGGTCGAGATCTTAAAAAAAGCGACGGCGTACTTCGCGCGGGATGCGCTGTGAAGTACGCCTGGATCGATGCGCACCGCAACGGCTTCGCCCTGAACGAACTGTGTGATGTCCTCGACGTCAGTGTCGGCGGCTACCGGGCCTGGCAGGGTGGCGGCACACCGGATCGCCGTGGGCTGACGGATGCACAGTTGCTGGCCCTGATCCGATCCATCCATGCCGAGCTCAAGGGTGCTTACGGCAGCCCGCGGATGGTGCGTGAGCTGCGCGCACGAGGCTTCTCTGCGAGCAAGGCACGGGTGGAGCGCCTGATGCGCGATCACGGCATCCGGGGGCGCCACAAGCGCCGCTACAAGGCCACGACCGACTCCAAGCATGGCCTGCCGGTGGCCGAGAACCTGCTCGCGCGCGACTTCGCCCCGAGCGGCCCGAATGAGCTTCCCTCGGATTTTCGTCTTCCAAGTGCAGTCGAGCCGATACCCAACCCAAGGTTGGGTCGGACCTCGGTCCGACAAAGCAGGGTCTCCCTCCTTCAAACCGTCGCGGGGGTTCCACCTCCCTCCGCAACCAACAAAAGCGGCGACCCGATGCACGCATACGGACACCTACAAGCCGATCTCTGCACCACACCCCGCACCTGGCTCGTCACCGGGGTGGCCGGCTTCATCGGCTCGAATCTTCTGGAGACGTTGCTCGGGCTCGACCAAACCGTCATCGGTCTCGACAACTTCGCCACCGGCCATCGGCACAACCTCGACGAAGTCCGAACCCTGGTCACTCCCGCGCAATGGGACCGGTTCAGCTTCATCGAAGGCGACATCCGCAACCTCGCCGACTGCCGCCGAGCCTGCGCCGGCGCCGACTACGTCCTGCACCAAGCCGCGCTCGGCTCCGTGCCGCGCTCGCTCGATGACCCGATCACCACGAACGAGACCAATATCGACGGCTTCCTCAACGTCCTGGTCGCCGCCCGCGATGTCGGCGCCAAGCGTGTCCTCTACGCGGCGAGCAGCTCCACCTACGGGGACCATCCCGGCCTGCCCAAGCAGGAAGACGTCATCGGCAAGCCGCTTTCGCCCTATGCCGTCACCAAGGTCGTCAACGAGCTGTATGCCGACGTCTTCGCGCGCGCATACGGCCTGCACAGCATCGGCTTGCGTTATTTCAACGTCTTCGGCCGCCGGCAAGACCCGAACGGCGCCTATGCCGCGGTTATCCCCAAATGGACCGCTGCACTCATCGCCGGCGAAGCCGTTTTCATCAACGGCGACGGCGAGACCAGCCGCGACTTCTGCTACATCGACAACGCCGTGCAGGCTAACCTCCTGGCCGCCACTGCGACCGACCCTGAAGCCGCCAACCAGGTCTACAACGTCGCCGTCGGCGAGCGCACCACGCTGAACGAGCTCTATCACCAGATTCATCGCCGCTTGCTGCCGCGCTATCCGCAGCTGCAGGGCGCACAACCGCGCTACCGCGACTTCCGCCCCGGCGACGTGCGCCACAGCTTGGCCGACATCACCAAGGCCCGCACGCGATTAGACTACGAGCCGACCCATCGCCTCGGCGAAGGCCTGGAGCTCGCGCTGCCTTGGTACACCCGATAAGCCGTCGACCCTTAGATGGTCAGAGCGCAGCGAGGCCCATCCTCCAGGCTCGCAAGACGACGATACACGGATCGCCAGAGCAAACCTCGCCTATCCAAACTGCCGATCTACACCCAAATCCATGCCCACGGACCCGAATCCAATGGACATCTCGCTCGCGCACCTGACGAACCCCGACACCCCGATCGCCATCATCGGCCTCGGCTACGTCGGTCTCCCGCTCGCCGTAGAGTTCGCCAAACACCGCCCGGTGGTCGGCTTCGACATCAATCGCACCCGTATCGCCGAGCTGCAGGCCGGTCGCGACAGCACCCGCGAGACCAGCCCCGAAGACCTCGCCGCCGCCCGACACCTGACCTATACCGACGACCTCGACGCCCTGCGCCCCTGCCGCATCTTCATCGTCACCGTGCCCACCCCGGTCGACGACTACAAACGGCCCGACCTCACGCCCCTGATCAAGGCATCGGAGACCGTCGGCAAGGTCCTCAAACCCGGCGACCTGGTCATCTACGAATCCACCGTCTACCCCGGCTGCACCGAGGAAGACTGCGCCCCCGTCCTGGAGCGCGTCTCCGGCTTGACGTACTGCGCATCCAAGCCGTTACAAGACACTACTCATCACTCACCAGTCCTCACTCATCACTTCCACCTCGGCTACTCCCCCGAGCGCATCAACCCCGGCGACCGCGAGCACCGCCTCACCACCATCAAGAAGGTCACCAGCGGCTCCACCCCCGAGATCGCCGCCGTCGTCGACGCCCTCTACCGCGAGATCATCCTTGCCGGCACCCACCCGGCCAGCAGCATCCGCGTCGCCGAGGCGGCCAAGGTCATCGAGAACACCCAGCGCGATCTCAACATCGCACTCATGAACGAGCTGGCGCTGATCTTCGACAAGCTCGGCATCGACACCCTCGAGGTGCTGGAAGCCGCCGGGAGCAAATGGAACTTCCTCCCTTTCCGGCCCGGTCTGGTCGGCGGTCACTGCATCGGCGTGGACCCTTATTACCTGACCCACAAAGCCGTCGCCATCGGCTACCACCCCGAGGTCATCCTCGCCGGACGGCGCATCAACGACCGCATGGGCGCCCATGTCGCCGAGACCGTGGTGAAGCTCATGCTCCAAAGAGGCATCGGCGTGTGCAGCAGCCGCATCCTGGTGCTCGGCCTCGCCTTCAAGGAAAACTGCCCGGACCTGCGCAACACCCGCGTGATCGACATCATCCAGGCCCTGCGCGAATACAACATCGCCGTGGACTGCTACGACCCCTGGATCGACCGCGCCGAGGCCAAGCACGAATACGGCCTGGACTGTCTCCCCGAGGCCCCGGCGCCCGGCACCTACGACGCCGTCATCCTCGCCGTCGCCCACCGCGACTTCGTCGAGATGGGCGCGAGCGGGATCCGCGCTTGGGCCAAGCCCAAGTCGATCCTCTACGACGTCAAATCCGTTCTGCCGGTCGATACGGTCGACGGGCGCCTCTAAGATGATTTTCGGGAATAATCTCTTGCGAGTAGGGGCGAATTCATTCGCCCACTTCTTGAACGTAGGGGCGAATTCATTCGCCCCTACACGCTAGCCCGTAGGGCGGCAACCCCTTGCCGCCGCGACCTCGCAGGCGACTCCCGACGCCCGAGGGAACCGCGGACCGCGACCCCGGGCACCCTTCGGGCGCTAAAACCGGATTCGGTGCGGAGTCCGTGGCTTCAGTCGCGGCCGAGGCCCCGCACGGAGCTCAAGCTCCGGACTCCTTAAACCGGGTTCGGCGCGGAGTCCGTGGCTTCAGCCGCCCGTGTCGGCATGGGAATGCCGACACCGCCATCGAGCAAACCGCCAAGGCCGTGTCGGACTCAAGTCCGACTCCTAGAATGGCAGGGAGCCCCATGCCTTACTCCGAGCTACGCAAAGGCTGCTACTCCGAACCCGGTCGCGAATATTTGGTAACCGCCGCCATTCAGGGGGGCGTAAGGGCACCCACCCGACGAGCCTGGACCCTTTTCCGCTATTTCCCCCGCCGGCTTCCGCTGCGGTACCTGCCGCCCTGATTGCGAACAAAGCTCCGCACTACGATCTGACCGAACGCCGCCCCTTGCGCCTGAGCGAACCCCCGCTGATCGTCATGGAATGCTCGGTCATCGCCGAACGCTATCTGGGCCTGGGCTACAGCGAGGCGGCGCTGGCGATGATGCTGGGCTATCGAGACACCTGCCGGCGCTTCGGCGGCGACTTCACCCTGCTGTGGCACAATTCGCGCCTCGGCAACGCGGCGGATCGGCGGTTTTACCAAGCGCTCGTTGCCTGAGGCGGGTGAGCACGGCCCTTTATTGAAGATCAGTGGTGCTAACAACGATGCACTTGGCTAACCTGGCTACCTTGTCTATAGTCCATGCCGCAGACTCGGGGGATGCACCATGCAAGTGAATATGCTCGAGGCGAGAAATCAGCTCTCAAAGCTGGTGAAGGCCGCTTTGGCCGGTGACGAAGTCATCATCGCCTGTAACGGCGAGGCGCAGGTGCGGTTGGTACCCTGCATGCCCTCATCGGGATTACGAGGGTGGGGTGCTTGGGGAAGTCGCTCCGTCGATGTCGATGAGGCGTTTACCGAAGAAGCCGATGCCGAGGTCGGGAGGCTCTTCGGAAAGTCGTGAAGCTGCTCCTCGACACTCAGATTATGCTCTGGTGGCTGCTGGGCGACTCACGGTTGCGCGCCGAGACGCGCGAGCTCATGGCGACAACGCGCTGCCAGGTGTCTGTTGCAAGTATCTGGGAAGTCGCGATCAAGCATCGTTTAGGAAAACTCCCCGTCGATCCGGTCAGCTTTCGCGATGAAAGCCTGGCCGTCGGGGCGACGCTGTTGGGGATCGACGATAAGCATGTGATCGAGACCGGGCAGCTTCCGGCCATCCATGAAGATCCCTTCGACCGGTTGATCATCGCGCAAGCACGCACCGAGGGGCTGGTGGCGGTCTCTTCGGACGCGCGCTGGGACCAGTACGATATCGCACTGCGGCGTCCGTAATAGGCCTAAGGATCCAATCCGGGCTTATCCGTTCCGCCCTCGAAACACTCAAGACGTGCTTAGGAGCCGTTCAATAACAAGCGATCCATCTTAGCCCCTCTCCCCTCGCGGGAGAGGGGTTGGGGAGAGGAGGAGAATGAACCGGAACGGCTAAGTTGTTTCTGAACCGTTATTGCGCCAGGCAAAGCCTGGAAGAGGGGGAAGAATGCCACAGGGAGTTGAGCAAACGGAAACCTCTTATTGCGACCCGTCGGGTGCGAGTCCCGAACCGGCAAGGATTGGCCATCCACCGGAACCGAGTGTTGCGTGGTGCGGGGGTGACCCCGGCTGCGAAGCGTACACAGGGGGCGTGCAGGCCGTGTGATTGAGCCTCGAAAGCAGACAATGCGGAGCCGACGTCGTTAACTGGGCGGAAGGCAACAGCAACCGCACCGAGCTGGCCGGGTGTGGCTGCTCCGCCGGGGTCGAAGAGCAGGGCATGTACGCAAGGGTTGCCCGGGAACCTGGGAGGACTCAGTCGTTCCTTGTCAAGTCGCGGTGCGGGCGCCGCGTTAGAAGTGGCCCGGATCTCCGTCGGAGACGATCCGACCGACGGGCGCGAAGAGGATCGCAGACAAGGTAGCGCCAAGCGAAGGCAACGAAG
>NZ_DATITZ010000282.1:0-2547 GCF_035467215.1 Thiocapsa sp. | reverse complement strand
GGCGCCAAGGCGGGGCCACTTTGATTTGTCGTACCCGAAGCGGTTTCGCAAAGCGATGAGCCCTGCGGCCGATAACGCTAGGTCGCACGAAACGGAAAATCAGGATGCCTACCATCAATCAGCTCGTACGGAAGGGCCGTGAGCCCGTCGTATCGAAAAGCAAGGTCCCGGCGCTGCAACAGAGCCCGCAGAAGCGCGGCGTCTGCACCCGCGTCTACACGACGACCCCGAAAAAGCCGAACTCCGCGCTGCGGAAGGTCGCCAAGGTCCGCCTCACCAACGGGTTCGAGGTGATCAGCTACATCGGCGGCGAAGGACACAACCTGCAGGAGCACTCGGTCGTGCTGATCCGCGGCGGTCGCGTCAAGGACCTGCCCGGTGTGCGCTATCACATGGTGCGCGGCAGCCTCGATACCGCAGGCGTCAAGGACCGCAAGCAGAGCCGGTCCAAGTACGGCGCCAAGAAGCCCAAGACCACCTGACCCTGTTTTTTTGCACCGGATCGACGGGCTTCGCCCGCGATCCGGTGGTGAACCCCCCCGGCGAAAAGTAGGGTTGCACTTTTCGCCGAACGGAGAGAGTTATGCCCCGACGCAGAGAGGTACCGAAGCGCGAAATCCTTCCCGATCCGAAGTTCGGCTCGGGGGACGTCGCCAAGTTCGTCAACGTGCTGATGACCGCCGGCAAGAAGTCCGTGGCCGAGCGCATCCTCTACGGCGCGTTCGAGTCGATCTCCAAGAAGGGCGGCAAGGATCCGCTGGAGGTCTTCAACCAGGCGCTCGCCAACTCCAAGCCGATGGTCGAGGTCAAGAGCCGTCGCGTCGGCGGCGCCAACTTCCAGGTGCCGGTCGAGGTCCGCCCGGTGCGGCGGATGGCGCTGGCGATGCGCTGGCTGCGCGAGGCCGCCCGCAAGCGCGGCGAGAAGTCCATGGGGCAGCGTCTCGCGGCCGAGCTGATCGAGGCCTCCGAAGGCCGCGGCGGAGCGGTCAAGAAGCGCGAGGAAGTGCACCGCATGGCGGAGGCCAACAAAGCCTTCTCGCATTTCCGGTTCTGACGCAGGCGAACCCGGAACACCCGACAGGACACCAGGCGCGCGAGGGCGACCCCCTCTCGCCGCCGCAAAAGGCGTTGACGAAAAGTGCCCCGATCCACTCCCATCAATCGGTATCGCAACATCGGCATCAGTGCGCACATTGACGCCGGCAAGACCACGACCACCGAGCGCATCCTTTTCTACACCGGCGTTTCGCACAAGATCGGCGAAGTGCACGACGGTGCGACCGTCATGGACTGGATGGAGCAGGAGCGCGAGCGGGGCATCACCATCACCTCCGCCGCGACGACGTGCTTCTGGAAGGGAATGGACAGCACCTTCCCCGAGCACCGGATCAACATCATCGACACCCCGGGCCACGTCGACTTCACCATCGAGGTCGAGCGCTCCATGCGCGTGCTCGACGGCGCGTGCATGGTCTACTGCGCGGTCGGCGGTGTGCAGCCGCAGTCGGAGACCGTCTGGCGGCAGGCGAACAAGTACAAGGTCCCGCGGCTCGCTTTCGTCAACAAGATGGACCGCCAGGGCGCCAACTTCTTCAAGGTCTACGAGCAGATGAAGTCGCGGCTCAAGGCCAACGCCGTGCCCATCCAGGTGCCCATCGGCGCCGAGGAGAAGTTCGAGGGCGTGGTCGACCTCGTCCGCATGAAGGCGATCTACTGGGACGATTCGACGCAGGGCATGAAGTACGAGACGCGCGAAATCCCCGCCGACCTCCTCGAGACCGCCAAGGAGTGGCGCGAGAAGATGGTCGAGAGCGCCGCCGAGGCCAACGAAGAGCTGATGAACAAATACCTCGAGGGCGGCGAGCTCACGATGGAAGAGGTGAAGGCCGGCCTGCGTCAGCGCACGATCGCCAGCGAGATCGTGCCGATGCTCTGCGGCTCGGCGTTCAAGAACAAGGGTGTGCAGGCGATGCTCGACGCCGTCATCGAGTACATGCCGGCCCCGACCGACATCCCGCCGGTGACCGGCGAGCTCGAGAACGGCAAGCAGGGCGTGCGGCGGGCGGCCGACGACGAGGCCTTCGCCGGCCTCGCGTTCAAGATCATGACCGACCCCTACGTCGGCCAGCTGATCTTCTTCCGCGTGTACTCGGGCGTCATCAACTCCGGCGACACGATCTACAACCCGATCAAGGGCCGCAAGGAGCGCATCGGCCGCATCCTGCAGATGCATGCCAACCAGCGCGAAGAAATCAAGGAAGTGCGCGCCGGTGACATCGCCGCGGCGGTGGGACTCAAGGAAGCGACCACCGGCGACACGCTCTGCGCCCCGGACCACGTGATCACGCTCGAGAAGATGATCTTCCCCGAGCCGGTGATCCACGTCGCCGTCGAGCCCAAGACCAAGGCCGACCAGGAGAAGATGGGCATCGCGCTGAACCGCCTCGCCCAGGAGGACCCGTCGTTCCGCGTGCGCACCGACGAGGAGTCGGGGCAGACGATCATCTCCGGGATGGGCGAGCTCCACCTCGAGATCCTGGTCGACCG
>NZ_DATITZ010000281.1:0-9978 GCF_035467215.1 Thiocapsa sp. | reverse complement strand
CGCGTCGACTTTACGCACCCCTGCGGCGGGTCGATCTGGAAGCCGAGCTCGATTCACTCCTGCTGCATGTCGATCCCGATGACCTGGAGCAGCAGATGGAGCGTCTGCGCCAGTTCTCGCAGGGCAACATGCTCCGCGTGGCCGCCGCCGACCTGACAGAGGTCATTCCGCTCATGGTGGTGAGCGACTATCTGACCGAGATCGCCGAGGTATCGATTCGGCGCGTCCTTCGGCTGGCCTTCGATCATCTGGTGCAGCGCCACGGCCGCCCGACCGAGATCATCGGGGAGGAGACCGGTTTTCTCGTGCTGGGCTACGGCAAGCTCGGCGGAATCGAGCTGGGCTACGGGTCGGACCTGGATCTGGTCTTCATCCACGGCACCGAGTCGCAAACGGCCATGACCGACGGGGCGAAGGAGATCAGCAACGAGCAGTTCTTCATGCGTCTAGGCCAACGCATGATCCACATGATGACCACCCAAACCCCCTCGGGCGTGCTCTACGAGATCGACATGCGTCTGCGCCCGGACGGAAACCGCGGGTTGCTGGTGCGCTCGCTTGCGGCCTTCGACGCCTATCAATCGAACGATGCCTGGACCTGGGAGCATCAGGCCCTGATCCGCGCGCGGCCCGTGGCCGGTGATCCGCAGTTGGCGACTCGTTTCGGCGCGCTGCGGCGCGAGATCATTTGCCGCGAGCGCGACCCCGAGCAGCTGCGCAAGGACGTGCGGGAAATGCGCGCGAAGATGCGTGCGAATCTCGACAAAAGCGGCGGCAGTCGTTTCGATCTCAAGCAAGGCCCGGGCGGTATTGCGGATATCGAGTTTATGGTTCAATACGCGGTCTTACGTTGGGCGTCGGGGCATCCGGCGCTGGCCGACTGGACGGACAATATCCGCCTGCTCGAAACACTCGGACGGCTCGATCTGCTGCCCGGGCGAGCGGCCGAAGACCTGACTGCCGCCTACAAGACACTGCGGGCGGCCTATCACCGCAGCGCCCTGCAGGAGCAGCCCAAAACGATCGCGGACGCGGATCTGCTGCCCGAGCGCGAGCGCGTCCAGTCCTTGTGGCTCGCCTTGATGGACGACCCTGCGTCCTGAGGGCGGTCTCTCGAATCGAAACGGGACCTTGATCCCGATGCAACCGGAGTGAGTCGACGATGGCAACGATGGAAGACCGTGATGGCCTGATCTGGCACAACGGCGAGATGGTGCCCTGGCGGGAGGCCAAGACGCATGTCCTGACTCACACCTTCCATTACGGCATGGGTGTCTTCGAAGGTGTGCGCGCCTACCGCACCGAGCAGGGTCCCGCAATCTTCCGTTTGCGCGAGCATACCGATCGCCTGTTCGATTCGGCGCATATCCTCGGCATGAAGGCGCCGTTCGACCGAGAGACCATCGACGAGGCCCAGCGGATCGCCGTGCGCGAGAACAACCTCGACTCGGCCTATATCCGTCCGATGTTCTTCTATGGCCCGGAGGGCATGGGTCTGCGTGCCGACAACCTCAAGGTGCACTGCATCGTCGCCGCCTGGGAGTGGGGCTCCTATCTCGGCGAAGAGAACATGAAGCGAGGCATCCGCGTGCGGGTCTCCTCCTTCACGCGTCATCATGTGAACGTCACCATGTGTCGCGCCAAGGCCAACGGCAACTACATGAATTCCATGATGGCGCTCCAAGAGGCGCTGCGCGACGGCTACGACGAGGCCCTGCTGCTCGATACCTCCGGGTTTGTCATGGAAGGCAGCGGCGAGAACGTCTTCATCGTGCGCAAAGGTGTGCTCTACACGCCTGACCTGACATCCGCCCTCGACGGCATCACCCGGCGTACCGTCATAACGCTGGCGCGCGAGCTCGGGATCGAGGTGGTCGAGAAGCGCATCACCCGCGACGAGGTCTATATCGCCGACGAGGCCTTCTTCACCGGCACCGCCGCGGAGGTGACGCCGATCCGCGAGGTCGACGGTCGGGCCATCGGCAACGGCGGGCGGGGTCCCATTACCGAGCAGCTCCAGAGCCTCTACTTCGATCTGGTGCACGGGCGTCTTCCGGCTTACCCGGAATGGCTCACCCCGGTTTAAATCGCGTCCGGTGATGGTTCGGACCGGTATCGGTTGGATTGATGCCGGGGCAATGATTCACCGCCGGAGCTGACGCGATTTAAAGAGAAGACAATGCACTCGCGGGCCTCGTGGATTCTTTTCGGGATCTGCCCGTTCATATCATTCGATGGAGACCTTGCCGATGTCCAATGCCGCTGTCGAGACGCGGAACGCGCATGAGCTGATCGAGGTCAGCCGCAAGGATCTGCCGCTGTCCTGCCCCCTGCCGGGTGCGCCCGTCTGGAATATGCACCCTCGGGTCTATCTGCCGATCGAAGACGAGCCGAGCCACGAGGCGACCTGTCCCTATTGCGGGGCGCGCTATCGGCTTGTTTGAGATGGCCGAGATCACGGAGCTTTGCATCGCTCGGCCGGACGACTGGCATCTGCATCTGCGCGACGGGGATGTCTTGGGGCATGTGCTCGCCCACACCGCGCGTTGTTTTGGACGGGCGATCGTGATGCCCAATCTCAAACCGCCGGTCGTGGATACCGCCGGGGCGCTCGCCTACCGGGCCCGCATCCTGGATACACTGCCGCCCGGCAGCGATTTTCAGCCCTTGATGACGCTCTATCTCACCGACGAGACGAGCCCGGACGAGATCGCCACGGCCAAGGCGAGCGGCCAGGTCTTTGCCTGCAAGCTCTATCCGGCCGGTGCGACCACCAACTCGGAAAACGGGGTCACGGACCTGCTCGGACGCTATCCGGTCTTCGAGGCGATGCAGCGCGTCGGTCTACCCCTTTTGGTGCACGGCGAAGTCACAGACGACCGGGTCGACATCTTCGACCGCGAGCAGCGCTTCATCGAGGAGCGCCTGGAGCCGATCGTCCGGGCGTTCCCGGACCTCAAGGTCGTCTTCGAGCATGTGACGACCGCCGAGGCTGTCGAATTCGTGCGCGACGGACCGCCAACCCTGGCCGCGACCATCACGCCCCATCACCTGCTGTACAGCCGCAACGCCATGCTGGCCGGCGGAATTCGCCCGCATCTGTACTGCCTGCCGATCCTCAAGCGCGAGACGCATCGACTTGCGTTGGTCTCGGCCGCGACCGGCGGCCATCCGCGGTTCTTTCTCGGCACCGACAGCGCCCCGCATGCGATCGAAGGCAAGGAGAGCGCCTGCGGTTGTGCCGGGGCCTTCAGCGCGCATGCCGCCATCGAGCTTTATGCCGAGGTGTTCGAGCAGGCGGGGGCGCTGGAGCGTCTGGAGGGATTCGCGAGTCACCATGGCGCGGACTTCTACGTCCTGCCGCGCAACACCGACACCATTCGTCTGAGCCGCGAGCCTTGGACCGTGCCGGCGTCCTATCCCTTCGGAACCAGCCGAGTAGTGCCCTTACGTGCCGGTGAAGCCGTTGCCTGGCGTCTGATGGCTTGAGGCGTTGCGTCGACGGACCTTGTCCATCAACCCGGCCACGTCGCTGATCGAAACGGGTGGACAAGCGCAGCGCAGTCCACCAGCGCCGGCGCAGGGTTCGGTGGACTTCGCTAGCGCTCGTCCACCCTAGCGGCCAGCTTCATGCTTTTTCGCGGAGATCGCAAAGTTTTTTGTCCCTAAACCGCGTCGGCTCCGGACCTCGTTGATCGGGCATGCCTCAACGGCGAGCTCAAGCCAAAGCAAATCGCTGCGGACGCGGTTTAGCCCGGATCGTTGTCGAAATCGATCTCGTCCCAGAAGTCCTCTTCACCTTCGATCGTCGGCGGATTGCCATCGTGAACCCGATAGTGACGTCGCTGCAGATAGGCGTCACGCAGCAGGATGTAGGGATCGATGGCCGCGTCCTCGAGGATCTCGCTGGTCGCCAAATAGTTGGCTCGCTTGTCGATCGCCCGCAGCGCAATCAGACCCCAGTAGATGTGGTCCCGATCGATGTCGAAGAGGGGATCGAGGTTGAACAAGGGATCCGTGAAGACATCGCCGACATCGCCGAAGGCGTCGCGCACGCTGCTCGGTCCCAGGAGCGGCAACATGATGAAGGCGCCCGAGTCGAGTCCCCAGTAGCCGAGTGTCTGACCGAAATCTTCCTTGTAGCTCGGCAAGCCCACGTTGGTCGCGACATCGACGAAGCCCAGCACGCCGACCGTCGAGTTGATGAAGAGCCGCCCGACATCGCTGCCGGCACGCGACATCTTGAACTGCAGCACGTTGTTGACGAACGAAGTGACGTCGGCGAGATTGCCGAAAAAGTTGGTCACGCCACGTTCGACCGGGTCCGGCGTGATGGCCTGATACCCCTTCGCAACCGGCTTGAAAAAGGCATTGTCGAAATCCGTATTGAACCGGAAGACGGCCCGATTGAAAGGCTCAAGCGGGTCGCGGGGCTCCGAGATCCGGCTCGGCGAGGTGGTGCAGCCCGCGCCGAGCAGCAGGATGACCAAGACCCCCAGCCAAGTCAGTTGTCGATAGGCGCTCAAATCACGGTCCTTCATGCGTAGCTGATCTCTCGCGACACGTTGTGCAAATGCTATCACAGCCCGTGCCTCGCTCGGCCCGTGCCGGGGCACGCCTTAAACCTAGATCCGACAGTTGACCGCTTATTGCCCCATGCAACGGACGGATAAAAGAACAAATCCAGCGACCTGCTTGGTCACCCGTCGGGTGACGGTCGCTACGGCCCCTGGAGCACGCCCCGCGCGGCGCCCGACTGCGTTGCAACTCGTTGGCGTAGAACCACTACGCCGCCTCGTTGCGCCTTGCCGGACACCGTGCGGGACGCACTCCAGGGGCCGTTCAACTGCCGGATCTAGGTTAAAAGATAGCCGTAACGCCGTAGTTGCGCTTGCGCAGCAGCGCAACGACGCCCTGATCGCCGGGAAGATGCAGGGCGCCGATCGCGATGAACCAGCCACCTTCGGCCAGCAGGGGCTCCATGCGCTCGAGCATGCGGCGGTTGCGTGAATCGATGACCACCTCTTGGAAGAGTGTGGCGAGTCGGGGGTCGGTGTCCTCGAGGTGCTGCTCGCTGAGGTGCTGCAGCTTATCGACATCGCGTTCCACATAGGCGGCGATCAGTGCCTCGAAAACGAGCGGCAGTTGCTCGACCGTCGCCAGCGTCTCGCGCAGCAGCGTGATCTGATCGGTCTCGGAGAGTGCGTCGAAGACGGCGAGCTGCTCGGTCATGGTTTCAAGACCCTCGACCCGCTTGCCGTCCGCGACCGCCCGATGAAAGAGCAGCATGTCCAGGAACTCGCCTGTCTCGGAAGGCGGGCTGCTGAGCAGGGTTACGACGGCCCAGGGCTTGAGGTCCTTGAACGCCTCCTCGGGCATCCCGATGCCGACGAGGGCATCGGTGGTCTCCTGGTAGAGGTCTGCGGGTAGAACGTCGCGCAACAGGCGACCGTCGGTGTAGGCCATGGTGATCATCGCCCGAATGATGGCGGAGGCATCCGGGACCACCTCGAGGGCGACGTTCGGGCTCGTATCGAAGGCATTACTTACCGGCACGGGCAGCTCCACGACTCGAGGATCCTCGCTGTGGATCGTGCCGAAGAGAAAGCTCGGAGGGGCACCTGTCGGGGGGCGGATCTCGAAGAGGATACCCTGCGTCGCGGCGGACCCTGCGGGTGCGTCGGCGATCGTCGATGAATCGGCCCGGGTGCAGGTTCCGGTCGCGAGTAATGCGGCGAGCAGGAGTCGCGCGATCATGGCGCGCCCCGTCGGGCGAGGTGGACGACATGGTCCACCTCGGGCAGCGCGGGGAGCCGAGTGCAACCCGCAACGGCACGGAACGACGGCCACGGCGACGTGCCGCCACGATCACGGTGTTTGGCATTCATCCGTGCGCCACTTATGCTGTCGCCATGAACCAAGAACCCAAAATGAGAGAAGGGATCGCCGCGCGCTTTCGGGGCTTTCTGCCGGTGGTGGTCGATGTCGAAACAGCCGGTTTCGACGCTCAGCGGCATGCCCTGCTGGAGATCGCCGCCATTATCATCCGAATGCTTCCCGACGGGCGAGTCGAGCCGGCTGCTCCGATTGCCTGTCACGTACTGCCCTTTGTCGGCTCGGAGATCGACCCGAGCGCGTTGGCGTTCAACCGGATCGATCCCGACCACCCCTTCCGGGATGCGATCTCGGAATGGGATGCCTTGACCCGTATCCTCACGCCGATCCGCAAGGCGGTCAAATCGACCGGGTGCAATCGGGCGATCCTGGTCGGGCACAACGCCCACTTCGACCTCGGTTTCGTGAAGGCGGCCGTCGAGCGGACCGGATTCAAGCGTAACCCGTTTCACGCCTTCAGCGTCTTCGACACCGTGACCCTGTCCGGCCTGATGTTCGGTCAGACCGTGTTGGCGCGTGCGGCAAAGGAGGCGGGGCTCGGCTGGCAGAGCAGCGAGGCCCACTCGGCGATCTACGACGCCGAGCAGACCGCGCGTCTGTTTTGCACCGTCGTGAATCGCTGGCGCGAGCTCGATCCGGTGCGGGTTTGGGAAGAGAGGGAACCGATGTAAACGGGCGCGAAAACGATCGGAGGGATCAGAACTCGCCAACCCCTGCACCGAGCGCTCAGGCGTGCTTGGCAGCCGCCTCTTCCATCATGCTCTTGAGCTGGCCGCCCGCGTGAAGCTCCAAGGTGATGTCGCAGCCGCCGACCAGCTCGCCGTCGATATAGATCTGGGGGAAGGTCGGCCAGTCGGCATAGCGCGGCAGATTCTCGAAGATCTCGGGATCCTGCAGGACATTCACGTAGGCAAAGGGAACGCCGCACTCCTGCAACGCGGCCGAAGCCCGCATCGAAAAGCCGCACTGCGGAAATTGGGGTGTGCCCTTCATGTAGATGACGACCGGGTTGGTCTTCACCTGCTCGCCGATTCGCTCCAAAACATCCATCGCTGACCTCGTAGGCTTGTTGACGACCGATCCGCAAAGGTTCGGGACGCTGATTAGGTTTTCAAGCTACCCCGAAAGGGGAGGGGTCATGTCTCCCGGTTGGGTCCTTGCACTTCCCGGTGCGATCGCGCTTATCCTGTCGAGTCGACATTGCGCTGCAACCAAAGCTCCAAAAGCGCGAGATGCCACAGCTTGTTGCCTTGGATGCGTGTGTGGTGCATGTCGGGCGCAGCGAGTAGCTGATCCAGATAGGCCCGGCGGTAGAGGCCGCGCTCTTGGCTTGCTCGTGACGCGAGCACATCGCGCATCAGCTCCAGGAAGGGACCACGTACGTATTTGAGCGCCGGCATCGGGAAATACCCCTTAGGTCGGTCGATGACGGCATCCGGGAGGAGTCCGCGCGCCATCGCCTTCAGCGGATATTTTCCGCCCTCGCGCAGCTTGAGCTCGGGCGGGCAGCGCGCGGCCAGCTCGACCAAGTGGTGATCCAGGAAGGGCACCCGCGCCTCGAGACCCCAGGCCATCGTCATGTTGTCGACCCGTTTGACCGGGTCGTCGACGATCAGTGTCGTTGCGTCCAGACGCAGGACCGCATCCAGCAGCTCGTCCGCGTCGGGCTCGGCCAGGCGCTCGGCGATCAGCGCGGAGGTGTGGTCCTCGCCTGCATAGGCATCTGTGACCATCCGCAGGTATTCGTCGTGGTCGCGGTCGAAATAGTGTTTGGCGAAGCGTTCGACCGGCGAGCCCTCACGCTCGGCGGCGATGCGCGGATACCAAAAATAGCCGCCGAAGACCTCGTCCGCGCCCTGGCCGGACTGCACCACCTTGACCTCGCGCGAGACCTGCTCGGCCAGGAGATAAAAGGCCACGGCGTCCTGACCGAACATGGGCTCGGTCATGGCGTCGATCGCCTCGGGCAGACGCTGCAGGACCTGCGCGTTGGGGACCAGGAAGCGGTGATGCCGCGTGCCGTAGCGCTCGACAACGAGATCCGAATACTGGAACTCGCTCCCGGCCTCTTCCGGCGTGTCCTCGAAACCGACCGAGAAGGTGTGCAGGTCCGACACGCCGGCCTCCGCCAGCAGGGCGACCAGTAGGCTTGAATCCAGCCCGCCCGAGAGCAGCACCCCGACCGGCACGTCCGCCACCTCGCTGCGGATCTTCACCGCGTGGCGCAGAGCGACGTGGATCGCCTCCAGCCAATCCGCGTCGCTCCGGGGCTCGGCCGGGCGCGTGGCATCCAAACGCCAGTAAGTGCCTTCGGTCCGGCCGCCGCGAGCGTCGAACCGCAGCCAGTGTCCGGGCGTGAGTTTGCGCACCCCGCGCAGGATAGTGCGCGGCGCGGGGACCACGGCATGAAGGGTAAAGAGATGATGCAGCGCGACCGGGTCGATGGCCGTATCCACCCCGCCGCCCGCCAGAAGCGCCTGCGTGCTGGAGGCAAAACGCAGCGTTCCGCCTTGCTCGGACCAGTAGAGCGGTTTGATCCCGAAGCGGTCGCGTGCGAGAAAGAGCACCTGCTGATTGGCGTCCCAGACGGCGAAGGCGAACATCCCGTGCAGGCGCGCGCAGCAGTCGCTTCCCCACGCGTGCCAGGCCTTGAGGATGACCTCGCTGTCGCCCTCGGAGAAGAATCGGTAGCCCAGATCCTGCAGCTCGCGACGCAGCGCCCGGTAGTTGTAGATGGTCCCGTTGAAGACCAGCGCGAGGCCCAGCTCGGCATCGACCATCGGCTGATTGGAGCGCACCGAGAGGTCGATGATGGAAAGGCGCCGATGCCCGAACCCGAGCGCACCGCCGCTGTAGCTCCCGCCGTGGTCCGGCCCACGCCGCACCAGCTCGCCCATCATGGCCTGGATGGTCTCCAGGTCGGCCGGGGCGCCGTCGAATCTCAACTCACCGCAGATACCGCACATCGGACCGCTCCCGTCAGGTCGGGATCGCGCGTCGGCGATCCCGTTTTGTGATCCTGGATTTGAACCGCAAAGGCGCGAAGGACGCAAAGGAAATCAATCGCGACTTATACCTTCCGGCTCCGGCTCGCGCCCCCAACCGCCGCCGCCGGGTGTCTCCACGGCGAGGCGATCTCCAGGCTCGACATGAAGAGTGACCTTGGGCGGCAGCTCTTCGCCATTGAGCCGATTGCGGCCGGCGCGCGCGGGGCCGCCACCCGCGAGGCCCCAAGGCGCGATCCGACGGCGCTCGGTCAGCAGCGTCACCTCGGCCGGTGCGAGAAAGGTCAGCTCGCGGATCAAGCCATCGCCGCCGGCGCGTGCCCCTCGGCCTCCCGATCCGGATCGCAAGGCATACCGCGACACCCGCAGCGGAAAGCGCGTCTCCAGGACCTCGATGGGCGTATTCAGCGTGTTGGTCATGTGGGTCTGAACGCCGGACCAACTGCCGCCGGTCGCCCCCGCGCCCATGCCGCCGCCGATGGTCTCGTAGTAATCCCAGGCGGCGCCGGTCTCGGCGCTGCCGACCGCTAGGTTGTTCATGCTGCCCTGACTGGCCGCCGGGATGCGATCCGGGATCGCTTGAGCCAGCGCGCCCAGCACGACATCCACCACGCGGCTGCTGGTCTCGACATTGCCCGCGGCCACGGCTGCCGGGCGCTGCGCGTTGAGCAAGCAGCCGGGCGGCGCACTCAGGCCGATCGAGCGGAAGGTTCCGGCACAGGCGGGCGTTTGTGGCGGCATGAGACAGCGAAAGACGTAGAACACGGCGGCCGCGGCGACCGAGAGCGGGCAATTGATGTTGCCGGCGACCTGCGGTGCGGTGCCTGCGAAATCGACATGGATCCGCTCGGGCGTCACATCGAGGGTGACCCGGATCGGGATCGCCTCGGTCCCCTGCCCATCGTCGTCCATCAGGTCTTCGAAGTCGTAGCGTCCCGCCGGGATCGTGCCGAGGGCTGCACGGGCAAGGCGCTCGGCATAGTCGTCGAGTGCCCGGATCGCCGACACGTAGGCCGCGACGCCGAGGCCGTCGATCAGTCCCCGCAATCGGGTCAACCCGGCACGATTGGCACCGATC
>NZ_DATITZ010000280.1:0-5839 GCF_035467215.1 Thiocapsa sp. | reverse complement strand
GATTGGGACGCGACCGATCAACGGGTCACGGGGGCCGAGCCTGACCTGACCTGCACGCTGGCGCCGCGTCGCTTCGACCTCGCGCGTGACTTGGCCGATCTTCCGCTCGACGGCATCGGGTTGGTCACGGCCTCGGCGCTGCTCGACCTGGTGTCGGAGACCTGGCTCGCCAGGTTGGTCTCGCAGTGCGCGAAGGTTCGCGCTCCGATCCTGACGGCCTTGACCTACGACGGGCGTGTCGCCTTCGAGCCCGCCTTGAGCCTCGATCGCGAGGTGATCGAGGCGGTGAATCGCCATCAGTGTCGCGACAAGGGATTCGGCCCGGCGCTTGGACCCGGCGCGAACGGTCGCTTGGCGATCCTGGCGGCTGCGCAGGGCTATTGGATCGAGGTGCGCACGAGCGACTGGAAGATCCGACGCTCGGAACGGGAGCTGCAGGCGGCCCTGATCCGCGGCTGGTCTCGGGCAGCCCGCGAAGAGGCACCTGCATCGGAGCAGGCGCAGATCGCGCACTGGGAGGCGGTTCGGCTCGCTGCCGTGGCGCGGGGTTGCTCCCGAATCATCGTCGGTCATCGCGATCTTCTCGCCATTCCGCGGCGGGCTTAAACCGCGCCCGTCGCGGTATGCGTCATTCGTTGCAGTGGCTTGGCCGCGCCAGCTCCAACGCTTGTCGGAGCTGGCGCGGTTTAAGGCATTAAAAAACAGCAAATTTTAAACCGCGTCTCACCGATATCGAGGACATGTCCAAAGCTCATCGCAGAACGAAAGTTACGCATGTCGCTCTGGAAGCGGTTTAGCGGATGCGGGAGAGCTCCGCTCGGATGATCGCCTCTTCGTCGAGCCTATCCCGGGGGATCACATCGGCGGTATATTCCGGCGCCGACGCCGACGTGCCTGCGCTCAGCTCGAAGTCGAAGAGCACATCCTCGCCCATACGAAAGATGCGCGTCGCCGGGCGCAAGGCATCCGCCAAGCGTTCGGTCGGCGGCAGTCGCACCCCGGGTCGACCGCTGCCGATCACGAGCGGGGCGACCGCGATTTGCAGGCGCGACAGCAACCCGGCCTGCAGGAACCGCGAAACCGTGGTCCCGCCGCCTTCGATGAAGATCCTGCGCAGACCCCGCTCGGCGAGCCCGCCCAGGAGCGCGCCCAGATCGAGCCCGTCGGACACGGCCGGTACCCCGATCAGCTCGGCCTGCCCGTGATGCTGCTCGCCGGGCCGGATGCGGGCGCGATCGCAACAGAGCAGTGTCGCGGACTCGCCGTCGTTGAACAGATGACGCGCGGGGGAGAGACGTCGGCGCGGGTCCAAGACCACCCGTACCGCATGCGGTCCGGGAACCAGCCGGGTGGTCAGGCGCGGATCGTCCGCGGCGACGGTCTCGGCCCCGACCAGCACGGCATCGCTGAGCGCACGCATGCGGTGCAGGTGGCGAATGTTGGCCTCGCCGGTCACGAAGCGGGCATCCCCGTCGGCCGTGGCGATGTAACCGTCGATGCTCTGACCGAGGTGGGCGATGACCTCCACGGGACCCGGATGCGGGCGGCACAAGGGCAGGTAGAGGTCGAAGAGTGCCCGGGCGTGTTCATCGCCCCGGGGATCCTCGGAATGATCTATGGTCCGTTCTCCGGGGCGCCAGCCCGAGTGCGGCAGCCAGACCAGGTCCGCTCGCGAGCGACGCGCCGGATCGACCGGCGACACCCGTCCGTCGGGGTCGGCACGCAGGGCCAGCGGATGGTCGAGCGACCAGGCCGCGTTGCGCGCGAGTCGCGCGGCACTCAGAATCAGCGACCAGGCGCGAGCGGCGCCGGTGTCGTGCCGATGCGGCGGCGAGTCGGATCGCTTGCGCTGAGTGATCTTGGATCTGATCATCGGCGGCCTCTTCTGGTTGAGTTGATCCCGGCACAGCGTAGAGATGGCGCTGCACACCCGGAAATCGAGCCGGGCGAACCCGTCCGGGACACCGGCGCGGCATCGGTGACACGGACCAAAACACACGGAACGAGGAGATCGCCTTGAGATTCCTGCATGCCGCCGATGTGCATCTCGACAGCCCGCTGCGCGGACTGGAACGCTACGAGGGCGCGCCGGTCGAGGAGATCCGCGGCGCGACCCGCCGGGCCTTCGAGAACCTGGTCGCACTCGCCATCGAGGAGTCTGTCGACTTCGTCCTGCTGGCCGGCGACATCTACGACGGGGACTGGCGGGACTACAACACCGGACTCTTCTTCTCGGGCCAGATGGGTCGTCTCAACGATCACGGGATCCCGGCCTTCCTGATCGCCGGCAACCACGATGCCGCAAGCCAGATCACCAAGGCGCTGCGCCCGCCGCCGAATCTCTCGGTCTTCGCCACGCGCGCGCCAGAGACCTGGGTCCTGGAGCACCTCGGCGTGGCCATTCACGGTCAAGGGTTTCCGAGCCGCGCGGTGACGGACGACCTGACCCGGGCCTATCCGCAAGGCGATCCCGCACTCTTCAACATCGGTTTGCTTCACACCTCGCTCGATGGGCGACCCGGCCATGAGCCCTACGCCCCCTGCACCCTTGATGGCTTGAGAGCCAAAGGGTACCAGTATTGGGCGCTCGGGCATGTCCATCAGCGCGAATTGATCGCGGAGGACCCCTACATCCTTTATCCGGGCAACATCCAGGGCCGCCATATCCGCGAGACCGGACCGAAAGGCTGCACCCTGGTGCGGGTCGAGGAGGGCCAGGTCACGGAGATCGAGGCGAGGGCGCTCGATGTCGTGCGGTGGGCGATCTGTCCGGTGGATGTGACCGACGCACGTAGCCTGGAACAGATTCTCCCACTGGTCGAGCATGCGCTTGCCGAGGCGTCGGACGCGGCCGAGGGCCGTCTTCTCGCGACACGTCTTCGTCTGACCGGGCGCAGTCCGATCCATTCGCGCCTGCACGCCGAGCATGAGCGCTTGGTCAACGAGTGTCGGGCCCTGGTCTCATCCGCGGGCTTGGCGGATGTGTGGATCGAGAAGCTGGTCGTGGAGACGCATCCGTCGACGGCGGTTTCCGAGCTGTCGCGCGAGGATGCCTTCGGCGGCCTGCTGCGCACCATCCATGCCTTGGAGGTCGACGGCGAGCGTCTCTCCGCCCTGAGCGAGGAGGTCGAGGCGCTGGCACTCAAGCTGCCGCCTGCCTTGCGCGGCGGCGATGATCCGTTCGATCCATCCGACCCCGAGTATCTGTCCGGCTGCCTCGATGACGTGAAGGCACTCCTGGTGGAGCGGCTGCGCGGGCAAGGCGATCCGCAGGAGGGGGCCGGATGAAGATCCTGGAGCTGGACCTGCGCGCATTCGGCCCCTTCACCGACCGCCGTCTCGATCTGAGCGGCGGCTGCGAGGGCCTGCACCTGGTTTTCGGTCCCAACGAGGCCGGAAAAAGCTCGGCCCTGCGTGCACTGCGCGGCTTGCTCTTCGGGATCCACGAACGCACCCGCGATGACTTCCGACACGGCAAGCAGGAGCTGCGTCTCGGCGGACGTCTGCGCAACCGCAACGGCGACGAGGTTGAGTTCGTCCGACGCAAAGGCCGCAAGAGCACCCTGCTCGACTGCGCCGGGAACGCGATCGGCGAGGATGCGCTCTTGCCCTTTCTGGGCGAGGTGGACGACGGCCTGTTCGAGCGTCTCTTCGGGATCGATTACGAGAGCTTGGTCGGCGGCGGCCAAACCCTGCTCGAAGAGCGCGGCAGGGAGGCCGAGGCGCTGTTCGGGACCGCGCTCGGCGCGACCGCGATCCACCGGGTTCTGGATCGACTCGACCAAGAGGCCAACGGGCTCTTTCTGCCGCGCGCGTCCAAGCCCCGGATCAATGCGCTGATCGGCGAGCTCGGCGAGACCGAGCGTCGCGTCCGGGAGGCGAGCCTGTCGGTCCGTGAATGGGAGCAGGCCAAGGCGTCGCTCGATCGGACGATTCGTGAGCTGGCGGCGATGGACGCGGAGATCGCGCAGATGTCGCTCGAGCGCAGCCGGCTCGAACGCATTCGGCGCACCCTCCCGGATCTCGTGCGCATGACCCGGCTGCAGGAGCAGTTGGACGGGATCGGCGCCGTGCCCGTACTCGCGGATGACTTTGCAACGCGCCGCGAGGAGGCGGTCGCCAAACTGGCTCGGGCCGCCGAGGCCCGTGCCAATGCGCAGCACCGCCTGGATGGGTTGCGCGCGCTCGTTCGCGAGCAGAGCGATGCCGTGTCGGAGGATCTGCTTCGGGAGTCCGAGTCGATCGATGATCTGCGCGAGCGGCTCGGCAGCCATCGCAAGGCCGCGCAGGATCGCACCGAGCTGGTCGCCGAGCTGGCGCGCCGAGAGTCCGAGGCCAGTACCCTATTGCAGCAGGTGAGACCGGACCTCGCACGCGATCCGGCGTCTGCCGACGTGACCCGACTGACGCTGCTGCTCTCGCGCAGACGACGCGCGACCGAGCTCGGTGCCCGTAAAGCCGCCGTGATCGATGCGCTCGCCAAGACCCGTGCCGATCTTGCCGAAACGCAGGAGCACCTCGGGTTGCGCACCGCCGCGCTTGCCGCGCTGCCCCCGGCCGTGGTTTCGACCGATCTACAGACCGCGCTCGACGCCGCGCGCCGTGCTGGAGACCTGGATCAAACGCTGATCGAGGAACGGCTGGCGCTGGCGGCGCACCTGAAGACGTGCGAGCAGGGGCTGTCCGCACTCGGTCTCTGGTCGGGCGGGTTGACCGATCTTCTTGCCGCACCGCTGCCGGACGAGGAGAGTCTGCGACGCTTCGCGGACGAGTCCCGCGCGCTGAACGAGCAACGGCAGGCATTGGAGTCGAAGCGCTCTGAGCTGAGCAGCGAGCGACTGCGCTGTGAAGAGGCCCTGCGGGTGTTGGAGCTAAGCGGCTCGGTGCCCTCCGAGGAGGATCTGATGCAGTCCCGCGCGCATCGCGATCGGGGCTGGCTGCTTGTGAAGCGGGCATGGCTCGCCGGCGAGGATGTCGTCGCCGAGGCACGGCTGTACGATACTGAGGCACCCCTTGCGGTTGCCTTCGAGGGGTCACTGGCCGGGGCTGACGAGGTCGCCGATCGGCTGCGTCGCGAGGCGGGACGCGTCCATGACCGGGCGACGACCCGCGCGCGACTGGAGGTCGCGCAGCGTGAGCTGGACGCGGCCGAGCGCGCTCTGGCCGAGCTGGCGTTGTCTGTCACCCGTTCGGAGGAGGCATGGCACGGACTCTGGTCACCCTGCGGCCTGACCCCGCTGCCGCCGTCCGAGATGCTGCCTTGGCTGGCGCGCGCCGCGCGGCTTCGGGAGCAGATCCGCCAGGCCGAGGAGCTGCGCGAACGGATCGCGACCCGCGAGGCGGTTCGGGCATCGCATCGCGCGGCGCTCCTGAGCGCACTCGGCACCCGGGGCGCGAGCGTCGACCCTGGATCCGCGGCGCTCGCCACGCCCGAGATCGGGGGGCTCATCGGGTTGGCAGAGGGTCGGCAGCGTGCCGCGGAGCAGGGCGCGCGCACGCGCCTTGCGCTGGAGCGCGAGGTCGCGGAGCTGCAAGAACGCGCTCGACGCCTGAGTCGCGAGCGATCGGACGCAGAGAAGGAGCATGCCGCTTGGCAGACGGACTGGACCGCCCTCATGACCGAGCTCGGGTTCGCGCCGGATGCCGGCCCGGGCGAGGTCTCGGACGATCTGCAGGTGATCGCGGATGCGGTGGCGAAGATCGAGGCCGGGACCCTCTTGAGGACGCGCGTCGCGGGTATCGATCGGGACGCCGCGGCCTTCGTCGAGCAGATCCGCGAATGCCTCGGTCGGCTTGCGCTCGATCTGTTGGACCGCCCCGTGGAGGAGGCGATCTTGAC